>JAWLBB010000008.1 GCA_041395105.1 Opitutaceae bacterium | reverse complement strand
CTCGACGAACTCGTTCATCAGGTAGCCGTGGGAGCCGCCGTGTCCACCGGCATCAACCCCGGGAGGGAGCGGCGGACGGACAATCACCGGAAACACCCGATCTTTCTGATGACTCTGGAAAACTCGGTCGAAGGATCCCTTTTCCGCGCGAATCCGGCCTCGCTCCCCACCATGACCGGGAGTATCCCAACTCACCCCCATCCGGGCCATGCCACCATCGCTGGTGCGCATGAGCGCGATTTCGGTACCGAACGGATTCCGATAGACATTGTTCTCCGGCTTGAGGTGTTCGACGGCACTGGATATGCCCATGCACGAGACTTCGGTGAAGCTCCCGCCAGTCACGCCGACATAGTAAGCGTTCGAGTGAGTGGGATACCACTGCGGCGGCAGCCCCGTTCGCCATCCTCCGTGCGCGGCCAACGGCGCGCCGAAATAGTGCCAGTATTCGCCTTCGGCGTAGATGACCTTGCCGAGGTTTCCGGCCCGGTACATCTCCCGCATGCAATAGAGGTCCTCATGATAATAGGAAGTCTCGAACATCATGTACTTGCGACCGGTCGCCTTGACCGTGGCAAAGAGTTCGTCCGCGTCCTCCAGGGAGCCAAAGACCGCCGGCACGGCCGAAGCCACATGCTTGCCGGCCTTGAGCGCCGCGATCGCCAGTCGCGCATGACTCGGTGCGTCGGTCGCGATGAAGATCGCCTCGAGCGAGTCATCCGCGATCAACTCTTCGCAAGTGGACACCGTTCTCAGGCATCGGCACAACCTGGCCAATTCGGCACATTTCCCGGGATTCATGTCGGCCACGGCGGCGACCGTCACGTTGGGATGATCCTGAAAATGGAAAGCCGCCCCGAACCCGCAGACGCCGTATCCCGCGATGCCGACCCGTATTCTACGGTCGGATACGGGCTCCCAGCTGCCCGCCGCATCCCGGTCGGCAGATGTCTGCTCGAATCCCTGAATCACGGGGTCTCCGTTCTCTGGGTTCGGGGTGGAGGCATGTGTCTCCCGAGAATCACCTGTTGATTTCATAAGGCGGGACCGGTTGCGAGCTTCCATGGTGTCGCCAGCAGCTGAATGGCCCGGTCCGCCAGATCCCGTGTGAGGCCAACTCGCGGATCGGTCTGAACCAGCCGCCCACCATGCATGGCCATGTCATCGTGATCGTCAAGAATGACAAACGACGCCACCGGATAAGGCGCGGAACGCAACCACGCATCAATCTCAAGACCGCGGGTCTCTTGGAGAAGTGGTGTTGACCCGACCACCCGGCCGGGCAGCACGCCATCGCGATCGAGGAAGCCGGCGATCTCGCTCAGAGTCCAGACCTCCCTCCAGGTGCTCGTGATCACAATCTGTGTATCCCGCTGTTGAAGCAGGGTATTCAGAGCGCCGATGGTTGATTCCGGAAAGCGGTAACGGGTCCCCAAGTCCTTCACGCTTTGCTCTGAGTTCAGCACACCGTCAAAATCGAGAAACACGAACCTGCCAGGCTCGGTCGGCCACGGTGCGATGGCCCCGGCCCCGGTGCGAACTCCATAGACGAGGTCGTTGCAGCAATCCTTTTCGAGGGCCGCCATCACCGCCCTGGCGGCATCATCAAGCGCTTTGCTCATTGGATTCTCCTATACCGCCGGGAAGCCAACCAAGAGATGCGAGGGGCCGCAACCACCATGGCCATACCCGGTCTTCGACCCACGGTGAATCCTCAAGACTCACCCTTTCGGCATCGTCCACGACCGGAGTTGCCGCTTCCAGACTTTGCCCAGTTGGCGACGGATCACCTGGATATCGTCCCACCGATCCGGAAAAACCGAGAGATCGTAGCCCGGCGCACCCTGTTCGGGGCAGACGAAGATTTCGCGACCCGGGGTTGCCGCCTCCAGCCAGCAGGCGAACACGCGCTCGGCGAATTCCAGCCAATCCCTGAACTCTGGAGTGAGTTTCCCGTCCCAGCCCATCGCGGGAATCTGCGCGTGGTGGCCGTTGAAGGGTCGCATGTGGAACTGGTTGGCGACCTGAATCAGGTCCGGTCGCTCCGCCAGCCGGTCCCAGAACGGAGCCCCCAGGCTCTTGACCACTGCCGGATGGGAGAAATCCCAGGTCATTTTCAATGGCCGCTTTTCGGCCTTCTCGAATCCTTCGGCCAGGGCATACGCCTTCTCCGGCGTTTCCGTGCACGTATCGCGATGCACCTCGATCGATACATCCAGAGCCAGGGTGTCCGCCGCTTCCATCACCCGCCGGGCCAGGGAAACCGCCCGGTGGGTCGGGGTGTCGTGATCGAGCATCTGCACGTTGACGCAGCGGGCACCGGCCAATTTCAATCGCTTCAGCCGCGGTCGAACCTCGCTCGCCCGGCCGAGGTCGACGATTCCACTGAAAACGAGCCCGTTCTCTTCGATCATCTCACGGGTCACCGGAGGAACCCGCCCCATGAACCCATCAAAACCGGCCTTGCGGATCTTTCGGATCTTTTTCTCGACCGACCACGGACTCTTCTTTCCCCCGTAATCGGTCAGGGTCCACAATGATCCCAGCTGAACAAGAACCGGCTTCGCTCCCGACGCCTTCTTTTCGCTCATGCCTGGAAAGCTACACGGCGATCCGGGCGATGGGGAGACAATTCCGCCGGATGGACGCGATGTCACAAAGAACGTCTCGACCAACCATCAAGTCGAGGCGAACGCGTCGTTCAATTCCCTAAGCGTCTCCACCAAACTGAATGCCCTGGGCGAGGGGCAGCGAGTCCGAGTAATTGACCGTGGCGGTCTGCCGGCGCATATAGGCCTTCCAGGAATCACTTCCGCTTTCCCGTCCGCCTCCCGTGTCCTTCTCACCACCGAAGGCACCCCCGATCTCCGCACCGCTGGTACCAATATTCACGTTGGCGATACCGCAGTCGCTCCCTGCCGCCGCGAGGAAGCGCTCGGCCTCCTGCAGGTCACGGGTGAAGATGGCGCCACTCAATCCCTGCGGCACTTCATTGTGAATCGCGATGGCCTCTTCGAACTCACTGTAGTCGATCAGGTAGAGGATTGGGGCGAAGGTCTCGCGTTTCACCACTTCCCTCTCCCGCCCGACTTCCGCCACACAAGGTGCGACATAGCATCCTCCCGGATAGTGTGCACCGCTCAAACGCCGGCCACCCCAGAGAACCCTGCCCCCGCCCTCCTCGATTTCGCCGATCGTCTCCATCATGGCCTGAACCGACGCGACATCGATCAATGGTCCCATCAGGGTCCGCGGATCCATGGGATTGCCGATCGGAAGGGTTTGATAGGCCTGCGCAAGTTCGTCGATCAGACGGGCGCGAACCGTGGAATGAACGATCAATCGCCGTGTGGTCGTGCAACGTTGTCCGGCCGTGCCGACCGCACCGAAGAACAGGGCACGTGCGGCCAGCTTCAAATCCGCCGATGGCGTCACGATGACCGCGTTGTTGCCACCCAGCTCAAGGAGCGAACGGCCCAGTCGCTCCGCCACCACCCGGCCGACCCGGCGACCCATCGGCGTCGAACCCGTGGCCGAGATCAGGGGAACCCGCCGATCTGCCGCCAGCACGGTCCCCACCGTCGCCCCGTCACCCACAATCAGGCTGAAGAGTGCCGGATCCACCCCACATTCACGACAGGTCTTCTCGGCCAGCCGAATCGTGGCGATCGCGGTGAAGGGTGTCTTTTCCGAGGGCTTCCACACAGTGGCATCGCCGCAGACCGCAGCGAGCGCGCTGTTCCAGGCCCAGACCGCGACGGGGAAGTTGAAGGCCGAAATAATGCCGACCAGGCCCAGCGGATGCCACTGCTCCATCATCCGATGACCGGGACGCTCCGAGGGCATCGTGCGGCCATAGAGCTGACGCGAAAGGCCGACGGCGAAGTCGCAGATATCGATCATCTCCTGAACCTCACCTTCGCCTTCCGCCAGGATCTTGCCCGACTCGATCGAAACCAGCGCTCCCAGATCCTTTTTGACCGCCCGCAGGGCGTTTCCGAATTGTCGAATGACATCGCCCCGCCGAGGCGCGGGAAGAGACCGCCACGTGGCATACGCCTCCTGGACCCGGGGGATGACGGCCTCGTAATCCGTTCGGCTTCCCTGGGCCACGCGCCCGATCAGGCTTCCGTCGATCGGAGAATGCTTCTCCAGCCACGCGCCGCTCCCGAACCATTCGCCATTGAAGACCCCCGGAGAGTCACGCTCGACGCCAAGACGCCTGAAGATCGCCGAGGTTATCTCAGCGACCGTGGCATGGTTTTCCGAAGATTCTGTCATGGCTCCGCAACTGTAGGGATGTCAGGCCCGTAGACTCGCCCGCCCCATTTGGTCGAGAAGAAGCGATCCAATTCGATCGACTCCTGCTTGACGAATCCCGATGACAATTCTCCCGCATTGTAAAGCTCCAGCATGGCCAGCACACCGGCCGCCGTGGAAAGCTGGATCGCTGACAACCGGGTTTCGCGGACCGTGGTGCCGAGGATCTTCTTCACAAAAGACCTCTGCTGGAAACCCTCGCCTTCAATGCTGCCGACCGCGTTGACAAAGATGATGACCACGTCCTGGTCCGTCATGGGCACTTCCTGGTCGAATATCTCGGTCAGGACTTTGGGATTCCTTCCCAGGTTCAGGTCATCGAGCAGAAAACGCATCAGGTCCCGATGACCGGGGTAACGGATCGTCTTGTAATTCAAATCCTGGATACGGCCCTCGTAGGTTTCACACATGGTGGCCACGCCGCCCGACGTATTGAAAGCCTCGTACTCCGCACCGTCGAGAGTGATCTTCTCGAGACCTTCGAGAGGCAGTGTTTGCAGCCGCTTTCCCGCATGAAGGGCCTCGGCCAGGTGGCAGTATTCGTTGATCAGGCCGGCCGTGCTCCAACTCAGGTAGTACTTCATCGAGTTGCTGGCATAAAGAGGGAGTGCCCCCACCCGCAGTTCCAGGCTGCGCGGCGCCGAGAACTGCGACACCAGGCCACCGCCGATGACATTGATCGCCCCGGGGGCAAGGCCGCATTGGGGCATGAAAACCACATTCGCCTCTTTTGCCAGCTCACGGATGAACGAGGTCGTTTCGACGTCTTCCGTCAGGTCGAAATACGAAACGCCGCATCGGGCGCAGGCCCGGGCAATGGCCCGATTCAGGAAGAACGGAGCCGCACTGACGATGGCATCGCGTCCCCTGATGAATGAATCGAGTTCGTCTTCATTCCGGAAATCCAGCCGCCTCAGGCCGGTTCTTCCCCGGGCGGGAAAGGCGGGTTCCTCCCGGTTGTCACCCAGGACGAGTTCCGTACAGAAGGCGCATGTTTCGAGCAGGGTCGCGATGGTGGTGCCGATCTTCCCCGCACCCAGGATTCCGATCTTCATGATGGAATGGTCTTGATGGCATTCCTCGGATCCGTCTCCGCGATGATGACACTGACTGCTTTCTGATTGAAGCCCTTGAAGCCGCCCCTGCGCTGCAGGTTCTCCAGGTGACTGCCGATCGCCCCCCGGTTCCTGAAGGTTTCCGCCTGGGCGGCCGTGATCCGCCCGTCGGAGACCAGGGCATCGAGGCGGGCCGGCTCGACCGCCCAGATCTCGCCCTCGGTGAAGGCCTGCCGCAGGAAGTCAAAGTCAGAAAACGGTTTCATGGTCGCTATGCCGGCTTCCGCCAATTGATCGCGCAGTCGATAAAAATCGAATCGCGCCTCCAGGTGGTGCATGCCGGCCTGCAGAAAGCTGTCGCCATGGAGCGCGCACCAGAGTCCCACCGTCCCCAGTTTGGAAACACCGGGCAGTGGTGCGGAAGAGAAGTCGACTTCGGTTTCCTCGGGCATCAGGTCGACATCGGCAAAAACGACCAAGCCGGCCCCGGGTTGCTCAAGAACCTGGGCCCCCCAGCCCGCTTCGGCCCCGGCATAGAAACGCTCTCTTTTCTCAAAGCCAAGGCGGCCAAGGAAGGTGATCACATCGCTGAAGTGGCGCCGTGAGCAACGGAAGGTATGGTGATCATGATTGCCCCAACCCAGGCCGAGAAGCTCCTGTCGGTGGCGCTGAAGGCGGGCCGCCCGGTTACGGCCTTCCCAATAGCGCCGTTCTTCTTCGAAAAAGAGCTGGCAGGCGACGTCGCGATCCACCCGCTGCAGCACCTCGTCCAGAACCAGGAAACCTCGGGCAAAGCCGTCCGCGTCGTCGCCGCCCTTTCGCTTCCGGGTCCGCCAGAGTTCACTGGCTGAGGCGACGGCGGACTGTTCATCGGGTGTCGAATCCCGAACCACGAAGCCGCGGTCAGCCAAACGCTCGACCGCGAAAAACGAAACCCCGTTTTCCTCGCTGATCAGGAAACGGCGGTAGCGCGAACGCGGACCACCTTCAGGCCGAAACTCCAGGTTGTGAGCCGCCGCGAAATCGGCGATGAACTCGGGGCGGATGGCAAGGCTCAGCGGCACCTCGCCTTTGACCGAGGTCTCGGCCAGAAGGAATCGGGGCATCATCGCCTTCGGGTGATGCATCACCGTGACCCCCGCCGGCGCCGGAACAGACTCCTCGACCAGGCCCATCCTCGCGAGTTCATCCCGGTGAGCGCCATCAACCACCAGATGATCCACCCACTGAAAGTTCCGTCCCCGTCTCATCCGCCATGCGCTGGACCAGGTGTCGGGCAAAGAATGCGTTTCCAAAAAGGCGCCAACAAAGACCTCAGCGAAGCGGGTCGCTTCGTCGGCCAGAGGCCAGTCAAAAATCTCATCCCTTGGGGGCATCACACTCAGCGGTACTGAGAACCTTCATTGAAGCGGAATCCGAGGAGAAAAGCGAGTCTCTTATCTCGGGACTGGATCACCGCGAAGCGGGAAGTCGGCAAGTCAGCCCGCTCGATAATCAGCTTCACTAATGCTGAGAAATATGATGTCTTGCTCCTGCTAATGACATTCGCGGGGTCCACGCCGCATACCCTCCACTTCGCCGCCAAACCGCCCATCATGATGACCACCCCACTCACCAGCCAGGAACGCATGAATCGCGCCATGGAACGCCGCGATCACGACCGCATCCCGCGCCATGATTCGTTCTGGCAGGATACGATCAACCGGTGGGAGAGAGAAGGGCTGGTCGGGAGTCACGCCGGGGTTCTGGCCCGGCTCGATTCCGACATCGCGACCCTCAACGGGATCTTCTGGCCCCACCCCTTTCCGGGACAACGGAAGATCCTGGCCGAGGATGAGAACACCGTGTCCGTCCTTGATGAATGGGGTGGATCCACCATGGTCTTCAAGGACCACCAGACCACGCCCACCCATCTCGGATGGGAATGCGAGACCCGGGAAATCTGGTACGAGCGCTTTCGCCCGGCCATCGTCAACCAGGGCATCCGCGTTGATGTCGAGGAGGCCCGCACCAAGTACACCCAGGCAAAAAAGGAGGGCAAGTGGACCCACATCACGGGCCTGGAACCATTCGAGTCCCTTCGAAAACTCCTCGGGGATGTCTCCTCCCTGATGGCCATGGCGGAGGACCCCGACTGGATCGCCGACATCAGCGAAGTCACCACAGACCTGAGCCTGAGGAACCTTCAGGCCTTCATCGACGCCGGCATCAAACCGGACGGCCTCTGGGTCTACGGCGACATGGCCTACAACCACGCCACCATGTGTTCCCCCGATTTCTACCGCAGGATCGTCTGGCCATCCCACAAGCGATTCTGCGATTTCGCCCATGAGAACGGAATGAAGTTCATCTACCACACCGATGGCGATGTCAACGGGGTGATGGACCTGTATCTGGAAGCTGGATTCGACTGCCTCCAGCCGCTCGAGTGCAAGGCCAACATGGACATCCGCAATCTCGTTCCGAAATACGGGGAAAGGATGTCCTTTTTCGGCAACGTCGACGTCATGGCCATGATCGACAACGATCTCGAAAGGATCGAGGCCGAACTCGTCTCAAAGATCACGGCCGGCAAGGAGAAGAAAGGCTACATCTACCACTCCGATCACTCGATCCCGCCCCAGGTCTCCTGGAAGACCTACTGTGCACTCATCGAGATGGTCAAGAAGCACGGGGATTATTGAGAAAAGCTGATGGTCGCCCGGCATGGACCAAGGTCCAGCCCTGCAAACCAACGATGCCACAATCTGTCGGGCTGGCGCTCGCGCCATGCCATGCCCAGGGACACCTCGGCAGCGGGGATGAGGTCAATCCTCAATACGGACCGCGGATATGGTCGCGGACTTCATTTCGGTAGAACTCCGCGAGCGCCCCGTGAAGTTCCGGCGAGAGCCTCGGCAGAGCACTCGCCCGGACGTTGCCCATGACCTGTTCGGGGCGGGTCGCCCCCGGAATGATCGTGGTGACCGCCTCGAAGTCCAGAATCCACCGCAGAGCCAGATCGACCAGACTCATTCCGTCGGGGACCATCTCCTTCAACCGATCGGCCAAAGCGACCCCCTTCTCGAAGGGGAGACCGGCGAAGGTTTCACCCACGTTGAAGGACTGGCCGTCCCGGTTGAAACTGCGGTGATCCCCGGACCCGAAGCGGGTATCCACCGTGAACTTTCCCGAGAGCAGACCCGAGGCGAGCGGCAACCGGACGATGATCGCGATCCCCTTGCTCTGGGCCAGATCGAAGAGCTCGGTGATCGGTTTCTGGCGGAAGATATTGAAGATGATCTGCAGGGAGGAAATTCCGGGCTGATGGGCACAGATCCGCGCCTCCTCCATCGATTCCACGCTCGCCCCGAAGGCCCGGATCTTCCCCTCATTCCTGAGTTCCCGCAGCCACTCGAAAACCTCGCCCTGACGCAAAACCTCGGTTGGCAGACAATGCAGTTGCGTCAGATCAAGCGATTCCACTCCAAGACGCCCAAGCGAAGCCTCCGTATGCCGGCGGATGGCTTCCCGGCCGAAATTGCCGGGCCAGCCCGGATCGCCGCCCCTCCCCAATTTCGTCGCCACGAATACCTTGTCTCCGGATTTCCGCAGGAAACGGCTGATTCGCTGTTCACTCAATCCCCCTCCATAGACGTCAGCCGTATCGAAAAAATTGATTCCCTGCTCCACCGCGGTCCGGAGAATCGCCTCCGCCGTTTCGTCGGAGACCTCGCCCCAGCTTCCCCCGATCTGCCAGGTGCCCAGGCCCACTTCGGAAACCATCCCGCCGTTATGTCCAAATACGCGTTTGTTCATCTCATCCCCACAGTAATGACACGGTGCGGAGGGGCAAGGGCAATGGCCGGCGGCAGCCGACCACTTCCGGCAGCCCGGTGATCGCCGACCCGACCGATTTCCACTTGCGCCGGGTCCGCCTTGGAGATAGCTCATCAATTCGAAAACCAAGCCGTCTGATGAACCTGAAACACGCCCTTCTCACCCTGGGTCTTGCCGTCCTCACCACCGGACTGCCGGCCGCGTCGAAAAACGAATTGACCATAGCCGTCATCCCGAAGGGCACCAGTCACGAATTCTGGAAATCCATTCACGCCGGCGCGGTCAAGGCCGGGCGGGAATTCGACGCCTCCGGCCGCAAGATCAACCTGATCTGGAAAGGTCCCCTGCGCGAGGACGATCGCGAGCAGCAGGTCCAGGTGGTCGAGAATTTTATCGGACGCCGGATCAGCGGAATGGTGCTGGCCCCCCTGGATTCCCAGGCGCTCGTCGGGCCGGTCGAGACCGCCGGCAAGGCGAATATCCCGGTTGTCATCATCGACTCCGGACTCAACACCGACAAGATCGTCAGCTTCATCGCCACGGACAACTATCACGGGGGTGAACTCGCGGCCGACCGCCTGGCCGAACTCCTCGGCGAAAAGGGCAATGCCCTCATGCTGCGATGTCAGGTGGGATCCGCCAGCACCGAAGAGCGGGAATCCGGTTTTCTCAACCGGATGCGCGGCCGGCATCCCGGTATCCGGATCATCTCCTCGGACCAGCACGGCGGAGCGACCCGGGACACCGCCTACCGCGCATCCCAGAACCTGCTCAACCGGTTCGGCCGCGAAACACAGGGGATTTTCACACCGAACGAGTCAACCTCGGTCGGCATGCTTCTGGCCATGCGCGATGCCGGACTGGCCGGCGGACGGGTCAAACTGGTCGGCTTCGACAGCGGGGAGCAACTGGTCGGAGCCCTCCGGGACGGAGATCTCCAGGGCCTGGTCAGCCAGAATCCCTTCAAGATGGGCTACCTCGGCGTCAAAACCCTCGTCGACCACATCGACGGAAAACCCGTCGATCTGATGGTGGATACCGGAGTCACCCTGGTCACACCGGAAAATGTCGACGACCCGGAAATCAACGAGCTGCTGAATCCCCCACTCGCGGAGTTCCTGAATCCCTGAGAGACGGTCTTCAATCCGGAGCCTCCCGCCATTCCCAAGACCTCCGCCATCCGACCACCCAAGCTGTGGGAAGCCCTCGTTCCCGTGGTCTTGATGATCTTTTTCCTGGGCCTCTCCGTGGTCAACGCCACCGAGATCCCCGAAATGCCGGTTCTGACCGGCTTTCTGGGATTCCTCGGACGCCTGCCCCTGATCGGCAGTCTGGTTGAAGCCGGACTCTCACCCCATATCCCGCTCATCTTCGGGACCGTGCTTTCGGGGCTCTTCAGCCTCCGGCTGGGCTATGGGTGGAACGAGATGCAACGGGGGATCACCGACGGCATCGTCGTCGCCCTACCCGCCTGCCTCATCCTCCTCGTCATCGGAATGCTCATCGCGACCTGGATCGCCAGCGGGATCGTCCCGACCATGATCACCTACGGACTGAAGCTGATTGCCCCATCGGTCTTCCTTCCGACCACCTGCATCATCTGCGCCCTCATCTCACTCTCGACCGGCAGTTCCTGGTCAACCGCCGGCACGGTCGGAATCGCCCTGATCGGGGTCGGACAGGGGCTGGGTTTCCCGCTGCCCATGGTGGCTGGAGCGATCATCTCGGGCGCCTATTTCGGCGACAAGATGTCGCCCCTCTCCGATACGACCAATCTGGCACCCGGAGTGGCCGGGACCGATCTCTTCTCCCATGTCCGGCACATGACCTACACGACCGGGCCCAGTCTGGTCATCGCCCTGATACTCTACCTCCTGCTCGGCCTCCGCCACGACAATAGTGGGACGGTCTCACTCGAGGGCATCCAGACCATCCTGGACACCCTGGACCGTCATTACCGGATCTCTCCGTGGCTGCTCATTCCGCCGCTTCTCGTCATTGTCATGGTTATCCTGCGGGTACCGGCCCTCCCCGCCCTGCTGCTCGGCGCCGTCATCGGGGGTATCACTGCCATGGCCGTCCAGGGAGTCTCGCTCGCCATGGTCATGGACGTTGCCCAGAACGGCGTCATTTCCGAAACCGGCGTGGGGGCCGTTGATGGTCTGCTCAGCCGGGGCGGCATGGAAAGCATGCTCTCAACCGTCGCCCTGATCATCTGTGCGCTAGCCTTCGGTGGCTTGATGGAACGCACCGGAATGCTCGCCGTCATCGCCGGAGCCATCCTCAAAGCGGTCCACTCCACCGGCTCCCTCGTCACCGCAACCGTGCTGACCTGTGTCGGCATGAACTTCATCGCCCCAGACCAGTACCTCTCCGTGGTGGTTCCGGGGAGGATGTACCGGGAGGCCTTTCATCGGCAGGGTCTCGATCCCCGCAACCTGTCGCGGTGCCTCGAGGACGGCGGCACGCTGTCCTCGCCGCTCGTCCCATGGAACACCTGCGGCGCCTATATGTGGGCCACCCTCGGCGTCTTTCCCTTCGCCTATCTGCCCTACGCCTTCCTCAACCTGATCAACCCCGCAATTTCCATCCTCTACGGCTTTACCGGGATCACAATGCTCAAGCTGCCGGGAAAGCCGGAACCGCTCAGTGCTCAAGATCCTCAGGCGTAATCCGGGGGATCTCATAGAGATCGGATGTCCGGGCATACCAGCCCCGTCCGTGCATGCGCCCGACGGCAGCCAGCTTCTCGGTGGCCACATAGCCCTTCCCGGCGTCGTAACAGGCGTCGTCGATGTGCACCTCGACGACTTCGCCGATGAGAATGCGGCTCCGCCCGATCTCGATCGTCTGGACTTCGCGACACTCCAGATGAACCGGTGATTCGGCAATCCGTGGCGCCGCCACCTGGATCGACGGCAGCGTGGTCAGCCCCGCCTTCTCGAGTTCATTCACCCCTTGAGCGAACTCCGCAGCCGTCACATTCATCGCAGCGGCATTGAGGTCAGTCACCAGGTTGATCACGAATTCACCGGTATCCCGGATATTGATGACCGTGTCCTTGGGGACGCCCCCGCCCCGGTTGCCGATCCCGATCGCTACCAGCGCAGGATCCGCTCCGACCGCGTTGAAGAAACTGAAAGGCGCCGCGTTGATCCGCCCCTTGCGGTCAACCGTGGTGATCCAGGCAATCGGCCGGGGAACAACCACGGCGGTCAGGATCTTGTAGCGTTCCAACGGCGTCGCCGTCCGAAAATCAATTTGCATAAGACGTCGATCCTGGAAGACCCGATCCGTTCGATCCACGAAAAATTTACAATTTCCCAAGCAGAACGGCCAATTGTGACTTTTCGACCACGCTCAAGGACGAAAATGCCTCCTCCATCAAGGTCCGGTAGGCCGGGAGCATGGCCTTGAGCAGGGCCTGCCCCCCGGGTGTCAGGCCGACCAGGACCCTGCGTCGATCGGTCGGAGGAACGGACCGGACCACCATGCCACGGCGCACCATCCGATCCACCGCTGTCGTGATCGAACCACTCGTCAGCAACAGCTTGCGTCCAACCGCCGACACCGGCATCGGTCCGGATCGGCCGAGCTGGCGCAGGATTCCAAAATCAGATTCACCCATGCGAAACTTTTCGCGAATCCATATTCGCCTGATTTGGCCGAGTCGATGGGCGGCTCGCTGGAGGATTTCCTCCAAGGTTTCTGCCGGATCGGGCGAAGTCACTTGTGTCAAATCGACACTTTTTACCTTGATGTCAAGCCATCGGATCAAAATCAAGGATCGGCTGCATTTCGTGATTGTTTCCCAAATCAAGCCGGTTCATTGTCTTCGTTCCAGCACTACATGACCGTCCGGCCCCTTCCGGGCCACCCCGCCGCCGGAGCCGAATCATTCGAAAATGAATACAGTCCGCCAACTCACCGCCATCCTTGCCTTCGCCGCCGGCGCAGGCACCGCGGGAGTTGCCGGAACCGATCCGATCGCCTGGATGACGAACGAGACCGAAGCGATGGAAATGTCCCTCAAGACAAACCGCCCGGTCTTCATGTTCTTCACCGGATCGGACTGGTGTGTCTGGTCCCAGAAGATGGAGGACGAGATCTTCAACACCCCGGAATTCGCCCGTTATGCCGAGGATCACCTCGTCCTGCTCAAGCTCGCCTTTCCCCGTTCCTACCAACTGCCCGAGTCGCAGATCAAGCACAACCGCGCCCTGCAGAAAAAGTATGATATTTCTGGATATCCGGCCATTGTCGTGACCGACAGTCAGGGCCGGATCATCGGCCGCCTCTCCTATCGGGACGGCGGGCCGCAACCCTTCCTCGGCGAGCTCTCAAAGATGATTGAGTGACTTTCGTTTCGAGGTTCGACAAAGACGCCCGTCCCGCCCTTCGCGGGGCGGGCGTTTTGTTGAAGGCGCCTCAGGACGCTTCCGGGGGGCCGAGTTCCCCGTGCCGGAAACAGTCGATCGTGTGGTCGTTGACCATGCCCACCGCCTGCATGAACGCGTAGCAGATGGTGGAACCCACGAACCTGAAGCCAAGTCGTTTCAATTCGCGGCTCATCCGGTCGGACTCATCGGTCGTGGCCGGCACCGACTTCATCGATGCCCACCGGTTCTGAATCGGCGCGCCCTCCACAAAATCCCAGAGGAAGTCCGTCAGCGTCACTCCCCTCTCCCGCAACTGAAGAACCGCCCGGGCATTGCCCACCGCCGAGGCCACCTTCAGGCGATTCCGGATGATGCCCGGATCCTGCAGCAGCCTCTCCTGCCTGGCCGGCGACCAACGGGCGATCTTCTCCGGATCGAATCCGTCATATACCTTGCGGTAGTGCGCTCGCTTCCGCAGCACCGTGATCCAGCTCAGCCCGGCCTGGGCCCCTTCCAGAATGAGAAACTCAAAGAGAAGCCGGTCATCACGCACCGGCACACCCCACTCTTCGTCGTGATAGGACCGGTAGAGCGGGTCATCCCCCGCCCACCGGCACCGCGTCCTGTCGTCGGCTATTGTATCCATTATTCCCTTACACGTTCTGCATCGGCTTCCGCAGGCGACCCGGGCAATGGAGTCCCCGCCGTTCCGTCCGGATAAGGGTGGTCCCTGAGAGTCTGCCGGACCAGACGGCGCAGGCGCAGGAGGTCGAGGAGCATGTGCAGGCTGTCGACGAAGAGACGGACCCGCGATTCCGGCGAATTGACCCAGCGCACCGGCATCTCGACCACCCGGAAGCCCATGGTCTCGGCCAGCATGATGGCCTCGAGGTCGCAGACGAACCCGTCGAGCATCTGGCGTTCGAAGATGGCCCGGGCCGCATTGCTCCGATAGGCCTTGAATCCGCATTGCGTATCCAACATCCTGCTGTATCCAAATATTCGTACAATGCGGTTGAACGACTTGCCCATCATTTCGCGGACGCGGGATTGCCGCCGGGTAATCAGGCTGTCGGGATGTTGTCGGTTGCCGACGAGGAGGTCAATCCCGGGGTCCTCCGCGAACCGGTCGAGGAAGTAGCCCACATGATTGACCGGCACGCTCAGGTCGGCATCCATGACGAAGATGATTCCGCCACGGGCCCGGTGCACGCCGGTCCTCACGGCATAGCCCTTGCCGCGATGGATCGGGTTGTCGATCACCCGGACCGGCGGACGCCGGGCCGCCACCTCGACCGCCCGCTGCAGGGTGCGGTCGCGGGATCGCTCCACCACCGCGATCACCTCGAAATCCGTCCCCCGGGCGTTCCCGTAATCGGTCAACTCACGCAGGGCGGGCGGCAGACGGCGTTCTTCATTGTAGGCCGGGATGACGACGGAATATTCGGGTACCGACCCCCGTTCCGGAGGCCGCGTCCCGCGGGCTTCGGCCGTCACGTGCCCAGCAGATTCGAGATCTGCGGATGAATCGCCCGGCCGCCCATGGTGTTGATGCCTTTGGCCAGGCCCCGCACCTCTTCAAGAGCGCGGCTCAGCCCCTTCTCCGCGATGGCCACGACGAAGGGTTCGGTCGCCTGGGTCAACGCGATGGTCGAGGTTCGCCCCACCAGAGCCGGCATATTGGGCACCGCATAGTGGACAACCCCGCTTCGTTTGTAGGTCGGCTTTTCGACCGAGGTCGGACTGATCGTCTCGATGCACCCTCCCTGATCAACCGCGATGTCGACGATGACGCTTCCGGGACGCATCGCCCGGACCATGTCGGCGGAAACAATGACCGGAGCCTTGGCAGCCGGGATGAGGACCGCGCCGATCAGGAGATCGGCCGAAGCGACCGCCTTTTCGATATTTCCCGGATTGGCCAGGAGAGTGACCACCCGGCCCTGATATTCGGAGTCCAGAAAGTCCAGCTTTCGACTGTCGATATCCAGCAGGGTCACCTGGGCGCCCATTCCCACGGCGATCCGGCAGGCGTGGGCCCCTGAATTCCCGGCCCCGAGGATGGTCACCCGACCCGGATTGGTTCCCGGCACTCCGCCCAACAGGACCCCGGACCCCCCGTGCTGACTCTGCAGAAAGAAAGCGCCGATCTGGACGGAAAGCCGCCCGGCGATCTGCGACATCGGTTTGAGCAGTGGAAGACTGCCGTCCTGGGACTCCACCGTCTCATAGGCGATGCCAAGAATATTGCGCCTGAGCAGGCATCGGGCGAGCGGAAGGCAGGCGGCTAGGTGAAGATAGGTGAACAGGGCCTGCCCGTCACGCAGCAGTTCATACTCCGGTTCCAGAGGCTCCTTGACCTTGAGAATGAGGTCCGCCTGATCGAAGACCCGCTTGGCCGTGCTCACCACCCGGGCGCCGGCCGCCTCATACTCCGCATCGGTGAATCCGGCAAACTGGCCGGCTGATTTCTGAATGACGACATGGGCGCCCATCGCCGTCACCCGGCGACAGACCGTCGGTGTCATCGATACACGAGTCTCTCCGACCTTGATTTCCTTGGGAACGCCGAAAGTTACCATTTCCGCCCGACGGTATGAAGCCACCGTCAAATGGCAACCTAAGAGGCGTTCTCCAAAGTGACGAAATCGGAGAAAGCCTTCAGGTTTCGGAAGGGAAAAGAATGACCTGAACCTGCTGATGCCAGTCGGCGATTCCGCCGCCGGCCTGCTCGGGAATGACTGTCATGATCCGACCGTCCGGCAGGGTCTTCGCCGCCGGTGCTCCCGGGGTCACCAGGTAAAGTTCGGGTCTGAGACGGATATCCTTGGACTTTTCCTTTGATCGAATCCGCCGGATCTCGCCCGAATTGACGATGGCGATCGCGGTTCCCGCGGGCGTGATGAACGCACCGGCGACCGCCGTCAGGCCACTGCCAACCGTCTCGACCGACCCTCGCTCTGAGAAATCGCCGCGCGGCAACCGGAAAACCGCGCCCCCGAGAGGTCCCATGCCGCTCCCGGTCGTCGCCATCAGACTGTTGCTGGCGGCGTGCCAGAAGAGAGTGGTCGGCCCATTGGCCACCCCGAGGAAATCGAGGCCCTCGGCTCCGTTCCCGGCCGCGACGGAATCGAGCTGATCCGCCGGGATTCGGATGATCCCGGCCCGTCCATCCACCGGAGGGGATAGATTGGGTCCGCCCGAGCCGCCATCGCACACAAAGAGATCGCCGGCGGGGTTGAAGCAGATACCCAACGGGTTGACCACCCCGTGACCGAGTGATTGCGAAAATCTCGTCCCGGGACCCATCAGCAATTTGCCGACTATCCGACCCGATTCCGGATCAATGGCAAAGACCCCGGTTTCCAGATCAAAGGTGTTCCGGACAAGCTCGCCCGATCGATTGACCACCCACGCGCCACCCTGGCTGACAAAGATCGTCCCGGCGGCAAAACGACCAATCTCCACCGGAAGGATTGCGATGCCCATGGGACCTCCGAGGCCGGTCACAAAACGGTCATCGATCATGGAAAGGGTGCCATCGGCAGCCACGGCCACTTTGCTGACCGCCCCACGACCCGACACCCAGCCGTACTCACCACGGGCGGAATTGACGACGAAAAGGAGGTCGCCGCTCAGGTCGAAGGCGCAACTGATGGGATTGTCAAAACCGGTCAGGGTCTGATAATGGACCGGACGGTCAGCCGAGAAGCCGGCAGTCGAAACCAGAGCGAGCAGGAATGGGATGATTGAGTGACAACGGTACATGACGGTTCGGTGGGTCGCCCGTCCAGACCCCGCAGAGGCCGAGGGGTTCCCGAAAAGGACAAACTGGGGGCGATCTCAGGAAACCGTGATCACCGAACCCGCACCGGGTCAAGTTTCCAGATCTCACGCGCATACTGGCTGATCGTCCGGTCACTGGAGAATTTGCCCACCCGCGCGGTATTGAGGATGGCCATGCGGGCCCAACGGACCGGATCCTTATAGGCCTCGTCGACCCGCTCCTGGCAGGCACAGTAGGCCGCATAATCCGCGAGGACGAGAAACGGATCGCCCCGTTCAAGAAGACTCTGCCTGAGTGAAGTCAGGCTTCCCCGCTCGACAGGTGTGAAGTAGTCCGAACCGATCCAATCGACGACGTGCCTGAGGTTCTCGTTCTTGAAGTAGCAGGACCAGTTGTCATAGCCCTCGGCCACCAGATTCTGAACCTCCTCAACGGTCAGTCCGAAGATGAAGATATTGTCGTCACCCACTTCCTCGCCGATCTCGATGTTGGCACCATCGAGGGTCCCGATGGTGACAGCTCCGTTCAGCGCCAGCTTCATGTTACCGGTTCCTGAAGCTTCCTTGCCCGCCGTCGAGATCTGCTCCGAAACGTCGGCCGCCGGAATGATCCGGGACGCCAGGGATACCCGGTAATTGGGCAGGAAGACGACCTTCAGCTTGCCCTTGATCCGCACATCGGTGTTGATGACGGCCCCCACCGCGTTGATCGCATGGATGATCGTCTTGGCCAGTTCGTAGCCCGGGGCGGCCTTGGCCGCAAAAATGAAGACCCGCGGAGCGATGTCGAGGTCGGGATTCTGAAGCAGACTGCGGTAGAGGGTCAGGATATGGAGCAGATTGAGATGCTGCCGCTTGTATTCATGGAGACGCTTGATCTGAACATCGAAGATGGCGTTCGGATCGACCGATACCCCGCATTCGTCCGCGATGACCTTGGACAGGTCCACTTTGTTGGCATGCTTGATCGCCATGAACTCCCGCTGGAAATCGGGGTCGTCGGCCAGCGGCTCCAGCTTCCTGAGCAGATTGAGGTCCTTGGGCCAGCCATCCCCGATCCGTGAAGTGATCAACTGGGCGAGACGCCGGTTGCAGGCGAGCAGCCAGCGGCGTGGGGTGATCCCGTTCGTCTTGTTGTTGAACCGATCCGGATAGAGCTCGGCGAATTCCGGAAAGAGGTGACTTTTGATCAGCTGGGAATGAATGGCGGCGACCCCGTTGACGGAATGGCTGCCGACCACCGCCAGGTTGGCCATCCGGATCATCTTGCTGCCGTTTTCCTCGATCAGCGACAGAACCTGCTTCTTGGAGACATCGCCCGGCCACTTCTCTTCGACTGTCTCCATCAATTCCGAATTGATCCGGTAGATGATCTGCAAGTGCCGCGGAAGGATCCGCTCAAAGAGCGGCACGCCCCACTTCTCCAGCGCTTCGGGGAGCAGGGTGTGATTGGTGTAGCCGAATGTCTGCGTGACGATCGACCAGGCATGGGACCATTCCAGCATTTCCTCATCGACGAGGATCCGCATCAACTCCGCGACCGCCACCGCCGGGTGGGTGTCGTTGAGTTGCAGGGCCACCTTGCCGGCAAAGCCTTCCCAACCGCTGTTGCTCGTGCGGTAGCGGCGGATGATGTCCCGCAGTGAACAGCTGACGAAGAAGTACTGCTGGACCAGCCGGAGCTCCTTGCCGTTTTCCGTCTTGTCGTTCGGGTAAAGGACCTTCGACACGGTCTCGCCGACCGCCTTTTCCCGGACCGCCTCGACATAACCGCCCTCGTTGAAGACATCGAGGTCGAACTCCTCGGACGACCGGGAGGCCCAGAGGCGGAGAAAGTTGACCGTGTTCGTCTCGTAACCGCAGATCGGGATGTCGTAGGGCACCCCCAGCACATACTGCGTGTCCACCCACCGGGGACGGACATTGCCGCGGTCGTCGAAGACGTTTTCGACCCGACCGTAGAGTTGGACCCGGACCGTGTATTCGGGACGGACGATCTCCCAGGGCGTTCCGAATACCGTCCAGTTGTCCGGATGCTCCACTTGATGACCGTCGACGAACTCCTGGCGAAACAGGCCGAATTCGTAATGGATGCCGTAGCCGATGGCGGGCAGATCAAGCGTGGCCATCGAATCGAGGAAACAGGCCGCCAGCCGGCCGAGACCTCCATTGCCCAAACCCATGTCGACCTCCTCCTCCCGGATCTCCTCGAAATCGAGACCAAGTTCGGACAGGGCGTCACGGGTCTGATCGTAAATGCCGGAATTGATCAGGTTGTTCACCAGCAGGCGTCCCATCAGGTACTCGAGCGAAAGGTAATAGACCCGCCGGGCGTTCTTGTTGTGGTGGGTGCCCTGGGTGCGGATCATCCGCTCGATGATGCGATCGCGCACCGCCATCGAGGTCGAGATCCACCAGTCGCGCAGCGTCGCCGTATGCGGATCGCGCGCCAGGGTGTATTTGAGATGATTGCAGATCGAGAGCTTGATTTCCTCGACCGATTCACCGGTGGAGAACTTGAAGCTGTTTGCGGCAGCCTTCTTTTTCGGTGATTTCCTGGTTGCTGTGGCCATGGAGCAAAGTGGAATGAATGGTTTTTCGCGTGGTGAAAAGGGAATTCCCCAGATTGAAGATCGGCAGGAACTGAAGCAGATGGAGTGCCGTCAGGACCGACAATCGCCCGGATTGCCGATTCTCAGGGTCAGAAGAGAGCGTCCGTCGAGGTTGCGCGCCCTTTGTGAAAACGCCTGTTCAATTCACCGGAATCCAGCTCGATGTAGGTGGGCCGTCCCGATGGGTCCGACTGGGGAACCGAGCAGGCAAATAGGGCTCGGATCAACCCGGCCGCTTCTTCCGCGCCGGGAATCTTGAGACTGTCCGTCAGTCGCCTGCAGGCCATCCGGGCAAGTGCTTCCGCCGCCAGATCGGGTTTCCGGCTGGAGAGGCTCCCCTGTCGAATCAGGCCGACCAGGTCCCGCAGAAAATCCTCGGCCCGCTCCGGCTTCAGCCAGACCGGGACACTCTCGAGCCGAAAGGTGTTCCGGCCGAAGGGCGCCACCTCGAAGCCATGACTGCCGAAAAACTCCAGATGATCGACCACGATGGTCCCGCCGATCGGGTCGAATTCGACCGGGATGGGAAAGAGCAGACGCTGGCCCGCCGCCTCCCCCTCCCGGAATTCCCGCATGAGCCGTTCAAACCAGATGCGCTGCTCGGCCGCCCGATGGTCAAGCAGGACCAACCCCGCCCCCGTCTCAAAAAGGAGATAGGTCGCCTGCAGGGACCCGATCAGAACCCAATCCACCGGCTGAATCGAAGGCCGCGGCGGCACGGCGACCGGCTCCGTCCTCCCCACCGGCGGCTCCGGCGGCCGCGGACGCGCAATCACCCGGGAGGGACCGGGCAAGGCCCCGGATCGAACCGGAGTCGCGGACCCCGGCGCCGCGCTTTGCCCGGACACATCCTCCGCCCGCTCCGTCGGACGGCTTCGGGAGATGTCTGCCCGGTCGGGCGAGTGTTCAACGGCTCCGGGAGTCCCCCGGGTCTCGCTCGATCGCAATCCATCGAGAACCGTCCGGATGGTGAAACCGCGGACCCGCGGTTCGTCCCGGAACCGGATTTCCCGCTTGGAGGGATGCACATTGACATCGACCCCGGCCGGGTCGATCGAGAGAAAGAGAAACGCAACCGGATAGCGGCCTTTGGGAATCAGGGTGTGGTAGCTCTCTAGAATCGCGTAGGCCAGGGTCCGGCTCTCGACCGGCCGTCCATTCACGAAAGTGATCATCTCATGCCGAGTTCCCCGCCCCACCCCGGGACGGCCCAGCAGGCCTTCGATCCTCAGATCGCCCTCGGCACCTGCGACCGGCACCACCAGCTCCGCAATCTGCCGGCCAAAGATCTCTGTCACCCTCTCGAGAAGGTCGGGACAGACCGGCGATTGGAAGACCGGCCGTCGATCCTCGATCAGGTTGAAAGCCACTCCCGGTGAGGCCAGGGCATACAACCGGGCGGACTGCACGATGTGCCCGGCCTCGGTCCGATCCGATTTCAGGAATTTCCGACGGGCCGGGACCGTGTTGAAGAGCCGGGTGATCACGATTCGCGTTCCCACCGGCATCCCGCAGTCCCGGACATGAAGAAGCTTGCCCCCGTCGATCACGATCTCGGTCCCGGACTCCTCCCCTTCGGCCCGCGAGCGAAGCACAAAATGCGAGACGCTTGCAATGGAAGGCAGGGCCTCCCCCCGAAAGCCGAAGCTGATCACCCGATCCAGGTCCGTTGCCTCCCGGATTTTGCTCGTCGCGTGCCGTTCGATGGAAAGCAGGGCGTCGTCGCGGCTCATGCCCCGTCCGTTGTCCTCGACCCGGATCAGACTGCGGCCCCCGCTGGCGTATTCGACCTCGATTCGGGTCGCCCCCGCATCCAGGCTGTTCTCCACCAATTCCTTCACAATGGACGCGGGCCGTTCAATCACCTCGCCGGCGGCGATTTGATTGGCCACTCGATCTGGCAGCACGCGGATCACACCCATAGAGGAAGATGAATCCCTGACAAATGAAGGAAAATGACAAGGACTAACCCGTCCCCCATGGGTCACTCGACTTTGCCTTTCGCACCTTCCCTTGCCCATCCCGACTCACCCAGCCCAACCAGATTGGTCATGGCCCGAAACGGACGGAATGCCAATACGCCGGGCAGACGCTCCCCGCTCCAGGTCGCATTCCGTGGCAGTCGCCCGACAAAGGCAAAAAGCCCGATCACACTCACGATCACCGCCGCGAAGAAAATCCGGAAAACCCCGACATCGACCGACGCCACCGGATCCGTCCCCCGCAGAAAGCCCCCCCAGACAATGGGCGCCAGGCCGCCGCTCAGGGCGATGCCCGCGCTGTGGATCGCCACCATCAGGGCGCGTTTGCCGGGTTCCACCACCTGCGGCAGATAGTTGAGGTTGGCCGAAAACCACATCGAAGCCGCCAATCCCAACATGAAATACGCGCCATGCAGTCCCGGTGAACCGGATACCTGCCCTCCTAGAAAGAAAAGCCAGTAGACCGCCACCAGGGCATAGATCGTCAGAGCCATGCGGAAGAAGGGCCGGGGACCCAGGTGATCGATGCGGGACCGGATGAGAAGCGCTCCCGAAATCGCTCCGGCATACTGAAGGGTGGTCAGGACAAGGATATGGGAGGCGGAGAACCCCGGTCCGGCCTTGAGGAAGTAGGCACAGAAGGGCGGGATCGGCGTCACCGTGACCGCAAACCAGACGCCAATGAGAAGCAGACGCCGAAACGGGCCGGAACGGGCCACGATGCCCGGAGATTCATGAAGAACAGCTGCGAGATTCAGGCTTTCCGGTGGAGTCGGACTGGGCAGTCGGTAAAGCGAGATGAAGCTGAGCACCGAGCCGCAGATCGCCACCAGATACTCGATACGGAAAGCCTCGTAGAGAGGCAGAACCCGGAAGAGAATGGCACAAAGAAGCAGGGTGCCGGCCCCGGCAACGCCGGCCACGATCTGGTCGGTGGCAAAATAACGGCCCCGGATCCGCTCCGGCAGAAGCGTGTAGAGCCACGGCAACCAGGCCGCCACTCCGAGCGAGCGGAAGAGACAGAAGAAGAAGACCGAACCGATCAGCAGACGCACCAGGGTCCGGCTGCCCTCCTCCGGCGCCGCCACCGCAATCCCCAGGGGAATCAACAGGAAGAGGCTGCGCAGTCCCCACCCCGTCAGCATGACAGCCTTGAAACCGAAGCGGGAAACCCCGGCCGTGGTCAGGATCTGCAGCGGCGTCATCAGGAATACGAAGGCGTAGGCCAGACCCACTTCGAAGGTAGACGCCCCCAGGCGTTCACAGAACAGGACCATGGGCGTCCCCAGGGCAATCTGCCAGCTCAGGGCGTTGAAGAACCCAAACCCCAGCGCCGCGCGGAAGGGCTTCAGCGAGAGGGATCCGTCAGCCTCGGCGACTGCCTGCGGTTCAGCCGACACCGAGATAGCGGCGCCAGCGCCGGACTTCCCCGGCCACCCGTGAGGGACCGGGCATCCCGATTCCCTTGCGTTTTGCCATCGCCTTCTGCAGGTCAAAAACCTCCCGCCAATCCTTTGTCAGCTTGGGATGGATACGGGCGGCCCGCTCGTCATCGACCGCGTTGAGCGCGACATGCTCCGCCTCCGCCGCGCCGACGAGCGCGCCGACCGCGTGGTGGGCCTCACGGAAGGGCACGCCTTTCTCCACCAGGTAATCCGCGAGGTCGGTCGCCAGGAGGGCCGGATCGGTCACCGCAGCCGCGCAGCGGAATGGATCAATGACCATCGTCTCAAAGGCACCCGACGCCACGTCGAGGCAGATGGCCGTCTGGTCGAAGGAATCAAAGATTGGGACCTTGTCCTCCTGCAGATCCCGGTTGTAGGTCAACGGCAGCCCCTTGGCCATGACATGGAGGCTCGTCAGGTTACCCTGCAGCCGCGCCGACTTGCCCCGGATCAACTCGAACGAATCGGGGTTGCGCTTCTGTGGCATCAGGCTCGAGCCGGTTGAAAAGGCATCACCGACTCGGGCGAACCCGAATTCCTGAGAACACCAGAGGATGACGTCCTCCGCCATCCGGGAAAGATGCAATCCGGTCAGGGCGCAGGCAGATGCGAACTCGATCAGGCAATCCCGGTCCGCCACCGAATCCATGCTGTTGCGGGTAACCCGCGGGCGCCCCTTGCGGTCGACAAATCCCAAGGCGATCGCAGTGAAGTTCCGGTCAATCGGCAGAGTGGTCCCGGCGAGGGCGCCGGCACCCAACGGACACCAATTGGCATGGTCGGTCGCCACGGTGAACCGCTCATGGTCGCGCTCCAGCATTTCCAGGTAGGCCAGAAGGTGGTGGGCGACCGAGACCGGCTGGGCTCGCTGCAGGTGCGTGAAACCGGGGATCAGAATGGCGCGATGGCGATCCGCCACCTCCAGAATAACCCGCTGCAGGGTGCGGATCCGGGTCTGGATCCCGCCGCAGGCGTCCTTCAGGAATAGCCGGATATCCGTGGCGACCTGGTCGTTGCGGCTCCGGGCTGTGTGCAGCTTGGCTGCGGCCGGGACGCGGGCCGTCAGGGCCTGCTCGATGTTCATGTGAACGTCTTCGAAACGAATCTGCCACTCGAATTCCCCTGCCCGAATCTCCTCGCCGATCACCCGCAGGCCCGCTCGGATCGCCCTGTGCTCGGCTGCGGTGAGAAGACCGACCTTTTCCAGCATGGCGGCATGGGCCTGGCTGGCCTCGATGTCAAAAAGAGCCAGTCGACAGTCGAAAGAAACCGACTCGCTGAACGCCAGCATCAGTTCCGCCGGTCCCGCCTTGAACCGCCCACCCCACGTCGCTTGAGATTCCTTTGCCATGAATCCGAGCGTCAGATCCGCCCCACCCCATGGCAATGCGAAAGATTCAAAGGCAGGAGGTCGCAACCCTGCGGATCCACTCACGCCAGGGCGCAGCGGCCCTGACGCGCCGCGGATTGTCGCTATGGCAACCCGATGGGGTTCCACCGGATGCTTCGCAGCTGGCCCGGGACGACCAGCTCTACCCTGTCAACACCGGCTCCCCCTTTCATTCTTCCACTCTCCCTGTCCTTTCAGGGAGTCCCCACTCCGCCCCCCGCTCAAAGAGGCTTGATCCCAACCAACCGCGACGAAAGATTGCCTGCCTGTATTGCCGATTGCTCGTGTCCGACCATTTCCAACGTTGCCTGCTTCTCCTCGCGGGGATCACCCTCTTCACCCTCCCGGCCATGAAGGCTGAGTCCAGTCTGGTCGCCGAGCGACCCGAATTCCGCGCCGTCACGGTCGACTCGGCCAACGCCAAGGACACCCCGGCCATGCGGATCCGGCTCGAATCCGGGACCTTTCAACGCACCGAAACCGGCTACGAGTCCACCTACTCCGCCAGTGTTCTTCCCTTCTTCTTCTTCAGCGAGGCGGGGTCCATCCGCATAGAGGTTTCTTCCGAGTCGCTCCGTCAACTCGAAGCCGGTGGGGTCATCTCCTTCACCGGACAGGCCGTCAATCAGAACTCCAAGGAACGAAGGATCGAAGGCCGGGCCTACCCCGACGATCCTCTCACCGGCCAGATCCGCATCGTCATCTTTGTCGGCAAGATCGAGCTGATCTTCAAATCCGCCTACCGCTTTGTCGGCGAGTCTCCCCAGGAAGACACGGCTCCGACTGCCCCGTAGGGCGGCCAGCCGCTCTTCAAAGCCCGCTACCTCACTCGTCCACCGCAAAGGCGATGGCATGAATCCCGGCCGAGGCGCAGGCGTCCATGACCCGGATGCCCCACTGGTGAGGCACGGTTTCTTCCGGGGCAATCGTGACCGAGGCATCGACCCGGTTGGCTTCGGCGGATTGCCGGAAGCGGGAAAGCATGGCCGCGAGATCGGTCAGGCGCACTGCCGTGGCCAGACCATATCCGAACTCATTGACCACAATCTGTCCGTCAGCGCGGATCTCGATGATCTGCTCGTCCGGCAGATCGAGTGGATCCGACTGTTCGACCGTCCCGGGCAGTCCGAACGAAATGTCCGCCTCCTGGCGCTGCAGTGACGCACTCACCATGAAGTAAATAAGGAGAAGGAAAACCACGTCGATCATCGGCGCAATCGGCACAGCCGGCCTCGGGCGGGAACGCTGTCTCAAGGCAACCGCCATGGTCAGGCTCCGTTCCTGAGCTGGTGGGTGGCATAGATGATCTCGGTCGCCCCCGCCTCCCCGCAGATCTTCAGCACCGGCTTGATCACTGAAAACGGGGCATCGCCGTCCGCGCGAACCTGGATTTTCAGATCCGGCTGCCGTCCAAGCTCACTGCGCAATCGGGAACCGAGTCGGTCGAGGGTGACCGGCGATGCGCCGACAAAGACCGAACCATCCCGCATGACAGATACAATTCCTCGGTTGCTCAGGTCGTCAGGGACCTCGCTCTCCCCTGACTCCGGCAACTCGACCGGCACGGTCTTGGTTGCCTGGGCGAGGGAGCTGACGCACATGAAGAAGACCAGGAGGAGAAAGACCATGTCGATCATCGGCGCCATCTGGAACTCCTCCGGCTGGCGGGATCGACGACGGGTGCGCATACCGTCGAGCCTTGCCCAAAGCCGATCCGCCGCCAATTCAAAAAAAGAGGCTGAGTCCGCGGAATCCTGGTCCGACACCCGCATGCCCGGAGACAGACCTGTCCCCTCGGCAAATCAGGGTCGGAAACTCAACGCCGGCCGCTGCCGTTCGTGGTCAGCGTTCGGTCGAGAAATTCAAAAAGATGGGCACCCAGACGCCGGGCTTCGTTCTCGGGAATCGGGACACACCGACTTCTCAGGTAATCAAGGGGGATCGACGTCTCCGTCACGCACCAGCCCTCGTTCACCGGCAACTCTGCCACGCCTTCGACCGAAAGCGATTTCGACGATCCTTCGCGCGCCCGCCCATCATACTCCCAAGGACGATTTCCCTGCCGATCAAAGACCGCAAGGATACGATCCAGCAAGGCGCCGTTCTCCCCGACAACCCGATAAAATAGGAAGCCACCATTCGCCATAATTCCAAACCCCTCTGAGTAGAAACACCTAAGGAGAATCCAGTGTTTTGTCCACACTGAACTGGGGTTTTTACCCTGGATTCCAAACGCGACGGAATCCGGCCAGGATGCCCTCAATTGCCTGATCGTTTCCAGAAATACATCACCATCAGAATGATATGCACTGCAACGATCCATCCGGTCACGAATTGAAACCCGGCCTTCCGATTCTTGTGACGAAAAACCTGCTGGGCCAGGATCGCCCCAGGAATCCCACCGACCGCCGCCAGCAGATGGAGCCGCCGCTCAGGAACCCGCCAGCGGGACTTCCCGGCCGCCCGCTTGTCCCATCCATAAACCACCAATGTGACCAGACTCCAGGCTCCATACCACCAGAACACCCAGATCAGCGGAATGTCGGTCAAAACATGCATTCGAGAAATTCGATCCCCGGTTCGACTTCACCGGCAAACTCTTCTTCCTTTAGGAGAGAATGATGCCACCCTCAAGTCGAGATCCCGAAATCTCGGGAGTCCGGATTGAATCCCGCTTTGTCCGCTACCGGAATGTCCTGGTCACCGAAGCCGATTTCACCGGGCTCTTTGTCGATTACTACCTGCATCTCGTGGATCACGGTCTGCAGGTCCAGCCCGATGGCGACGACATCTTCAAACAGGGTCTGACCGCGTTCACCCTGCATTGTGCGTCGCGTCCCCGGAATGAAATGGTTGCCTGGACCATCAACTTCCAGACCCCGCTTCTCAATGTCTTTCTGGCCGGGGACAATGGTCCATCGACGGTGACCGGGAGGATCTTTGAAGAAAATGTGCGTGAGGCCGACCATGGATTGTTCTTCTCCGATGTCGTCCGTGGTCGCAGTCCCGTTCACCGCAGCACGATTTCCTTCCCCGGCGGAAGTCCCTTTCAAGTCGTTGAAAGCTACTACCGGCAAAGCGAACAGCGCATCGCCCGGTTCATTCATCTGGGCGGGGACCGCTTCATGCTCCTGACCTCCCATCCCGACTGTGATCTCAACTGGTTGACCCGCACGACCGAAGACGAACTGCGCGAACTGGACAAGCGGGAGACCCTCGCCCCGATTGAACGCCGGACCTACTCCTGGTCATGCGGCTGCAGCCAGCAGAAGATCCTCAAGGTTCTCGCCCCGACCATGCGCTCGGATCCCGATGGCCTCTTCGCCGGCGACGAATCGCTCCGCCTGAACTGCCCGCGCTGCGGTGCCCGTCACCTTGTCACCCGTGAGACCCTTGAAGCCTTTGTGGCGAGCCAGGACAAGAACTGAGTAGCTCCCCAACCGCAGGATGCCCCCGCAAACAAACACCCACCGGGGATTTCCGTCAGACGCAAGCCGAGGTCGCTCCGTTCCTGCCGATACCCTCTCGATTGAACGCATTCGGCGGGAAGGCCATCGCCGGTCATCGGCCGCGCTGATTCCTTCCACCCGAGGCACTTCGCCCCTACCCACCCCGCAATTCCTCATGCCACGAATTCATCGACCCCTCGTCCTCGCCTTCCTCTGCATCATTCTGTCGATCACCGGAGGGCGCCTGCGGGCCCAGCCGGCAAAGCTGGCCCATGACCTCATCGTCTGCGCCAGCATGACCCGCGACTTCACGATCGGCTCCCGGACCACCCGGGACAGCGGTCTTTTCTTCATCGAAAACCGAACCACGCCACGCCATTTTGGATTCAATCATCCCCGGCAGGACGCCGTCGTGGCCGACCCCCGCGACCGCAACATTCTCTACACCGTGGGCCTGAACGGTGTCCTCGGCTCGCGCGACAACGGCGCCACCTGGCGGATCCTGACGTCCTGGGACATGACCGAACCAAAGGATATCGCCATCGACCCGAACCAACCCGATCACCTCTATATCGGCCTGCCGGACGGGATCGGCGTTTCCCATGACGCGGGAGAAACCTGGACCCGGATGGATGACGGAATCCCGAGAAAGTACACCCAGACCCTCGCGGTCGACCGCAGCAGAGCCGGACGCGTGATCGCCGGAACCGAGAAAGGCATCTACCTCAGTGAAGACGGAGCGGTCCACTGGACACTCGTCCAGGCTGCCGACGCCACCGTGACCGACCTCGACCAGAGCCCGCACGATCCCGCCGTTTTCATGGCGACAACCCAGGTCGACGGCGTCCTCATGTCACGCGACGGGGGTCGCTCCTGGGGCCAACTGCCGGGTACCAAGTCCGGATTCACCCTCTACAATGGCGACTTCGACGCCACCGATCCCAATCGCCTCGCGATCTGTGGATGGATCCAGGGCGTCCAGGTCTCGGAGGACGGCGGCAAGACCTGGAGCCAACGCAACGAAGGCCTCCCCAATACCAATGTCTGGAAAATCGGCGTCGATCCCGATATCGCCGGCCGCCTCTACGCCTCACCTCACCAGGAGGCCGTCTATATTTCCGATGATTTCGGCCGGTCCTGGCGACCCGGCTTTTTTGAAGGCGCCGTCGTCTGGGATTTCGCCTTCCTCCCCAGCCGCTGATCCCCACCCCACCCCCTTTCCTCCATGAAGATTTTCCGAAACGGTCTTGTCGGTTGCGGCCTCGCCGCTTCCCTGCTTTCCTCTCTCCACGCCGACCTTGCCGGGACCCCCGCGGAACGACGCCAGGGTTACCTCGACCGCATCCATGAAGTGGTGACAACAACCGCGGCCCGGGCCGATCTCTCCCAACCGGGATCCGGCGGCCTCGCCGCGATCGCGACCAAACTCGTCCTGAACGAAGATCTCGACTGGTGCTCCGCCAGTGTCATCGAGCTGATGAAGGCACCCACCGGCGACATGTTCTGGACCTTTCCGACCGTGACCGTCGCCTTCCTAGGGCGCGACAAGCTTTCTCAAGAGGCCCGGGACGCCATCCGGGATGCCTGGCGCACCTATATGCCGATGCGCGGCGACACCGAGAACCACTGGGCGATGTACTACACCTCGCTCTACCTGATGTCCCAGCTCTACCCCGACGAACCCGGCGAAACCTGGTACACCGGCAATGACTCGGCCCGCAACATGGCGGAGGCCCGGGAATACCTGGTCAGCTGGATCGATCTGACCACGACCAAAGGCCAGGGCGAGTATGACTGCACCCACTATATCGGGGAATACGTCGCCCCCATGGCCATGCTGGCCTCCTTCGCCGAGGATCCCGCCATGCGGATGCGCGGACAGATGATGCTCGACTATATCTTCGCCGATTTCGCCATCGACAACCTGAACGGACTCTATGCCGGCTCCCATGCCCGGACCGACGACCGCGGAGTCCTTGAATCCTGGAACAATCTCTCGACCGTTTTCGCCTGGCTGGTCTTCGGCAACACCACTCCGCCCGGCTACAGCTGGTCGGTCTATTTCGCCGCGATGGGGACGAATTACGAACTGCCCGAAGTGATCTACCGGATCGCCAACGACCGGACTCAACCCTACCTCAGCCACGAACTCAAACGCACCCGGCATCGCTGGCGCAACAGCGACCTGCGCAACCCGCCCGTCTACAAGACCGTCTACATGACCCGCGACTACGCCGTCGGCACCAGCCAGGGGGGCCTTCTCCAGCCCCTCCAGAATCATACCTGGGACCTCACCTGGGCGGTTGATGATCCCCGGGGCGTGCACAACACCATCTACTCCATCCACCCGCACTACTCCTCCGAGGAAATGCAGATGTACTTCACCGAAATGCCGGACTGGATGCCCGACGCCGTCGTCTTTCAGGGCAAGCCGTCCTACAACAAGCCCTACAAACTCCTCGGTGGCTCCAAGTACGAGCAGGTCTTCCAGGACCTCGACACAGTGATCGCCCTCTACGACATCCCCGAGGGCACCAAATACGAACACATCAACGGCTTCTTTTCCAAGGATCTCAGCCGGATGGAGGAAGACCCTTCCGGATGGATCTTCGCCCAGGGCGGCCAGACCTACCTCGCCTACCGACCGCTCGCTCCCTACGAGTGGCGCGAGGTCATCCTGCTCGACCGCAATTTGAACGAGGAGGTTACCGGCGACAAACGGCTTTACAGCCCTCATCGTCGGAACGGCACCATCCTGCAGGCCGCCTCGGCGACGGAGTTCGACTCATGGGAGGCCTTCAAGAACGCGATCCGGAAGCTGCCTCTCGAGGTGAAACTCCAACCGTCCCCCAGCGTCGTCTTCACCTCCCTGCGGGGTCATGCGCTGACCTGCGCCTTCGGTCAGGCCCCCACCGTCAACGGAAAGCCGGTCGACTACGCGGCCGAATGGAAGCTATTCGACAACCCCTTCATGCAATCCGAGCCCGGATCGGGCCGCCTGACCCTGACCCACGGCAAACTTCAGCGTATCCTGGATTTCAATACAGTGACCATTACCGACTCCGCCGTGGAGGATTGAACACCCCCGCGCCCTGCCCGCGCCGGATGACTTCGAGGCTCGCGACTGATTCCCGAAGCCTTCCCGGTGCCCCCTTCGAACGCTCCGGACTCAATCCTCTCCGCGATCGAAGTGTCCCTGCCGAAGAAAATGCACGGTCTGCCGGATCACCCCGGGATGCCGCATGATCATCGGGTGGGTGACGTGCATCACGAGGTGATCCGCCATCCCCTCGACCCGGGTGCGTGCAACCGTGACCTTGCCGTCATCGGGCCCGGGCAAAAGGCATAGGCTGTTGATCCAATTGATGCTGCGATCGCCGGCAATGACCCCGAGGGGGAAGCCAACCGGCCCCAGCCGGCCCGGAACACCGTCCGGCCCGGTTCCCAGTTCCCGCCCTGCCGGTCCGTTCAACCAGCCGAAGAGACGCCAATGCCCGATCCGGTCGACCACCTCGCTCCCCCCGTTGGGCGGCGCCAGCATGACCACCCGGCCAAGATTGGGGAGCCGGTTTCGGGCAAGCCAAGCCCGGACAAGGATGCCGCCCATCGAATGGGTGACGAAATGGACCCGCTCCGCGATCCGGGCCGAATGCGTGTCGAGGGCGGAACCCATCGCCGCTTCCGCCAGCCGGGCAATCGAGTCGTTCCGGCTCGGATACGCATGATTGTCGACCGAAAAACCCTCGGAGCCAAGACCCCGTCTCATCCTGTCCATTGATGCGGAGCGTCGCAACAGTCCATGGAGCAAAATGACGTGATCGGGAGAGGTGGTCGGCACGAACTCTCTGGTGTCAGACATGCGACCGGCCGACAAGAGGAGATTTCACCAGCCAACGCCCGCATTGTGGAGGAAATCCCCTAAGGGCTCGCGGCAGGATTCCCTATCAGGACAAACCTGATTGAGTGATTCTCCCGGCGAATAGGCTTTCCTCCCCATGCCCGGCTTGAGTAAATCTCCCCTGCGAGCCGAGGTCAGCCTGAAGGACCACAATTCCGAACGAAACCTGATTGAATGCTCGATTCTTGATGTGTGTGTAAAAGGGGCGGCCTGCGGGTCGCCCCTTTTTGCTTCTTCCGTCCCCGTTACTTGCGCAACAGTTTCCGGCCAGCCCGTTCCAGCCGATCCATCAGGATGGCCGCCCAGCGCAGTCGGGTGGCGATCATGAGGATGCCGGGGATCCAGAGGAAGAATCCGGGGACTCCCGGAGGAAGCGCTATGATGACCCCGACGACGAAAAGGACAAAGCCGAGCCCAATCGTGATCCAGGCCCGGACCGGATGTTCGCGCCGATGCAGCCGACGGTGCTCGTAAACCGTCAGGAAGCGGTTTCCCGGCTTTCCCGCCCGGAAGTCCTCAACCATCGTATGGAGCCATTGCCACTTCATCGCCATTCGTTAGCGGGGTAGCGGCCGGCCAGGGCGGCTGATCACCGGATAGGTTTCCCGCCAGAAGGAACTCAGATCCTCCGTCACCTGGATCGGCCGTTGGTTCAGGGCAAGCACCTCGATCTTCAGGCGCTGCCGGCCTTCGGCAACCGAGAGGGTTCCCTCCAGACCGTAAAGGTCCTGTATCCGGGCCGACAGGACCGGTGGAGGTTCCGCTTCGTATCGGATCGGAGCCCTGCGACCCGAAGGCAGCAGGTACCGCTCCGGAAGATGGTGTTCGAGCGCCGCCGCCTGCTCCGGCGCCAACCACTGATGGATGATCGGCCAGATGGGTTGACGTCGGACCGCACGAAAACTGCGCGCCCCCAGGCAGATCTGCTCGATCAGGAAAGGCCGGTCCTTTTCGGTCAATTCCGCGATTCCGTATTCGGGAAAGAGCACCGCCAGGAGATTGACCCTCCGGATCCAGGTCTCGACCGCTTCATCCCATTGGGGCATCTGGCAGCGTCCCGCCAGGACCTCCGCCGCCAGCACGACGGCGGCCTCGGAGTCCGTGGTCTCCCCGCTCTCCCGGTCTTCCAACACAAGATCCCGGAAGGTCCGCCGGATCCTCCGGGTCACCCGGCGGGTTCCGGGATCCAGGGCCACCGTCTCTTCGTTCGAGAAATCTTCAGGAAACGCCTCCCTCACCCAATCCTCCTCCACCGCGCAGCAGGAAGTCAGCAGGGTGGTCACGGCCGCGTCCCGTCCCTCGATCTCACTGATCTCCGTCGCCACGAACAGTCCGCCGCTCTGGACCAAGCTTTCCCGGGCCAGAGTGCCCCGCCGACCGCCGACCAGGGAACAGCGCAGGGTGCCCCGGTCCTGCCGGCAGGCCAGGTGGTCGCTGAACCCGGACAGGACACAGCGGGCCAGCTTCTCGTGAGTGACGGGGTCCCGCTCTGAAACGGAAAAACCGCGCGAAGCCGCCGCCCTTTCCAGGCGTTCGGCCAACTGGGCCGCCTGCCTCGCCGACACCGCATGCAGACCGGCCCGGGCGCAGGAATCCACCGAAAAGCGGAAACGTTCCGCAAAAGCCAGGGCGTGCAGGTCGGCCAGGAGGTCGTTCTCTTCGTGGGCCTCGATGAAAGCCTCCCGCGATTTCTGAAGATCGGCACCCCGGGACCGAAGGAAAATGCCCCTTCCCTGGGTCAACGCTGCCAGACCCGCGGCGGCGGGCAGACAACCCAGCTTTGCGCCCTCCACCAGGACCCGGCCCAGACGCGGGTGGACCGGGAAGGCGAGGATGTCGCCGCCCAGGCCGGTGACCCGGCCCCGGCCATCGACCGCACCCAGATCGTGAAGCAGGCGGTCGGCCTGCTTGAGATGCTCGGGATCCGGATTCTCCACCCAGGGGAAAGCATCCAAATCATGGATACCTCCGGCCCGGAGGGCGAGGACGACCTCCGCGAGATCGAGCCGGTGGACTTCGGCCGCCTCAAAACCCGGACGGGCCGCATGATCCTTTTCCGTCCAGAGCGCCAGAGAGATGCCGGGACCGGTGCGACCGGCCCGCCCTGCCCGCTGCGCGGCGGAGGCCCGGCTGATCTTCTCAATCAAGAGCGTGTTGATTCCGCGCCGCGGATCATAACCCGCAATCCGGGCCAATCCGGAATCGATGACAAACCGCACGCCTTGAATCGTGATGGAGGTCTCCGCGATATTGGTGGAGACAATGACCCGCCGCCGGCCACTCTCGTCGACCGCCCGATCCTGATCCTCCACCGGCAATTCACCATGTAGGGCATGGATTTCAATGCCGGTGCCGGCCAGACGCGGTCGGAGCAGGTCGATGGTCCGCCGGATCTCCCAAGCCCCGGGCATGAACACCAGGGCATTTCCCTCAGCCGACGAAAGCACAAGTTCCGCCGTCTCCGCGGCCGCGGCCGCACAGAGATCGTCCCTCGCCGGCATTTTCCGCAGGAACCGCTGATCGACGGGAAAGGTGCGGCCCTCGGAGCTGATCGTATGACAGGGCGCGAGAAACGACTCGAGACCCACCGTATCCAGAGTGGCTGACATGACCAGCAGCTTCAGATCGGGCCGGACCGTCCGCTGCAGCAGGAGGGAGCGTCCAAGCGAGACATCACCGTAGAGATGCCGTTCATGGAACTCGTCGAACAGCACCGCGGCCACACCGACCAGGGTGGGATCGTCGACCAACCTCCGCAGCAGGATGCCCTCGGTCACGAACTTGATCCGCGTTTCCCGGGAAACCTTCGATTCAAAGCGGACCTGATAACCGACCAGACCGCCGAGGGGAGACCCCATTTCCCGGGAAACCCTCTGGGCAAGCAGACGGGCCGCGAGGCGCCGCGGTTGCAGAACGAGGATCTCGCCCGTCCCGATCGACCCGTCGCGAAGGAGGATCTGCGGTACCTGGGTCGACTTGCCTGAACCGGTCGGAGCCTGAACGATGGTCCGACTGCCGGCCGGGCAGGCCGCCTCGATCAGATTGCGCTCAACCCGATAGATCGGAAGACGTTCGGAATCGGAAAGCATCACCCGCGATGCGACTCGTCGAGTGAAACACTGGCAAACCAAATCCCTTCCATTCCCCATCCCCCATCCCGCCTCCTCCACTGCCCCAAGATATTCACAAGTTATGCACATTCGCCTGTCGGGTAACAACTTGTGAATATCTTTACCTTGCGGAATCAGAAATCTGCAGTAGCTTGATGATGTTCATTGAAAGAACGGGTTGAGCGCTCCGTAATGAAAAAAGCGGAGAGGCGCCAATCCGGGATACGCCCGGGAAACCGGGGAAAGGATGGGTGGAGCTGGTCTGCCCGTCCCCTGACGTCCCTTGAGGACGTGATGGCATGTTTCACCAGTCCCTCTGGATCGGGTCGTGCCGATTCAGAAGTCACGACAATAGGGACTGCGCGGCAAGACGCGATCAGCAACCGCGTTGAGCCGAGTGAGATCTGTTGGAAAGTTGCGATCCTCAGATTGATACAGTTACCCAGAGGGTTACGGTTGCTACTGTAAACCGGCACGAAATTCTCCTCCAGACGAGTTAAACCACGTCGAAAGGCCCTTTAATAATTCACTGGGCGCGAAAATGGAGGGGAGAGTCGTGGAGACGGCGGACTCGGCAAAGTTCGCAACAGCTCCTGTTTGGGGCGGTCTGAAAAACCAGATCACCCAACTGCAAGATACCAATGCAACCTGAGAGATAAGAGGTCAGACCCGTAGCGCGTGGCCAACGCTCTGCCAAAAGCGGAGGCCGTCCACGCGGTAATCGGTTATCGACGCGAAGCGCCTTGCAGGCGTGTCGTGACCAAGTCGGGCGAGTCGTACATCGGCAGATGTCAACCGAACCCGGCCAAGAGGCCTCACTCAATAGATTCCGGGCTGAAAAGTCTGGGACGGTCCTGCTATGAGACCGAAAGCTCTGCCCTGCCGCAGAGAATAGCGTCGGGGAGCCGGCAGCCAACCCAGTTGAGCGCCAAATGCCGGCAAACGGGACCGAGAGCGTGGCGAACTCCAACCCCCACTTTAGCCCCCCGGGATTTCGATCCCGGGGGGCTTCTGTGTTTCAAGGCGGCAACACCGTCCATTCCTGCGTTCTTTGTGTCGCTCTCTGACCCAGTTTCCTTACCTTTCTCCCCTCATGCGCGAACAACCGTTCACCATTTCCATTCCAAAGGGATTTCTCAGTGCCGTCCTGCACCGGGCTCGATCCAAGAAGATCGTCATCCTGGCCCACGGGCACGGCGGCCAGAAGATCGAAACCGGCCGTCTCTTCGTGCATACCGCACGCGCCCTGACCCAATCCGGCATCAATGCCCTGCGCTTCGACTTTTTCGGCTCGGGCGAAAGCAGCGGGGAATTCTGCGAAATGACGCCCAATACCGAGATCGATGATCTCAAACGGGTCATCTCGTGGGCCCGAAGGCAGGGATTCCAGTCGATGGGAGTCCTCGGCCTCAGCTTCGGCGGAGCGGTTTCCATCTGCACCGCAGCCCAGGTCAAGCCCGGGACGATCCGATCCCTGGTGACCTGGTCGAGCGTTCCGAGTTTCCTCACCTGGCGGAACGAACCCGATGAACCCTTTGCCCGGGTGTTGACCAACCCCAACGGTCACGGTCGCGCCTTCTATTCGGACCGACCTTCCATCGACGTGCCCGAGGCCTACCGGTCCCTCTCCATCCCGAAAATGCAGATCCAGGGTGACAATGATTTGCCCGGTTTCCGGGAGCAGTTCTCGGCCTTTTTCTCATCCGCGCCGCAGCCCAGGAAGCACCTCGTCATCCCCGGGGCCAACCACACCTTCGACCACTGGCCCCACCGGAAAAAAGTCATCCGCGAAACCGTCGAGTGGTTTCAGGACACCCTCTCCTGAGTGGGCCAGGGCAGGCGGTCCAGATCGACGTTTCCCCCGCTCAGGATGACCCCGACCCTTTGACCCTGCAGCGGTATCCGTCCCTCGAGGAGAGCGGCCACCACGACGGCGGCCGACGGCTCAACCAGGGACTTGAGCACCATCCAGACCAGTCGCATGGCGGCAATGGTCTCGGCATCGGAGACCGTCACGATGCCTTCGACCCGTTCGCGGATCACGGCAAAGGTTCGCGGCGAGAGGGTTGCCATCAATCCATCGGCGATGCCGGGCCCGATCCGGTAACCCTCGATGCGCTGTCCGGCGTTGATGAACGCTGCCGCCTCGGCCGCGTTCTCCGGCTCAACCCCGTAAACCCGCACCCCGGGCGCGGCATGGCCGACGGCAAGACAGGTGCCCGAGATCAGCCCCCCTCCTCCGATCGGGACGACGATCGCATCAAGATCCGGGATCTCGTCCAGCATCTCCATCGCGGCCGTGGCCTGACCCTCGATCACCCGCCAGTCATCAAACGGATGAACCAACACCCCGCCCGCCTCGGTCAGGATCCGCGCCGCCACGGCCTCGCGATCCTCCAGGGTCGGGCGACAGAAGGCGATCGTGCCGCCGTAACGCCGGACATTCTCCACTTTGGCCCGCGAGGCCGTCTCCGGCATGACGATCGTGGCAGGCACCCCCCGCGATGCCGCCGCCCAGGCCAGGGCCGCCCCGTGGTTGCCTGAAGAATGCGTGACCACCCCGGCCTCCGCGTCCGAGTCGGGCAGGCTGAGCACGGCATTGGCCGCACCACGCGCCTTGAAAGCCCCGACCCGCTGCAGGTTCTCCGCCTTGAAGAAGAGTCGGCAACCGCACTTTTCATCGAGGGTCCGGCTGGTCAGGACCGGCGTGCGGACAATCCGGCCATCGATCCGGAGACGGGCGCTCCGCAGAGCATCCGCGTCCGGCCATCCCCCTGGATCTGAGAAATTCACCTCCCTATCCATGCCCCTTCACCGGGCGCGTCGGCAAGGATCTTCTCCAAGGCTCCTTCACGTCCGAGCTTGCTTCCCGTGCACCCGGGGCTCATGGTGACCGGTTTTTCACGTAAGATGACACCCGAGGATTTCAGAAACATCGCAATTATCGCCCACGTCGACCACGGCAAAACGACCCTGGTGGACAAACTCCTGCGCGGAGGCGGCGTCTACCGCGCCAATCAGGTGATCGAGGAACGCGCCATGGATTCCATGGACCTCGAAAAGGAGAAGGGGATCACCATCAAGGCCAAGAACGCCGCCATCCATTGGGGCAACAAGACGATCAATATCGTCGACACCCCGGGACACGCCGACTTCGGGGGCGAAGTCGAACGGGTGCTCAAGATGGTCGACGGGGTCCTCCTCCTCGTCGATGCCTACGAAGGACCGATGGCCCAGACCCGTTTCGTGCTGCGCAAGGCCATCCATCACGGACTCAAGGTCGTCGTGGTGGTCAACAAGATCGACCGCGAGCACGCCGATCCCATGCAGGTGCACGATGATGTCCTCGAACTCTTCCTCGAACTCAACGCAACCGAGGAACAGTTCAACGCCCCCTTCATCTACGCCAGCGCCCGTGACGGCTACGCCATCCTCGAGCTTGACGATCCGCGCACGGACATGACCCCGCTCTTCCAGACCATCCTCAAGCATATCCCGCCGCCGGTTGCCAATCCCAACGGATCGTTTCAGATGCTGGTCAGCAATATCGAATGGAACGACTACGTGGGCCGAATCGCCGTCGGCAAGATCGAGAGCGGCCAGGTCGCGGCCGGCGATACCATCCATGCCCTTCACAAGGACGGCACCAAGGTCCGCGGCAAGGTGACCAAGCTCTTTGAATACACCGGAACGGCGAGCAACGAATCCACGGCGGGCATGGCCGGCAACATCATCGGCATTTCCGGATTCGAGGATATCGACATCGGCGACACCCTCAGCGCCGACGAGGCAGCTCCCGCCCTTCCCTTTGTCGAAATCGACCCGCCGACCATTGAGATGCAATTCGCAGTCAACGATGGGCCCCTGGCCGGGCGCGAGGGGAAATTCGTGACCTCCCGCCAGCTGCGCGACCGCCTCTATCGGGAGATCCGCACCAATGTCAGCATCAAGGTGGTCGACTCCGGGACGGGCCTGTTCACCTTGAGCGCCCGCGGAGCCATGCAGATTGCCGTTTTGGTCGAGCAGATGCGCCGCGAAGGATTCGAAGTCCTCGTCTCCCGCCCGACCGTCATCACCAAGATGATCGACGGGAAGAACTGTGAGCCATTCGAGACCCTCTGGGTCGAGGTCCCTGACGAATCCCTCGGCGGGGTCATGCAGAACCTCGCCAACCGCAAGGCCCGGATCACCTCGATGGAAAAACACCCGCACGGTTCCACCATTGAAGCGGTCATCCCGACCCGTGGATTGATCGGTTTCGAACTCGACCTCGTCAATGTGACCGGCGGTCGCGGCGTCATGTCCCATCTGTTCCGCGAGTATGCACCGCATTGCGGCGCCATCTCCACCCGGCTGACCGGCACCCTTGTTTCCATGGAAAACGGGACGACCAAAGCCTACGGCCTCGATGCGCTGGAATCACGGGGAATCCTCTTCGTCGGGGCCGGCGAGGAAGTCTATGAAGGGATGATCATCGGAGAGAATCCGCGCCGCGATGACATGCCGGTCAATCCGACCAAGGCCAAGCAATTGACCAACTTCCGGTCGCAAGGCGACGGCAAGGGCATCCAGCTTTCTCCTCCGAAACGCTTCTCACTCGAGCGGGCCATCGAGTACATCCAATCGGACGAATTCGTGGAAGCCACGCCGAAGTCGATCCGACTGCGCAAGCGGATTCTCAACGCCAATCTGCGCAAGCGGGCCGCCCAGGCCGAATCCTGACCGCGTCAGGATTCGGCAAGGTCTCCGCCTCAGGAGACCGGTCACTTCCCTCAGCCGGGAGGGTGCGCTTGCCCTACCCGGTCAGCTTTCCGTAGGCATCCGGTGACAGCAGGGCCGCCAGCTGATCCGCGCTGGACGGCTTGATCCGGATCATCCATCCGGCCTCGTAAGGATCCTGATTCACCGTTTCCGGCGTCTGTTCCAGGGCGGTGTTGACTTCGATGACTTCGCAATCAACGGGCATGAACAGGTCGGAGGCCGCCTTCACCGATTCAACCACGCCGAAGGTCTCTCCGGCTGAATAGGATCGTCCGACTTCCGGCAACTCGACAAACGTGATGTCGCCGAGACTGTCCTGCGCGTAGTCGGTGATACCGACGGGCGGTGCCGTCAGCTTCGATCTGCAACCATTCGTGATCCTTGGTGTAGGAGAGATTTGAAGGTGTTCGCATGGGTGTTGGGTCTATCGGTGAATGGGAACAAAAGGTGGTTTGGTCTTGAGAAGAAACTGCTGTTGACCGCGAAGATCGACCGAGAGGTCCTCGTCGATACATTCGGTCAGCACATGCATCGAGCCGATGGCCTCGTTGCGCATCGGGGAAAGGGTGCCGCTGAGAACCCGGCCGACCTCACGCGCTCCCGCGAACACGGTGGACCCGGCGCGGACAATCCGCCGGTCGCCGGTTCTGAAGAACACGACCTTCGAAGGTGTTCCTTCATCGCGTTGTCGGAGCAGCGCCTGGCGGCCGATAAAACCGTCCTTGGAGAACTTGACCGTCCACTCCAATCCCGCCTCAAGCGGCGAAATCAATTCGCTGATCTCGTGACCATAGAGTGAGAACCCTGCCTCCAGCCGCAGACTGTCTCGGGCGCCGAGGCCGGCCAGGACCAGCCCCTCCGGCTCGCCGGCTTCAAGGATCGCCCCGGCGAGACCGGAGGCCTCATCCGCCGGACAGAACAGCTCGAAACCCCGCTCGCCCGTATAGCCCGTTCGACTGATCAGGCAGAACGTTCCGGCCACGTCCCCTTCGGCGAAGCCGTAATAGCGCACCCGTTCCAGAGCTACCGGAGTCAATCGGCCGACTATCGCATCGGCCCGCGGCCCCTGGATCGCAAGCAGGCCATACGCATCGGACTGATCCTTGATCGTGCAGTCATAGCCGAACGCCTGCTCGGTCATCCAGGCAAGATCCTTGTCGCGATTGGAGGCATTGACACAGAGCAGATATTCCGAAGGTCCCAGGCAGGTGATGAGCAGATCGTCGACCACGCCGCCTGAAGGCAGACACATCGGCGTGTAAAGGACCCGTCCGGGACTCAGGCGGGTCACGTCATTGGTCACCAGATGATTGAGAAACTCAGTCGATTGTGTGCCGGAAACCCGGATCTCGCCCATGTGACTGACATCGAAGAGTCCGGCCGCCGACCGGACCGCCCGGTGCTCCTCCAGGATACTCCGGTACTGAACGGGCATCTCCCAGCCGCCGAATTCGACAAACCGGCCACCGTGATCCCGGTGAAAGTCATAGAGTGGCGTCCTCCGCAACGATGGCATTCCCCCAGATAGTCAAAGCGTTCCGGGAGGAGCAAGCCCGCTTTCGATCGGCCACGTTTTGCACCCGGCGCTTGCCATTTCCGGCTGAGCGTCTCAAAAGTCACGTTTTGAAACAGATGTTGCCACATGATTCCAGCGGTCCGAGAGAGGCCGCCTGCAGTAATGCCGGGAGTGAGTCGGTCCCCACCGAAGCTCCGGGCGAGCCCGAACCTAGTCGACTGTCGTTGTTGGCAGAACGCGCCGCCAGATCAGGAGGCGTGGTCACGGCGACCCCGGAGCGATGACGGCGTTCGTCCTGGCCGTCGCCTTCACGATCGGCATCTCTTTTTTCTGCTCGCTGCTCGAGGCCCTCATTCTCAGCACGACCGTCTCGGAAATCGAGTCGCTCAAGAAAACGCGCCCAAAACGCGGTCTCCTCCTCGAGCAGCTCAAGACCGAGATGGCGGACACCATCTCGACCATCCTCACCCTCAATACGGTGGCCAATACCCTCGGGGCGACCCTGGTCGGCGGACTCGCCACCAAGCTGTTTGGCGAAGTCTGGCTCGGCGTCGTTTCCGGCATCATGACCCTCGCCATCCTGATTTTCTCCGAGGTCATCCCGAAGAATATCGGCGTGGTCTACCGGGTCCAGCTCCAACCCCATATCGTGCATCCGCTGGTCTTTCTGACCAAGGTGCTCGCCCCGCTCAATTTCCTTTCCAATCTCGCCGTCCGTCTTGTCATCAAGCGCCCCCCCGCGGAAACCTCGTCCGATGAGGAAATCATCCTCCTGGCCGAGAAAGGGGCCAAGGAAGGCACCCTGACCTCCAACGAGTCGCAGCTGATCACCAATGCCCTTTCGCTCGATGACGTCAAAGTAGGCGATATCATGACCCCGCGAACCGTGGTGACGGCCCTCGAAAAGGACGCCACCCTGGCCGAAGTCTTCCGTGAATACCCGAACATTCCCTTCGCCCGCCTGCCCGTCTACAAGGACAACATCGACGAGGTTGTCGGCCTGGTCCGGAGACGGGACCTCCTGAAGGGCAAGGCCAACGATCGCGATAATGCCACGGTCGGCAGCCTGATGCAGGAAATCCACTTCATCCCCGAGACCGTCTCCGCTTCCAACGCTCTCCAACTCTTCCTGCGCACCCACCAGCAGCTTGCCATGGTGGTGGACGAGTTCGGCTCAATCACCGGCGTCCTGACCATGGAGGACGTCATGGAAACCATCCTCGGCCGGGAGATCTTCGAAAAAGACGACATGGCTGTCGACATGCGGGAACTTGCCCGGTCGCGCGGCGCCCGCAACAATCCCGCCTCCCGGAGCGGATCGATTTCGCCGGCAAAATGATGGGTTGAAATCGACCCGGGTCATCGCCTAAGTCACCCTCGTGTTTCCTCCCCTGGCCTACCTCGTCCACCAGAAGCATCCCTTCCTCATCCAGTTCACAGAGAACTTCGGAATCCGCTACTACGGACTGGCCTACCTCGCCGGCTTTCTCGTCGCCTGGCTCCTTTTCCGTGCGTATTGGAAGCACGGGAAGACACCGATCAATCCGGAAATGCAGGGCGATTTCATGTTCGCCGCCATTCTCGGGGTCATGATCGGTGGCCGGCTCGGCTATTTCCTCTTCTACAGTCCGTCCTCCCTGCTGCAGAACCCCACGGACCTGTTCCGCGTCTGGGATGGTGGCATGTCCAGCCACGGCGGGATGCTCGGCGTCTTCATCGGAGTCCTCTGGATCTGCCGGAAACGACATATTTCCCTCCTCCATGCAGGGGACATGATCGTCAGCATGACCCCGGCCGGATTGATGTTCGGGCGCATCGCCAACTACATCAACGGGGAACTCTGGGGCAAGGTCAGCCTGGTCCCCTGGGCGGTGATCTTCCCCGACAGCGCTCCGGGAATGCCGGTCTCCGAGATCCCCCCCCGCCATCCCTCCCAACTCTATGAGGCTGCGCTCGAAGGACTCTTCCTTCTCGTTTACACCCAGTGGCGGGTGTGGAAGACGCCGGTCCTGGCCCGCCAGCCCGGACGTCTGGCCGGCGAGTTTTTCCTCCTCTACTCCGTCGGACGGGTCATCGCCGAACAGTTCCGTGAACCCGATGTCGGCGTCGCCCTGCTCTTCGGCCTGAGCCGGGGCTCCGTTCTCTCCCTCCTTGTCGCCGCCGCCGGCGTCGCTGTCCTGATCATCTCGGCCCGCAAGAGGCCCGCCTGAGGCGTCCCAGGCGATGGGCTGATCCTCTCTGCCCGGGTTCAATGCAGCATCGCATTGACGACGCTTCCATCAGACAGGCAAAGGCACGGAACGGCGCGTTGGCTCGTCCCCGAAAAGGTCATCGCAGACCCGATCAGCAACACAAGATCAACAACGCGCTCCCCAACGGCCCATCTCGGTCAATCCGGCGACCTTCGCGAAGCCCCGAAAAGCCGTTGGGCGACGATTTCCACGAAATTACACATGAAGTGCTTTACATGAATTGATTTTCGCTTTTCGATTCCCGAAACAGGCAATCTGCTTCTTGCCTCAACCGCTTCCACCAACCACGATTACGACCAACCAGGACCGCCCTCCGACGGCTGTCCGAACTCCCGACGGCTTTTCACTGGCAAAGCGCAGCGAATGCAGCCCGGAAACCCAACATCCAGATCGACCATGACGAACCTGTTGCGCACGAGACGCCCGAACCCTGACGGCGGCTTCACCACCACGATCGAATTCGACGAACGTCCCCGCTTGGGGCGGGCCGAGAGAACACCTTGCGGGAGAGTCACCCGATGCTGACGACGATCAAGACCTTCATCAAACACGAGAGTTCGGCCGGGATTCTCCTCTTCCTCGCCGCGGTCTTGGCACTCATCTTTGCCAATACGCCGTTGTCGCGCCTTTACGGATCTCTGATCGACACCGATTTCGGGGTCCAGTTGGGCAATGCAGGGCTCACCAAACCTCTCATTCTCTGGATCAACGACGGATTGATGGCCGTTTTCTTCTTTCTCGTCGGGCTCGAACTGAAGCGCGAGATCCTTGAAGGTGAACTGTCGAACCGTCGCAAGCTGACGTTGCCGCTCTTCGCCGCCGTCGGAGGCATGCTTGCTCCAGCCTGCATCTACGTCTACCTCAATTGGGGTGATCCGGTCGCACTCAACGGCTGGGCCATACCGGCCGCGACCGACATTGCCTTCGCCCTGGGCATCCTGGCAGTCCTCGGAAGCCGTGTGCCCGTCGCACTGAAGGTTTTCCTCGTTTCACTGGCGATCATCGACGACATCGGAGCCATCGCGATCATCGCCCTGTTCTACACCGAGAATCTATCCATCACTTCACTCAGTGCGTCGATTCCGGCGATCATCGGGCTGTTTATCCTGAACCGCAGGAAGGTGACGAGCAAGGCGCCCTATATCCTGCTCGGGATTTTCCTTTGGGTCGCCGTATTGAAATCAGGTATACATGCGACGCTCGCAGGAATCCTCCTCGCAACGTTCATTCCGCTGCGCGGCGGAAATGGGAGTGAAGGGACTTCACCGTTGCGCGAACTAGAGCACGCTCTGCACCCCTGGGTGGCCTTTGGCATTCTTCCCATATTTGCATTCGCGAATTCCGGGGTGTCGCTTGCCGGTCTCTCGCCCAGTTCCCTCCTCGACCCGGTCCCGTTGGGAATCATGCTCGGTCTGTTCCTGGGCAAGCAGTTCGGCGTTTTCTCCTTCAGCTGGGTCGCCATCAAGTTGGGGTTGGCAGAACTTCCGGATCGGGTGCGCTGGAGCGGACTCTATGGTGTGTCTCTTCTCGCGGGAATCGGCTTCACCATGAGTCTCTTCATCGCCTCCCTGGCGTTCGAAGAGACGGGAGATACGGCCTATGTCATCAATGACCGCCTCGGCATTATCTGCGGTTCGATGCTTTCAGCCATCGCCGGCTACCTCGTGCTCTATCTCACCAGCAGGAGACCCTCGGAGCAGACTCCGGACGAGCCCGCGTGAGACGATTCCCGATCTTCCCGGCCTCCATCATCCCGGGTTCGGCTGGGCCGGCGCCCCGCATCTCCAGCATCACACAGCCGACCACCCGCCGGCTTCGGGGCGCGCGTGGCGCCGGTTGATCGAGGCGTGAACCCTCTCCCGCCTCGTCGTGGTCGCCTCCCTCAGCGGAAGAGCAGAACCGGCACCTTGCAGGTGCGGATCATTTCGGTCGTGGTGCTGCCGATGATCAGATAGCGAATCCGGCTGTGGCCATAGGCGCCCATCACCAGAAGGCCGATCTGATTGGTGGACACATAACTGGCAATGGCTTCCTCGGGGTCTCCGTGCAACATCTGGCAGACCGGGGAATAGCCGCCCGCGCGCAGAGTCGACTCCGCCTTGCGGAGATGTTTGAGCGCTTCATCCTCCGATTGCGATACAACCGTGACGACGTGGACGTCGATCCCCCGAATCATTGTGGACTTCGCAAGGAATTCGACCGCCTTGTTGCAGCTTTCCCCACCGTCATGCGCAACAAGAACCCTCTTGGGAACCTGAAAGGCCCTTGAAGTGACCAGGCAAGGGCGACTTGAGGCCCGAACCACGCGCTCCATGGTGGAGCCCAGGTGCTCGGTCGCAAAATTCGCGTTCTCACCCCGCTTCCCCAGGATGACCATGTCTTCCGTCCCCTCGTAGTCACTCAAACAGTCCACCAGCAGCCCCGTCTTGTGGGTGGTGGTGAGCCGGTCGCCCAATCCCGCCTCTTCAAAGACCTTGGAGCCGTCTTCAAGTATGACCTTCGCCTTCTTGCTCTCCAGCTCCTGCAGTTGCCCAAGAATCGCCTGATACGGCTGTATGCCGAGGCTCCCGCTCAGATCGGCGATCAGCGGGACCTCAAACTGCCGCAGGTCCGTGACGTAGAGCAGCTCGACCGATGCCCCGGTTCGATTGGCCAGCCATGCCGCATATTCACAGCAGACCCGCGCATAGGAAGAACCGTCCGTGCAAACCAGCAGCTTTTTCATCGTGTGTGCTCCTCAGATGACTGTGTTGTCCGGGATCACCGCGTTCTTCGGTACGACCAGAACGCCGTCCCGGATATAGATTCCTTTGGATTCGAAATTCTCCGGCTTTCCCGCGGGATCAAGCACCACGTTGCGGCCGATGCGGGCATTCTTGTCGATGATCGCATCCTTGATCACCGTGTTCTCACCAATCCCGATATCAGGCACCCCGGATTCCCGGTTCTGGGCCAGTTCCCCTTCACTCTCGAAAACATCTGAGCCCATGATGATCACGTTTTCGAGACGGGTATTGTGGCGCAGGATGGAGCGAATCCCGATGACGCAGCGTTTGAGGTGGGATTCGGTGATGATGCACCCGTCGGCAATGATCACATGGTCAATGAAGCACTTGTTCACCTTCGACGACGGCAGGTAGCGCGCGTGCGTGTAAATCGGAGCCCCCGGTGTAAAGAAATTGAAGGGCGGCAGCGGATTGGTCAGCAGCAGGTTGGCCTCGAAAAAGGCCCGGACCGTTCCGATATCCTCCCAGTAGCCTTCAAAGATGTAGCTGCACAGACGATGGGTGCCCAGGAGACTTGGAATGACCTCCTTGCCGAAGTCGGTCATATTGTTGTTCAAAGCCTCAAGCAGCGCGGTTCGGTTGAAAACGTAAATTCCCATCGAGGCCAGGCAATGCGGCCCGGGAGGCGTCGACTTCAATTGACTCTGCAGGTGGTCACTGATGACCAGGCGACGGATCACTTCCGGATCCTTCGGTTTCTCGGCAAACTCGGAGACCGAGAGGTCTTCGCTCACCTTCATCAATCCGAGTCCGGTCACCTTCGACTCGTGAATCGGCATGGCGGCGATCGTCACATCCGCTTTGCTGTCAACATGCTGCTGGACGATGGCGGAAAAATCCATCCGGTAGAGCTGGTCGCCGGAGAGGATCAGCACGATGTCATGCTTGTGGTCGGCAAAGTGATGGAGGTTCTGGCGAACCGCGTCCGCCGTTCCCTGGTACCAGCTGTCTCCTTTTTCCGTCTGCTCCGCCGAAAGAATCTCAACCACCCCCCCGGAAAAGGTATCGAACCGGTAGGTGCTCTGGATATGGCGGTGCAGCGACGCCGTGTTGAACTGGGAGAGAAGGAAGATGCGATTGATACCCGAGTTCAGGCAATTGCTGATCGGGATATCAACCAGCCGGTACTTTCCCGCCAGTGGGACCGCGGGCTTGCATCGCTCCTGGGTGAGTGGGTAAAGGCGGGTTCCGCGGCCACCACCCATAATGACGGATACAACGTTAAATTTCGGGTTCATAATTCAGGTCCCTAAAAACTTGTAGACTCTAAGGGGCTGACCATTAATGAACAACAGAAAAAGGTCCGGCTTTCAGCAGAACATTCAAATCCGCTGCTGCCGGGCGCTCGAAAAACCGGGGCGCCGACCGGGGGCGTCTCTCTCGCTCGCGCCACTCCAGCCATGCACGTCAATCCAGATCCGCAATCCTTCCGTCGTCTCTGCCAGCAGGGCAACGTTGTCCCCGTCACCACCGACTGGATTGCCGACCTTGAGACGCCCGTTTCCGCCTATGCCAAACTCAAGAGCGACGGCCCCGCGTTCCTCCTCGAATCCATCGAAGGAGGCGAAAATCTCTCGCGCTACAGTTTCATCGGCTGCCGGCCCCGCAAGATCATCCGGGTCGAGGGTGCCCGCACCCGGATCCGTATCCAGGGTCATGAGGATGAATGGATCGACACCCCGGCCGATCCCCTGACCCTGATCGAGGAGGAAATGTCCCGTTACCAACCGGTCGAGCTGCCCGACATGCCCCGGTTCATGGGCGGAGCCGTCGGCTTCGTCGGCTATGAGTACATCCACCATATCGAGCCGAGCGTCCCAAAGGCCGCCCGCGACGTGCTCGGCACCCCCCTGCTCTATTTCATGCTGGCGGATTCGCTGCTCGTCTTCGACAGGGCCCGCCAGACCCTGCGCCTCTGCGTCAATGTCCACATCACGCCCGGTATTGACCCCGATCAGGCCTACGCGGCAGCGGTCGATGAACTCAACTCCCTCCAGGAAGTCCTCAACCGTGACCACGGCCTGACGCCCGCCCGGCTTCCCAAGGCGACACCGGTTCGCCCCCATCCCGGAAACTTCACCCAACCCCGCTTTGAATCCATGGTCGAAAACGCCAAGGAATTCATCCGCGCCGGTGATATCATCCAGGTCGTTCTCTCCCAGCGCTTCGAACGCGGGTTCACCCGCCCTCCGCTCGATCTCTACCGGGCACTGCGGACTATCAATCCGTCTCCCTACATGTTCCTGCTCGAGGCCGAGGACTTCGCCCTGGTCGGTGCCTCGCCCGAGGTACATGTCCGCCTGACCGACCAACTGGTCGAAATTCGACCAATTGCCGGAACACGACCGAGAGGCTCCAATCCCGATGAGGATGTCCGCCTCGAAAAGGAACTCCTGGCCGACGAAAAAGAAAGGGCCGAACACCTCATGCTGGTCGATTTGGCACGCAATGACATCGGTCGAGTGTGTCAATACGGCACGATTCATGTCCCGGAATACATGGCGATCGAGCGCTACTCACACGTAATGCATATCGTTTCCCAGGTCGAGGGCCGGATCGCAGACGACCGTAATGCCTTCGATCTCCTCCGCGCGACCTTTCCAGCAGGCACCGTCTCGGGAGCCCCGAAAATCCGCGCCATGCAGATCATCGCCGATGAGGAAAAGGAACAGCGCGGGCCCTATGCGGGAGTTCTTGGCAATTTCGGCTATAATGGCAATCTTGACTCGTGCATCAACCTGCGAACCGCGTTGATCAAGGGCGGCAAAATCTTCATTCAGGCCGGGGCCGGTCTGGTCGCCGACTCCGTCCCGGAGGCCGAATTCAACGAAACCATTTTCAAGGCATCCGCCCTCTTCCGGGCGGTTGATCTGGCGGAATCTCTTTGATTCCACGCGATCACGGGCCGACGTGATCGACCGGTTTTCCGGTGTTTTTCTGCATCCCTTGAGGGATGTGGAACGAATTATGGTGGTAGAAGAAGAGGGCACTTGGGGAATTTTCAAGACCCCCGCACCTCTGATCAGCAGACAATTCGCCAGGATTCGTTATCCCGAACGGAACAAATTACGCGGCAACTTTACCAAGAATAACGGAGGATATGATGGATACCAAAGCACCACGAACACGGCGCGGCACCCTTTCCTTTCCGAAGGAAACCACTCACCACGAACTTGAAACCACCACCGTTCCCCGGGAGGCGGCGCCTCCATCCCTGATTGAACCGGCCCGCTCCCGCGAGGCACTCGACAGTTCCGAACGGTCCAGCCTGAAGCTTTATCTCCAGGAGATCGGAAGAACCCCCTTGCTGCGCCCGGAGCAGGAAGTGGAGCTGGCTGGGCTCATCCAGAGCGGGAATAAGGAGGCGCGTGATCTCATGATCAAGTCCAACCTCCGCCTCGTGGTCAAAATCGCCCACGACTACAAGGACTTCGGCCTGCCGCTGCTCGACCTGATCAGCGAAGGCAATATCGGCCTGATCAAGGCGGTGGAGCGCTTTGACCCGAACAAGGGCGGCAAACTCAGCACCTACGCCGCCTGGTGGATCAAGCAGTCGATCAAGCGGGCCCTCGCCAATCAGAGCAAGACGATCCGCCTGCCCGTCCACCTGGTCGACAAGATCTCCAAGATGCGCAAGACGGCCATGGCTCTGACCGAGGAATTCGGCCGCGAGCCAACCGACGAGGAAATCGCCGACGAGATGCACATGCCGGTCAACAAGGTGGCCCACCTCAAGTCGGTCAGCGTGCGCCCCACCTCACTGAATGCACCCGTCGGAGAAGACGGAGACAGCACGGAATTCGGCGAAATCGTCGGCGACGAGAACGCATCGACCCCCTTTGAGCAACTTCGCGACAAGTCGCTCCAGACCGACGTCAACCAGATGATCCGCGACCTCGATGAACGTGAAGCCAAGATCATTCGGCTGCGCTTCGGTCTCGGCGGTGATACGCCGCTGACCCTCGAAGAGGTGGGCGAGATCTTCGGCATCACCCGGGAACGTGTCCGCCAGCTTCAGAACATGGCCCTCTCCAAGATGAGGCGGGTCATGTACAACAAGGAACGCCAGCGCACTGTCGAGGAAATCGCGGTCGAACAACGGGAAAAAGAGCGGATGGAAGTGATCCGCGAATTTTTCGAGACCAGGCACCGCGAAAAGATCGCCGGGTGAGCCCAAGTTTCTCCCGAGCCCCCCTCGCCCGGATCGCGCGGGTTCAACACAGTTCCACAAATGAAAAAGGCCCGGACTCCTTCAGGAGTCCGGGCCTTTTCCCTAAAACGAACACTTCGACCCGGCGACCGGCCCGGATCGAAGCGGAAACTTACTTGGTCGCCTCGTCGAGGATGTCGCCGAGATTCATCAGGTCGCCACTGTCCTTCATCGAGTCGTAAGAGGCCGCCTCGGCCTGCAACTCCTCGGCGCTGTAGTTGGCTGCCTTGATGCTCAGGCCAATCCGCCGTTCGTCGCGATCGATCTTGATCACGCGGGCGGTGACCGCCTGGCCGGCCTTGAGCACATCCTTGATCTTCTCAACCCGATCCTCGGTAATCTGGCTGATGTGGACAAGACCATCGATATGGTCCTTCAGCTCGATGAAGGCACCAAAAGAGGTGATCTTCGAAACGGTGCCCTCAACCACATCACCCACCTTGAAGCGACTCTCTATGTTCTGCCACGGATCCTCGGCCAGCTGCTTCATGCCTAGCGAAATCCGCTGCTGCTGGACGTCCACGTCCAGGACCATCGCGTCGATCTCGTCGCCCTTCTTGACCACCTCACTCGGGTGATTGACCTTGCGGGTCCAGGACATGTCGGAGACGTGCACCATGCCGTCGATCCCCTCTTCGAGTTCGACGAAGGCACCGTAGGTGGTGATATTGCGGACCTTCCCGCGGACGTGCGCGCCCACCGGATAATTGTGGCGAACCATGTCCCAGGGGTTGGGATCGAGCTGACGCAGGCCGAGAGAGATCTTCTGCTCTTCCTTCTGGATGCCGAGGACAACCGCATCGACCTCGTCGCCCACCTTGAGAATATCGCTCGGCTTGGCGATCCGTTTGGTCCAGGACATCTCGGTCACGTGGACCAGACCTTCGACGCCCTGTTCCAGCTCCACGAAGGCGCCGTAGGGAACGAGGTTGACCACCCGGCCGCGAATCTTGGAACCGACCGGGAACTTGCTGTCGATCTTGTCCCAGGGATTGTTCTTGGTCTGCTTCAGACCGAGCGACACCCGTTCCTTCTCGCGATTGACCTCGATGATCATGACATCGACTTCCTCACCCTGCTTGAGCAATTCGCTCGGGTGGGAAATCCGACCCCAGCTCATGTCGGTGATGTGGAGGAGGCCGTCCATACCGTCCAGATCGATGAAGGCGCCGAAATCGGTGATATTCTTGACCACACCGCGACGGATCTGGCCCGGGGCAATCTTGTCGAGAAGCTCCTTGCGCTTGTTTGCGCGGGTTTCCTCAATCAGCTCACGACGCGAAAGAACGATATTCTTCCGGTCGAGGATGATCTTGAGGACCTTGAAATCGTAGGTCTGACCAATGTACTGATCGAGATTCTTGGGCGGCTGCACATCGATGTGCGAAGCCGGCAGGAAGGCATCCACACCGATGCCGACGATAAGGCCTCCCTTGACCTTGGAGCGGACCCGACCGGAAACAATCGAACCCTCCTCGCACTTGGTCAGGATGTTTTCCCAGTTCTTCTTCTGCTCGGCCTTGTCGAACGAAAGGATCGGATTGCCGTCCCGGTTCTCCAGCCGTTCGAGAAAAATATCGATCTGCGAGCCGACCTGGAGTTCACCAAGATCAGGGAACTCGACAGCCGGAATGACACCTTCGGACTTTCCACCGATATCGACGACAACTTCGTTCTGTCGGATTTCGGTGATCGTGCCCGGAACAATCGAACCCTCCCTGAGGGTCTCAAAGGTGCTCTGGGCGAGCAGGTCTTGCATTACTGAACTCATGACTGAAACCTTCCGTCTGCCGGATCCGCTCCGTCTGCCGGTGACCTGAAAGGCGATGCCAGCGACTGACGCTGACCGTGATTAAGGGTTGAACTACAGAGTGACCGGCCTGGAGCAGGCGGCTGCCGGTCATATTTTTCGCCGCAAACCGTGAAATCTCTCAAACCCCGCCTCCCCCTGCAAGGGAAAAGCGAAGCCAATCAGGGATTTCGGATCCCTGCCGCCGGATCTCAAGTCGCAAATCTCAATCCCTACCCACCCCCAACCCGGCCCTCCGGCTCCTGTTGCGAAATGCAATGGAGGGTGCCCAGGCCCCAGACCAGGTCCAGGCAGTCGACCGGGATGACCTTACGGCCCGGAAAACAACCCGCCAGAACAGCGGCCGCCTCGGTGTCCCGGTCAGCCTGTCGGAAGGTCGGCATCAGGACCGCGTCGTTGATGATCAGGAAATTCGCATAGCTGGCCGGCATCTGCTGGTCCTCATGGAAACACGGTTCCGGCATCGGAAGAGTGCGGATTTCGAAGGGTTGCCCGGAACCGTCCCTGAGTCCATGGAGACGCTCGAAGTTATCCTGCAGGATCGGGTGATTGGCATCTGCCGTATTGGGCTCAAGACAGGTGACGATACCGGTTGGTGAGAAGAAACGCGACAGGTCATCCACATGACCGTCCGTGTCGTCTCCGATGATGCCGTCCGCCAACCAATGGATCCGCTCAACCCCAAGCCCCTCCCGCAGGGCCGTTTCGATCTCTCCACGCGAACGCGTCGGATTGCGGTTCGGGTTGAGCAGGCAGGCCTCCGTGGTCAGGAGGTCCCCCACCCCGTTCACGTCCAGCGAGCCGCCCTCGAGGATCAGGTCAAAGGCGAAACGGCGGTAACCGCGAACCGCGGCAATCCGCTCCGGTATCCGGTTGTCGAGATCAAAGGGTGGGTACTTGCCTCCCCACGCATTGTAACGCCAGTCGGTCGCCGCGACCTCCCCGGTCTCCGGGTGACGGACAAAGATCGGCCCGTGATCCCGACACCAGGTGTCATTGGTCGGATGATCGTAAAGATGGATGCGAGCCACCTCCGCGCCCGCATCACGGAGCAGAGTGAGGGCGCCGGCCTGCAGTGCGGCCGCACAATTGATGCCCACCTCCTCATGGCGGCTGATGACGGCCGCGATCTCGGCAAACTTGGCCGGAATCGGGCCGAACTTCCCCGGCCATGTATCCAGTTTATGCGGCCAGGACAACCAGACCGCACGCTGCCGCGACCACTCCGCCGGCATCCGGAACCCGAGGGCGGAAGGGGTCGGTCCGGACGCATCCATCAGTCGATGTAGCGCTTCTGCAGATCGCCGTAGGTATCGATCCTCCGGTCACGCAGGAAGGGCCAGTTGCAACGGACGTCGTCGATGCTCTCCAGGTCAACATCGACAACCGCGACTTCCTCCCGGTCATGAGGGGATTTGTGCAGGAGTTGTCCGTGGGGATCGGCGACAAATGAGCCGCCGAAGAACTCGATCGACTCCTCCAACCCGATGCGGTTGACCGCGACCACGTAACAGCCGTTGGCCACGGCATGGCCCCGCTGGACGGTTTCCCAGGCGGTGTGGTGAGCGGCGCCGTGAGTCTCTTTTTCGTGTAGATGCCAGCCGATCGCGGTCGGATAGAAGAGAATCTGCGCCCCGGAAAGCGCGGTCAGCCGGGCCGCCTCGGGATACCATTGGTCCCAGCAGATGAGCACGCCGATCGTCCCGTAGCGGGTCTTCCAGGAGCGGTAACCGAGGTCTCCGGGCGTGAAATAGAATTTCTCGTAGTAGAGGGGATCGTCCGGGATATGCATCTTCCGGTACTTGCCCAGGTACCTCCCGTCCGCATCGATGACCGCCGCAGTATTGTGATACAATCCCGATGCCCTCTTCTCAAAGAGTGACACCACCAGGACCACGGCCCGCTCCCGTGCCACCTCGACCATCCGGTCGGTCGTCGGCCCCGGCACCGGCTCGGCCAGGGCAAAGAGACCCACATCCTCACGCTTGCAGAAATACGGGGTCAGGAAGAGTTCCTGCAGGCAGATGATCTGCGCCCCCGCATCCGCCGCCCGGTGCACCAGCGCAATTGTCTTTTCAAGATTTGCCGCCGCATCCTCCGAAGCGGAGGTCTGGATCAATCCGACTCTGACCGTCATGTCAGTAGACCACCTTGTTCAGCGGGTATTCAATAATCCCTTCGGCCCCCAATTCCTTCAGCCGGGGAATGATTTCGCGCACCACGCTTTCATCGATGACCGTCTCCAGCGCCACCCAGTCCGGGCTGGTCAGGGGAGAAACCGTCGGATTGCGCAGGGCCGGGAGCGATTTGAGGAGTTCCTCCAGTCCGGCCTTGGGCGTGTTCAGCTTGAGCCCGACCTTGCTTTCGGCCTCCAGGGCCGCTTTCAGCAGCAGCGCGATCGTCTCGATCTTGCGGCGCTTTTCCGGATTCGCCCAGCTGACTCGATTGGCGATGAACTTCGTGTTGGTCAACATGAGGGTATCGACGATCCGCAGCTTGTTCGCCCGCAGCGAACTGCCCGTCTCCGTGATATCCACGATGGCATCGACCAGGTCCGGGACCTTCACCTCCGTCGCACCCCAGGAAAACTCCACCTCGGCCTTTACCCCCTTCGATTCCAGGAACCGGCGGGTCGTGCCAACCAGTTCGGTGGCGACCCGCCTGCCCTCCAGGTCCTCCACCCGGCGGATCGGCGACTCTTCCGGGACCGCGATCACCCAGCGAGACCTGGCATTGGAGGCCCGGCTGTAGATCAGATCGCAGACCTCAACCACATCGGATTCGTTCTCGAGGATCCAATCCTGCCCGGTCAGACCGCAATCAAAATACCCATGGTCGACGTAACGGCTGATTTCCTGGGCCCGGACAAGCCGCCCGTCGAGCTCAGGATCGTCGAAAACCGGTCGATAAGAACGGGAGCTGACCGAGATGCGAAATCCCGCTTTCGCGAAGAGCGCCCGGGTTGCCTCTTCGAGACTTCCCTTGGGCAATCCGATCATGAGGAGTGGCTTGCTGTCTGACACAAAAGAAACCAGAACCGCCCCGATCCAACACTCAAGCCAATTTAGGAGAACCCCGACCAAATCCAACTCGGCACTGCCCGAACATCACCCATTCCAAGCCTCAGCCCGATTGCGTTCGTCACATTCCCGCAAATGCCGATAAAATCCCTTAATCCGGCTCTTGTCTTGACGATTTCAAAGAATATTAACGATCCACTCAAACGAACATGGTAGCCCGTCCCAAACCGCTCATCCTAATCGTCGAAGACGACGAGGCCCTTGCCTCAGCGATCCAGGAGCATCTCGAACACGCCGGGATGCTGACCCAGGTCTACCACCGGACTGCTCACGCCAAGCGCTTCCTGGAGAACAACTTCGCCAACCTGATGCTGCTCGACGTGACCCTTCCCGACCAGGACGGGTTCACCTTCCTTGAGGAACTCCGACGCAAGGAGACGGCCGTGCCGACCATCTTTCTCACCGGGAACGACTCTGAAGTCTCCAAGGTCAAAGGCCTGGAAATCGGTGCTGACGATTACGTGACCAAACCGTTCAGCGCCGCCGAATTGGTGGCGCGGATCCACGCCGTGCTTCGACGGGCCGAATCAGCCGGCGACCATAACGTGACCAAGAACGTCCGGGTTACGGATGAACCTTTCGGTTTTGCCGGCGGGACTGTTGATCCCGGCACCATGTCGATCAACTTTGAAAACGGCGAATCCGAAAAGATCGGCCGGAAGGAACTGGGTATCCTTGCCTACCTCAATGCCAATCCGCGGTCCATCATCACCCGGAAAAACCTGATCCATTCGGTCTGGGGCCTGCACGCCGACGTCAGGAGCCGCTCGCTCGATCAGTACATCGTGAAGATCAGGGACATCTTCAACCGCAACGATCGCCCGCTCGATTGCCTGCGCACCATCCACGGAATCGGCTACGAGTTCGATCCCGATGATGCCGCCGCACCTGACGCCTCGTCAGTCGCCGCAAGCTCCAAAGCCTGAACCCGTAGGACCCGAAGGGAATCCGTGGTAGGGACGGGCCGCCGGGCCGTCCCTCGCATGCAGGTTGCGTTTGCAGGAGAGGCTTTACGCCTCGATCAACTGTCGTCTCGAGGCATAAAGCCTCTCCTACCGACTCTCGAAGTAATGGATTGAGCCGCCACCCCCTCAGGGCAGCCGGTAGTACTTGTCCGGATTGTAGAGGTAATAGTGGTCGAACGGGACCAGCCGGGGAAGCATCGCATAGGGCTTGCCCTTGTCATCGATGCGTTCTTCCAGGCGGACCGTGACGGGAACGGACGAGCCAAACCGGTCGGGATTCTTCACATAGGAGGTCTCCCGGACATTGGTGGCAATCTCGTCGATCCATCCGAGTTTGACCGCCTCATCGGCAAACTCGCTCCAGTTGCCGTCCGAGTTCTTCTGATACATCCTCTCGATGAATTCATCGAGGGTGATACCCATCTTGGCCGCGATCGGTTCGGCCAGCCTTGTCCACCATTTCTGGGCCTGCTCGAGCGCCTCGCGCTGCTGGGTCAGGTTGCCCCAGACGATGGTCGCGGCCTGGTGATGAAGCATGATGGCGTTGGGATAGGCAAACGACCGCTCGGCCAGCGTCGCGATGGCTGCCGCCATGCTCGCCGCATACGATTTCACCACCACGTAAACGGGCGCCTCGCTTCCCTGCATTGATCGCAGGATCTTGAACCCCGCCATGGCCGAGCCGCCCGGCGAATAATCGATCACGATGAAGATCGGAAACTCGTCATTCTGGTTGTTGAAGAAGGCAATCCGCTCCGCCACGTAATCGGCCGTCTCCTGGAAGATCGGGCCATTCAGGGCAATCCGTCGATCGCTCACCACCAACTGGCCGTCAAGAAACGGATCGATCCGATAGTCCCTTTCCGCAACCACCTGGTCTTCAAGTATCTCAGTCTTCTCCCGTTTGATCAATTCCGCCTGCAGTCGGGCGACTTCGTTCTCCAGCCCGGTCTTCTCGTTCTTGAATTCGGCTTCCTTCAGGCGGTAGTCGATCATCCGTGCCTCGATCGATTGTCCCGCCAGCGAATTGGCCAGCTTCAGGCGCTCCTCCTCCGCCCGCATATCCGCCAGTTCTGTCTCAAGCGCCTTCTTGCGCATCGCCCCTTCCAGCGAGAGCTGTTTGTTCACCTGCTCCACCTCCAGGCTCAGTCGATCCAGGGCCGCCTTGGCCTCGGCCATTTCCAGAGCCAGCTTCTCCCGAGCCAGTCCGTTCTCAAGAGCGATCCGCTCCCGCTCCGCTTTCAATTCGTTGAGCTGCTGCTTCTGCTCCTCCGCCGCAATCTGATTGAGGATGGAAAGCCGGTCGCGCTTTTCCCGCAACGCCTTCATCTCGCGGTCCTCGGATTCGGATTGATCGTCGGCGACGGCACTCGCCCCGGAGTCACCCGACTCCATCACCACCTGGACGGTGACGCCCTCAAGGTCGTCGGCATCCGTCTCCACCACCATGGGCTCAAGACTGCCGGTCTCCTGCGCAGACACGGGCAACCCATTGACGAGAATTGCCGAAAGCGCGATGATTGGGGATATTTGAGTGAACCGCATGATTCAAGAAGGTGATCGCATTTTTCCGTTTCGCAACAAGAACTGATGCCCTCTCCCGGACAGCCGTTCGCCCGCCTGGTTCCCGAACCGCACGGAGATGGACCTGTCACCACCGCCGGTTCGGCCGTATCCAGGCCGACTGATGGGTTGACGAATGCCGCATTTGTCCGATTCATCCAGAACCCGTGACCTCCATCCTGTCCGTCCATTCCGCGGCCCGTCTTGCCATCGTCCTGCTTCTGAGCGGCAGCTTCCTTGCCGCCGCCGGACAGAAGACGTCGGAATCCCCCAATCCGAGAGTGGTCACGACCAATCCCATCCTGCACGATATGGTGCTCCATGTCGGCGGTGATCGGGTGGAGGCCATCTGCCTGCTGCCCCCCGGCCTCGACATCCATTCCTTCGATCCGACGCCGGCCACTATCCGCGACCTGACCGATGCGGATCTTCTCGTCATCAATGGTTTCGGCTTGGAGACCACGCTCGATCCGATTCTCGAGAATGCCGACTTCAAGGGACGATTGGTCGAGGCCGCGGTGCGTTCCCGGCTCATCTCAATCGACCCGACCGATCACGATCCGCTCGATGACCATGACCATCACCACGGTCCCGTCGATCCCCACGCCTGGCAGGACCTCAGGAATGCCGTCACCTACGCCGAGGTCATCCGTGATGCGCTCATCGACATCAATCCCCTCGAACGCGACACCTACCTGCGGCTGACGGAACTCTACACCCGCGAACTACTTGCCCTCGACAGTTGGACCCGCCGCCAGTTGCTCAATCTGCCGGCCGGATCCCGCTCCATCCTCGTTTCCCACCAGGGCCTCGAATACTTCGGACGGGCCTACGGCCTGAAAATCGTCTCCGTGGTCGGCTTGTCCCCCTACCAGGACCCGGACGCCCGCCAGATCAGTGCCATCATCGACGACCTGAGGGCTCGCCGAATTCAGGGAATCTTTGTCGAGTACGGTTCCAACCAGGGCGTCATCCGGCAAATCGCCCGGGAAAGCGGCATTCCGGTCGGCGAAACCCTCTACACCGGCACACTCGGATCCCCGGGCGAGCTCTCGGCGACCTTCACCGGTATGTTCGCCCTCAACGTGATCCGCATCCTGCGCATCCTCGATCCGGAGGCAGCGACACTGCCATGACGACGCCCCGACGGGCACTCGGCTTCACCGGACGAATCGCGGTCGTCGCCCTCTACGGAATCGTCGCTTTCCTGGTGGCGGGTCGCTTCGCGGAGAACACAACCCGCCCGACTCCAGCCGACCCGAAGGTCGGCGAACCGTCAGGGATGGAAACCTCGCATCTGAACATCGACGTGATCGCGAGCCGGCCGGTTACCGCCTGGGGCATGCGCCTCGAAGGGGTCCCTCTTGCACCTCGCGCGACTTCGGACCTGTCCTGGTCCGGTGATTACGCCGGACCTCTCACCGGGGATTCCCGCCTCGTTCTCGACATCGAGCCGACACCGGCCGTCGACCCCATCCCTATTGCCGTCCGCCTGCGGATCCGGGGGGAAAACGCGCAGATTGACCGCACCTTCTGGTCGGACTCCGATCTGGTGGAAGCGATATCCCTCGAGCAGTTCTGCGCACCGGAAGGAAACAACCCGTGAACCCCTACATCCTTCGGTTCCATGACGTATCCGTCCACTTTGGACGGCGACCCGCCCTCGAGGCGGTCGACGCCCAATTCCTCTGCAACTCCCTGACCGCGGTGGTCGGTCCCAACGGCGCCGGCAAGACCACCCTTCTTCGATCAATCCTCGGCTGGCATCCGCTCAGCTCCGGCGAAATCCGGATCGGCGACTCTCACGCCCATCACGCCCTCCCCCGCCTGGCTTATCTGCCCCAGCGGGCGGAAATCGACTGGGATTTTCCCATCACCGTCGGCTCCGTGGTCAAGCAGGGACGCTACCCGCACCTCGGTCCCTTTCGCGGATTCGGTCCCGACGATCACGAGGCTGTCCGCTCAGCCATCCAGGAGATGGGACTCGAAAACATCATCGACCGCCAGATCCGGAAGCTCTCGGGCGGACAGCAACAACGGGTCTTTCTCGCCCGCGCGCTCGCCCAGGGGGCAGACATCTTCCTCCTCGACGAACCGTTCAGCAATCTGGACATGCGGGCGACCGCCGATCTCCTCACGCTCTTCCGGAAATGGAAAAGCCAGGGCCGCACCCTGCTGGCCGTCGTCCATGACCTGGAACTCGCCCGACGTTACTTCGACCAGGCAATCCTTCTCCGGACCCGCGTCATCGCGACCGGCGACCCCGACACCGTTCTGAGCGCCGAAAATATCCGTACCGCCTACGGCAATGACGCTCCCGTTCCACCCACGCCATGAGTCTCGAAACCATATTTCTTGACCCGTTCCGATTCGAGTTCATGCAGCGGGGATTGGCCTCGGCTCTCTTTCTGAGCGTGAGCGGCGGCCTTCTCGGATCCCTTCTCGTCCTCCGCCGCCTCGCCCTGATGGGCGATGCCCTCGCCCATTCCCTCCTGCCGGGCATCGGCCTCTCTTATCTCTTTTTCGGCCCCAGTCCGATCGGACTTTTCGCCGGCGCCCTCGCCGCCGGCCTTCTGACGACTCTCGGCAGCGCCCTCATCAGCCGCCTGACCCGGGTCAAGGAGGAAGCCGCCTTCGCCGCCATCTTCATCGTCCTCTTCGGACTGGGCGTCGCCCTGCTCACCGCAATCGGGCCACAGGTCAAACTCCTGCCCATGCTTTTTGGGAATATCCTCGGAGTGACCCAGGCGGATCTCTACCTGGCCGCGGGCGCCTCAACCCTCGCCGTCGCCGTCGTGGTCCTTTTTCAACGCAGCCTCATTCTGGAGACATTCGACCCGATCTTTTTCCGCGCCACCGGAGGACACGGCGGATTCATACACCTCTCGATCCTCGCTCTCACCTCAATCAACCTCCTGGCCGCCCTTCAGGCCATGGGCATCGTTCTTGCCCTCGGACTCTTCATCCTCCCCGCCGTCACCGCTTACCTCTGGACCGACCGCCTGACGGTCCTATTCGGCCTGGCAATCGCCGCTGCCATGGTCAGTTCGGTCGCCGGTCTCCTCACCAGCTACCACTTTGGACTCGCCAGCGGAGCCTGCATCGTCATGGCACTCGGCTTCCTCTTTCTGGCCTCCGCCCTCGCCAGTCCACGCTACGGCATGATCGGCCGTCTTGTCCGCTCCCGCCTCGAGGGACGCGGTGTTCTGCGCTCGCCGAACTGACCGGTCAAACCCGGGCGTCAACCGTTTGGTGTTGCCCGATCCGGTCCAGTAGTTGTTTTCATACCTGGAATGACTTCCAGGGAACGCTTTCTCAATGCCTGCCACAACCAGCCGGTGGACCGACCGCCCGTCTGGGTCATGCGTCAGGCCGGCCGCTATCTCCCGGAGTACCGCGATCTGCGGGCCAAACACGATTTCGTGACCCTGGTGACGACCCCGGACCTGGCCACCGAAGTCACTCTTCAGCCCCTCCGCCGCTTCGACCTCGACGCCGCCATTCTCTTTTCCGATATCCTCGTCGTGCCCGAGGCGATGGGTCTGCCCTATTCCTTCCGCGACGGAGGCGGTATCGCGATGGATTTCGCCATCCGGTCGGACGGCGACTTCGACCGACTCCTGACCGGCGACGTCCGCCCCCGCCTCGATTACGTCTACCGGGCCATCCGGCAGGTCCGGAAGGCTCTCTCCCCGGACAAGGCCCTCCTCGGCTTTGCCGGATCCCCCTGGACACTCGCGACCTACATGATCGAGGGAGGCAGTTCCAAGGAATTCACTGCCGCCAAGAATCTCTTTCACTCACAGCCCGGGCTCTTCGAAAGACTCATGGAACGGCTGACCGAAGCGGTTGGTCAATACCTCGATGGCCAGATTGCGGCCGGTGTCGATGCCGTCCAGATCTTCGACTCATGGGGAGGCGCCCTTCCCGGGGTCGACTACGACCGCGGGTCCCTCCAATGGATCCGTCGGCTCGTCCGGATCGTCAATGGCCGGGTCCCGGTCATTCTTTACGCACGCAATACCTACGCCAGTGCCGGGCTCCAGGCCGAATCCGGCATTCAGGTGCTCAGCCTCGACTGGACAGTCGACATGGCCGAAGCCCGTGCCAGACTGCCTGATTCGCTCGCCCTCCAGGGAAACCTTGATCCGATCCTGATGGAAACCACACCCACGACCGTCGTCCGCGAAACCAACCGCCTCCTCGAGTCCATGCGGGGCAGGCCCGGGTACATCGTCAATCTCGGACACGGCATCCATCCCCAGGCGAAAATCGAATGCATGGCCGCCCTTGTTGAAACCGTGGAGAGATTCCGATGAAGCACCTTTCCGTAAACCTCGACCTAGTCCGGAAGTACGACCTGCCGGGGCCCCGCTACACCTCCTACCCGACCGCCGTCCAGTTCGCCGAGGTCGACGATCCGCAGCCCCTGATCGACGACATCCGGGAAAACAACCGCGAGCCCCGCCCCCTTTCCCTCTATTTTCATCTGCCTTTCTGCGAGACCCTCTGCTGGTTCTGCGGATGCACCACCGTGATCGGTGGTGATCACGGCCGAACCCCCGTCTACCTCGACCACCTCGAAAAGGAAATCGAACTGACCCGGCACCTTCTGCACCCGGATCGGAAGGTGGTCCAGATGCACTTCGGCGGCGGTACCCCGAGTTTTCTCGAACCGGTCGAAATCGACCGCCTGGGATCCATCATCCATCGCGCCTTCAATTTCGAAAACGGCGCGGAATGCAGCGTCGAGCTCGACCCGAGGCGGCTGACCCGGGAACACGTCGAGGCCTTTGCCCGGATCGGGATCAATCGCGCCTCCATTGGTATCCAGGATTTCAATTCGGAAGTTCAGGAGGCGGTCAACCGGATCCAGCCTCGCGCCGTGACCGAACAAACGGTCGAGTGGATCCGCGAAGCCGGATTTCGCTCGGTGAATTTTGATCTCATCTACGGGCTGCCCCATCAGAACGAGACCACCTTCGACCAGACCCTTGAGATCGCCCTCGAGATCGGCCCCGACCGCTTCGCCGTCTTCAATTACGCCCATGTCCCCTGGATGAAACCGGCCCAGAAGCTGCTCAAGGTCCTGCCGGGAGCCGACACGAAACTGGGCATGCTCAAGCTGGTCACGGAGAAGCTCACCTCCAGGGGTTACCGCTATATCGGGATGGATCACTTCGCCCGGGCCGGGGACGAACTCTCGCTCGCCCAGCAATCCAAGACCCTGCAGCGCAATTTCCAGGGCTACAGCACCCTGGCCGGCGCCGACATCTACAGTTTTGGAATGTCCTCGATTTCCCAGATCGACGCGCATTACCGGCAGAACGAAAAAACCCTGCCTGAATACTACAAGGCGGTGGATTCCGGCCGCCTGCCCATTTCCCGGGCGGTCCGCCTCAACCGCGATGACGTCATCCGCCGGACGGTCATCATGCGCCTGATGTGCGACCTCGAACTCGATTTCGACCAGATCGGCCGCGAACTCGAGATCGACTTCCGCGACTACTTCGCCTCGGCTGTCGAGGCGCTCGGCCAGTTCGAAGTCGACGGCCTGATCGAGTCGACCCCGACCGGATTCCAGGTGACCGATATGGGACGCCTCCTCCTGAGGAATCTCGCGATGCTCTTCGACGCCTATCTCGGCAAAGCGCCCAATCGCTTTTCCAAGACAATCTGACCCACTCCCGTCCGCCATGGCCAACGTCGCAGTCATCGGAGCCGGTCTTACGGGATTGGGCGCGGCTTCACGAATCGAGAGGGCCGGCCACCGGGTGACCGTCTTTGAAGCGGGTTCTCAGGTCGGCGGAAACATCCGCTCGATCCAGAACTCCGGTTACCTCGTGGAAGAGGGTCCCAATACCATCCAGCTGTCTTCGGCCGAGCACGAGAACTGGCTCCGGGAGGCAGCTCCGCGGCTGAACCTGATCGAGGCCGATCCCGCCGCCTCCAAACGCTACCTTGTCCGCCACGGCCGCGCCATCGCGGTTCCCGGCTCACCCGTCGGCTTCCTCGGGACGCCTCTCTTTTCCTTCAAAGCCAAACTGCGGCTGATCGGAGAGCTCTTTGCCCGCAAACCCCCACCCGATACCGACGAATCCCTTTCCTCCTTCGTCCTGCGCCGATTGGGTCGGGAAATGCTCGACTACGCCATCACCCCCTTTGTCGGCGGGGTGTATGCCGGCAATCCCGATCAACTCTCAGTCCGCTACGGTTTCCCCAAGCTCTTCAACCTCGAACAGGACCACCGCTCCCTGATCCTCGGGTCTGTCGCCCGCCGCCGGGAACGGCGGCGGGCCGGCACCCTCTACCGCACCCGTCTGGTCTCCTTCCCCGACGGCCTGCAGGCGTTGCCCAGACAGCTGGCGGACTCACTCCGGGAACCGGTTCGCCTCTCCACCCCGGTCGCCGGACTGGACTTCGACGGCCAATGGCGAATCCGCGTCGGCCAGCCCTCCTCCACCGAAACAATCCAAGCCGACGCCGTGGTTCTTGCCCTGCCGGCCACCGCCCTGGCGTCCCTCCGGATCCGGGGAAGCGAGGTGCTCAGGACCATGGGCGAAATCAAACATCCCCCGGTCGTCAGCTACGCCATGGGCTTTCGACGGGACCAGATCGCCCACCCCCTCGACGGATTCGGAGCCCTCATCCCCGCCCTCGAACCGTTCAGGATCCTCGGAACCCTTTTCAGTTCATCCCTGTTTCCGGGTCGGGCACCGGAAGACCACGTTCTCCTGACAACCTTTGTCGGTGGCACCCGTGCCCCGGAACTGGCCGGTCTTCCCATCGACGAACTGCGGGCCCTCATTCTCCGCGATCTGGAGAAGCTCCTTGGCCTCCACGGCGCGCCCGTCTTCGAACACCGGCGCCTCTGGCCCCGGGCCATTCCACAATACGAAGTCGGGCACGGTCGCTTCCTTCAAGCCACCCTCAGGGTCGAAAGGGAAAACCCCGGACTCCAGATCGGTGGCAATGCCCGTGACGGGATCTCCCTCTCCTATTGCATCGAGGGCGGCAGGCGACTCGCCGGAGCCACCCTGGATTTCCTGGCGAAACGTTGAGCAGTCCGAACGAAGGAGCAGTCTCCGCCACTATTCCCCAAAAAAGAGCACGACGTCCCGAAACGCAGTTCTGACCGCCTCGGCCAGATCGCCAAGATCATCATCCCGACCACGATCCACGGCCTCGCCCAACTGGCGTATCGCCACGCTCTCCGCCGCGATCAGGCCCTTTACCTTCGTGGCGTCCTCCCAGAGCAGACCGTAGACGGCGCTGTCCACCCCTTCGGCTTCAATCGCCTCCCAAGAATTCTCCAGCGCTTCGATCCCTTTCCTCAACGACTCCGGATCATTCGTCTTCCGGCCGGTTTCCGTTTCGGCGAGGATCGACTCCATTTCTTCGTGGAAGCCCACCAACCGGTCGACGAACGTTTCCCGACCGAGCGACTGACGCAGACGAAACAGGTCAACCTGCATCTGGTCGAGGACGAGCCGGGCCATGGAAACATCTCCGTTTCCGACAAAGCGCTTCGCCATCTCCAGTCGACGTTCCATGCCGCCCCGGGTCATCGCCCAACCCGGAGCCGTCTTGAGGATGGCGAGCTGATCCGACCGGTAGGCCTGCCAGGCTTCGGTCACCTTATCCAATTGCACCCCGACACCGGAGGCCTCTCCCTCTCTGACGGCAATCAATGCCGGGATCAGGGCACCATCAAGAGCGGCCGAGGCCTGCAGGAAGGCCAGATCCGCCTGCTCATCAGCAAGAGCAAAACGCACCGGCAGCAGAAGAAGAAGGACGTGGAGGGAAATCGTGATCAAACGCATGTCCTTCACCCATAAGCCGATTTCAGTCCCCTCGCAACTCCCCGCGGCCACCGCGGTCGTTTGACAACCGCCCGGAAAGAACCAAGCAATACCCGCATATGGCCAAACGGGCAGTACTCCTCGTCAACCTTGGTTCCCCTGATTCGACCTCGACCCGGGATGTCCGACGCTACCTGGACGAGTTCCTCTCGGACGACCGGGTCCTCGATATCCCGAAGCCGGTGCAGCAATTCGTGCTCAAGTGCTTCATCCTGCCCAGACGACCGAAACAATCGGCCCATGCCTACGCCAAGGTCTGGCGGCCCGAGGGCTCGCCGCTCACGCTCATCAGCCGGCAGGTTCGCGACCTCCTTTCCGACCGGGTCGATCAACCCGTCCACCTCGCCATGCGCTACGGTTCGCCCTCGATCCCCGACGTCATCCGGACAATGGCCGACGACGGTACGGAGGAGATCTTTCTCGTGCCCCTTTACCCGCATTACGCCATGTCCAGCTACGAGACCGTGGTGGCACGCGTGCATGAAGTGATCCGCGAACGCCACCCCGGGATCCGGGTCACCTCCCAACAACCGTTCTTCGACCACCCGGACTATATCGAGGCCCTCTTTCAATCGACCCGACCCCATCTCGAAAAAGGTTACGATCATCTCCTCTTCAGCTACCACGGTATCCCGGTACGTCATCTGCGGAAGGCCGACTCCTCCCGGAGCCATTGCACGATCGTGGCCAACTGTTGCGAAACCTGCAGTCCGGCCCACGCTACCTGCTACAAGGCCCAATGCCTCAATACCACCGCCGCCCTCGTCGCCCGCGCCGGAATCGCGCCCGATCGCTACTCCGTCTCCTTTCAATCCCGCCTCGCGGGAGAACCCTGGCTCCAGCCCTACACCGATTTCGAACTCGAACGGTTCGGCAAGCAAGGGATCGGCCGGCTTCTGGTCATCACCCCCGCTTTCGTCTCCGATTGCCTCGAGACACTCGAGGAGATCGCCATGGCCGGACGCGATACCTTCCTCGAAGCCGGTGGACGCGAGTTCGAGCATATTCCCTGCCTGAATGACCATCCGGCCTGGATTCAATTCCTGACCGACCGGGTCAACGAGTGGAACGCGCAGCCCTGACCTGACTGACAGTCCCGCGGGTGACCGACCGGAATCGCCTCAACCCTCAACGGCTGTCCCGAATGGCACTAAAGTAAGCAACTCTTTGGCTCAGAACAGGCATTTCCTGTTCGTGAAATCGTCATGTGTAGTCGCCCCAGTCACTTGGGGCGTGTCAACCTGGATACGCGGCAAGAGACTGCCGCGGCCACATCTCGTGATCCCTCCTGAAACCCCTTGACTCAGGATAGCCTCTTGGTCTTCGCCCGCTTCTTCAGCCTGGGCCTGAGCGACCACCAGCGCTTCGAACGGGCCGGCTCGCCGTCCTCGGCAACCTCGTCCAATTCAGGCTCCAGGTCCGGCTGATCGAGATTCACCTGAATTTCCTTCAAGCCGCTCTCGATCCGGACCGCCAGATTCTCCCGGAAGAGCTCTTCATCGGCTGCTGCTTCGAGGACTTCCGGCAGTTCAACCTGATTGGCGACCCGCACCAGACCCTGCCCGAAACGTTCGACCCGCCACCCCGGCACGACCAGGACCGGCTTGACCACGATCTTCTCGCCCACCTTGTCGAAAAGCCACTCGGCCAGACGAATGGACTTTTTGCGGACCGCGTCGAGCGGACCGTTCAGACGGCGACGGCGGAAGACCATGCTGCGCCCGTCATAAGTCGCCTGATAGGAATCACCAGTCTCGAACCGGCTCCGGTGTTGCATCACCGTCTGGGTTTCCAGCAGAAAGACCCCGCTCGGTCCGATGACCACGTGATCCAGACCCAGACCATCCAGACTCAGGTCGTGAACGGCGATATACTTCGCCGCCACCAGCCCATTGAGGGCATCATGGACCATCCGCTTGCCGAGAAAACGCTGCCGGCTGGCCAGGGCCCGTCGGCCGAAGTGAAGGGCCTGTCCCGCGAAAAACCCGGTCAGACCCACCAGGGCCACTGCGGCCATGCAGGTCAGGACATAGACCCAGGTGGGCATGGACCAGGCCGCGGCGTTCAGACAGAAAACGCCCATGGCCGAGCCCAGGGCCACGGCCAGAATACCGCGTTCCACCGCCAGTCCGCCGAAACGGGTGGCCTCTCGCCATTCCTGCAGCCCGCCCATCGGTCTCGAAATGATCGCCAGATCCGGCCCCAGTCGCTGGAAAATCGGCAACTGGCGCCTCAGGACAACCGCAGCCACCAGCAACACTGCCAGAGCCAGCAGTGAGAGTCCGGAATAGGGAAGAAAGGCAAAACCAGAATTCGATGTCATCACGTGTAGAGTCGAGTCGTGCGCGTCAAAGCCCATGCGCCCGTTTACGTTGGATCGGATGGGTATCCGGCATCTGGACCCGGATTCCCTCCCGTACCCACCGCCGCATCACTCATTTACATCCCCTTCATCGAAACTTCGGTGTTTCCACCAAAGCCGGGCCGGGATCCGCTCAGGTTCCCCATCAACCTTCGCAGGAACATCCCGCCCCATCGTGGTCAGGACGCATGCTGGCTGGATCCAGCACATCACGGAAACGAGGAAACCGCCCGCGCTGAACCCTTTACAATCAGACCTCGGACCATACTGTCCGGGCCTGATCATGATCCCGTCGTTTCTCCCGGCAATCCGCGCTCGATTAACCCTCTTGTTCGCCTTCCTCGCGCTGGCGGTTCTCCTTCCGGTCGTCGCTCAACAGCCCGACCCTCCCAAAGCGGATCCGGCCGGGTCCACCACGACCGATGCCCAGGCCGCCGTCCGGGACCAGGAGTCGGATGCGCTGGCCAATCCGGAACAGGCGCCCGAGAAGACCATCCCCATCGAAGAGATCGCCGTCCGCTCCCAGGCCGCCGTTCAGGACGTTCTCAAGCTCGGATCGGATGACGAGCGCGCCCCTCTGCTCGAATCAGTCCGCCAGGATCTTCCCGAACTCCAGAAGACCCTCGAGCAGGTTTCGCTCGAAATCGAATCGATTGTCCAGTCGGGAAGAGTCGGACGCCGTCTCCGACAGATCGACGACCAGCTCGGCACGGCAAGAAAGCAGGTGGATGATTGGCAGACCGACCTCGTTGATCTGACACGGGACCTTCAGGACAGTCTCGCTCAACTGGCTCGGATTGAAAAGCTCTGGACATCAACCCGCGAAGCGATCGCCGGCGAAGAGGGAGCCGCCCTGCTTCTCGAACAGATTGATGCGGTTCTCGCCCAAACCGCCGAGTCCAAGGCAACCGTCCTCGGGGTGCGTGACGAGGCCCTCAGTATCCAGGCCGAGGTATCCAATGGATCGAACCGATTGACCGCCCTCCTGAAGGAAAAGAACAAACTGAGTGAGATCACCCGCAAGGATATCTTCAAACCAGACAGCCCGTTCATCTGGAGCATCGCCAACATCAAGGCCGACGAATCCGGATTTTCCGAGGAGCTCAGCACCATGTCCGCATCCGACCTGGGCACGCTGCGCGCCTATTTTCTCTCCCATCCGGTCAACCTCGTCATCCAGCTGCTGGTCATGGTCCTGACCGCGGTCTTCCTGATACGCGTTGGCCGGAAGCATCAGGCCACCCTCGAAAGCGATCCCCGCACCAAGTCCGCCGCAAAACTGCTCAAGCACCCTCTCGCCAACGGAATCGTCATCGCCCTTGTTCTCACCCCCGTCTTTCTGGTTTCGCCCCCGTTCGTCGTCTACCGCTACATTGTCTATCTCGTCCTGGTCCCCGTTCTGATCCTGCTCAAATCCACCCTGGAGGAGTCATTCAAGCGTTCGGCCCAGACGACCATCCTGCTCTATGTCCTGATCCGATTCAGCGAGCACATGCCTGAGTTTTCGTTCGCCCAGCGCTTCACCGCTCTGATCGTCGCAGTGCTGGGAACGATCTCCGTTGTCCGTCAATGGCGCATTTTCCCGGAGCCAGGGACAACCCGGGAATCCGGAAGTTTCCCTTTCGCCCGGTGGGCCGGCCGAATTGGAATCTTCGTCTACCCGATCGCCGGAATCACCAATATCCTCGGTCTCTTCGCCCTTTCCAGTCAGCTTCTTTCCGGATTCGTAGGCGTCGTCACCCTCGCCCTGATTCTGATCGCCGGAAGCAACGCCATTCGGGAATTCCTCCGTATCGCCATGGTGGTCGGCCCTCTCAGGCATACTGCGGCCGTGCGCCTTCATTACGCCACGGTCGATCAAACCATCTCGCGAATCCTCCGCCTCACCACCCTCTTTGTCTGGGTCCTGGTCACCCTCCTGATATTCGGTATCTACACACCGGTCAGGGACGCGGTGTCCGCCATCCTCGGGTTCGGCTGGCAGGTGGGCGCGCTCAGCCTTTCCGTCGGGTCGATCCTTGCCTTCTTCTTCACCATCTGGCTGTCCATCCTCATCTCCAGATCGATCCGCTTCGTCGCCGATGCGGAGATCCTGCCGCGCCTCGACTTGCCCCGGGGCATTCCGAGTACGATCTCCATGATCATCCATTACGGGATCATTTCCATCGGCATCATCATCGCAATGGCGGCGGCCGGGATCCATCTCAGCCAGATGAGCATCATCATCGGCGCCCTCGGGGTCGGCATCGGTTTCGGACTTCAGAACCTGGTCAACAATTTCGTCTCCGGCCTCATCCTCATCTTCGAGCGACCGATCAAGATCGGCGACAAGATCCAGTTCGGAACAACCTTCGGTGAAGTGCGCAGCATCGGCATTCGGGCCAGTACGGTGCGTTCATTCGACGGAGCCGAAATCATCGTCCCCAACGGGAATCTCATTTCAAACGAGGTCACCAACTGGACACTCTCCGATCAACAACGCCGCATCGATATCTCTGTGGGCGTCGCTTACGGCAACGATCCGGAGAAAGTCATCGCGCTTCTCACCGATGTCGTCGGCCAATTTGACGCCGTCCTCAAGGATCCCGCGCCCTTCATCTCCTTCGACGCCTTCGGGGAAAGCTCCCTCGATTTCACCGTCCGCTTCTGGATCGACGATTTCTCAATCGGTCTTCGTCTGAAGAGCGCCATCCTGACCGCAATCAACAAGGCCCTCGGCGAGGCCGGGATCGAAATCCCCTTCCCGCAACGCGACCTCCATATCCGCAGCGTCGATGCGCCCGCCGCCCGTGCTCTGGACGGCAGGAGCCGTCCGGACTGACACTCGCCGCAAATCCATCTCCCCCGGGCGTCATTTCCTCTCTCGCTCTATGCATCGAGCACCCGATTGGTTGCGCTCAATCCGGATCACCACACATTCACCCTATGAACCGCACCCAAACCCTGAGCCGCCGGATTCGACGGATGACCCTCTCCGTCTCCCTGGCCACCATCTCCCTCCCGGCCCTAGCCGATGAGTCGACGCTCTTCCCCTTCGTCATCCCCTGGGACGACGCGACCGCCGATACCGTCACCAATGTGAGCCACCTCAACGCCGGGTCCGCCGGTTCCGGTGGTTTCATCGAAAGCCGGGACGGACACTTCGTCGAAGCCACCACCGGAAAGCGGGTCCGTTTCTTCGCCACCAATCTCGGCGCCCGGGCCGCCTTCCCCTCCCGTGAGGATGCCGACAAAATCGCCGCCCGCATGGCCAAGCTCGGCATCAATCTCGTCCGCCTCCACCACCTTCAGAACAACTGGGAGACCGACGACGGCACCATCTGGCTTCCCGGCAAACCCTACCTCGATGTGGATCCCGTCCAGGTCGACAAGCTCGATTACCTGATCGCCGCCCTCAAACGCAACGGCATCTACACCAATCTCAACCTGTCCACCACCCGGGACTATATTCCCGAGGTCGGCTTTCCCGAAAGCGTGAACGACATCCCGTTCAGGCATCACAAGAAAGTGGACAAATTCAATCGACGGATGATCCAGCTCCAACAGGAGTATGCCGCCAAACTCCTCGATCGGGTCAATCCCTACACCGGCCTGGCCTACCGCGATGAAGCCGCCCTCGCCTTTATCGAAATCAACAACGAGAACTCCCTCGTCGGCTGGCCCGGGGAAACCCCCGGCGAAGGCCTCGATACCCTTCCCGAGCCGTTTCGCTCCGAATTGGTCGCCCTCTGGAATTCCTGGCTTCATGGCCGCTACGGATCCGACAAAGCCCTGGCCGAGGCCTGGTCGATCGAGGCCGCCCCGCTCGGCCAAAGCCTCGTCAATCAAGAAACCGCCTGGTCCGACGAGACACAGGCTGGACCCGAAAACGCCCGTTTCACCGCCCTGCCCGGCACCGGTTCTGATCAAGCCACCGACGGGATCAAAGTGGAACTCCTGACCGACCTCGCCGCCGAGTGGCTGGTTCAGGCCCGCCTGCCCAACCTCACCCTAGAAAATGGTCAGGCCTACACTCTCCAATTTCGCGCCCGGGCCGATCGTGAGCGGATTATCGGGATGAAGATTCATCGCGATTACCCCGACTGGCGCGACTACGGCCTCCGCTCCAAGCTCATCCTGAAACCCGAATGGCAGGATTTCTCCTTCTCCTTCAAGGCTCATTCCGCGGAACCCGCACGCGGCCAGATCGCCTTCCTCCTCGCCGGCGCACCCGCCACCGTGGAACTCGATCAGGTCTCCCTCCGCCTCGGATCCGTCCCCTTCACCCTACCCGCCGGCCAATCCCTTCTTCGCCAGAACATCGCCTTGGGCGTCAACGTCGGCATGGGGCCCCAGCGGGCCGACTGGATTCAATTCCTCGTCGATACCGAGACCGCCTTCTCTGAGGGCATGCGGGCCTTCCTCCGCGAAGACCTCGGGATGCGCGCCGCCATCATCGATACCCAGATCGAATGGGGCGGACTGACCTCCCTCGTGCGGGAAGATTCCATGGAATACGCCGACGCCCACGGCTATTGGCAGCACCCGCAATTCCGCGGGTCGGATTGGGATCCGATCAATTGGACGGTCGGCCGCGAGGCTCTCGTCAACCGCATGGACTCCGACTCCGGGCTTCTCGGCGAGAAGGCCGAATTGAGGGTGCACGGCAAGCCGTTCACCGTATCCGAATACAACCATCCTGCGCCCAATGATTTCCAGGCCGAGATGATGCCTCTCATTTCCACCTTCGGCGGTCTTCAGGACTGGGATGGCTTCTACACCTTTGCCTACTCCGCCACCGGCTCGAAGGAAGACAATTCGATGATGGATGCCTATTTTGACACCGGGACCAACCCGGCCAAGGTCGCCCTCTATCCCTCGACTTCATTGATTTTCCGCGAAGGCCTGATCGCTCCGATCTCTCGGCAGGAGACCCTCGTCCTCCCCGCCGTCCCGTGGGACTTCGCCATGACGGCCGGAGCGGCCTGGGACAAAACGGGCGGACGCCCGGATCCCCTGCAGGCCCGTTTGAGCCTCTACCGCTCCACGACGACGGAAGCCGGCCGGGAATCCATCGCCGGAACCACCGAGCCCTCGGTCCGGACCACACGACACCCGAAGGGAGTCATCTACACCGCCGATGCCATGGCCGCCAAGGTCGCCGTCGGCTTCGTCGGCGGTCAGACGGTCGCCCTCGACGGACTGACCCTGACCTTCCCCGAGTTCGGTCTTTTCAACGAAGGCTTTGCCGCCGTCACCCTGGTCGATCACGCGGGCCGGAACCTGCGTGACTTCGATCGCGCTCTCCTCACCCTCGTCGGACGGGTGGAAAACCAGGACATGGGTTGGAATGAAGACCGCACCAGCGTCGGCAACCAATGGGGACACGGCCCCGTCATGGCCGAGGGCATCCCCGCCACCGTGCAACTGGCGGTCGCCCACCCCTGCCTGGTTTACGCCCTCGATCCAACCGGCACCCGCAACCACATCGTCCCCTCCACCTGGGCCAACGGCACCCTCAGCTTCGAGGTCGATCATTCCCACCAGACCCTCTGGTACGAGATCGCCCGGGATTAGCTGCGGCCGCCCTTCCCGGATCAAACCAACCGCGGCACACTGGAATCCTGTCTGGTCAAGGGGCCTGATCAATGATTCGCCTCAAGAACCACAAGCCGGCGCTCAATGGACCTTCAGATAGGGACGGACCGCCGGGCCGTCCATCGAAGCGTCACCGACCCCCACTCCTCCACACTACGTATTGTTTTCGAACACAAAACCAAACGTAGCAACCTACGTATTCTTTTCCCAATGAAACCCTACGTAGCATGCTACGTTTGGTTTAAAACACCTCCCCCCATGCTGATCCGGGTTCTTTCTGCGACCCTTCTCCTTTCCCTGGCCCTCATCGTTTCGGGATGCGGTCGTCCGGAATCCCGGGTCGAGGCCGGCAACCGTGACGGCATCCTCCATGTCGGCAACGGGGTCGAGCCTCAGGACCTTGACCCGCACACCAATACCGGGTCGCCCGAATCACGGATTCTCAGCGCCATTTTTGAGGGTCTGGTCGAGCAGGACGGTGAAACCCTTCAACCCGCCCCCGGCGTCGCCAAATCCTGGGAAATCTCCCCCGACGGCCTCACCTACACCTTCCACCTCCGCGAAAACGCCCGTTGGTCGGACGGCACCCCCCTCACGGCCCATGACTTTGTCGCCTCATTTCACCGCCTGCTCACACCGGAACTGGCCGCCGAATTCGCCTACATGACCTATCCCGTGGTCGGTGCGGAGGACTTTCATTCCGGGCGGACGCAGGATTTCTCCACCGTGGGCTACAAGGCGCCGGACGACCGAACCGTCGTGATCACCCTACGCGAACCGCTGCCCTACCTGCTCAATCTCCTCGCCAATTACCCCTGGGTCCCCGTCCCCATCCATGTCATCGAGCGCTTCGGCGGACTGGCCCGCAAAGGAACCGACTGGACCCGCCCCGGCAACCTCGTCGGCAATGGTCCGTTTGTCCTCAAGGAATGGATCCCGAACCAGGTGGTTGTCGTCGAGAAGAATCCCGACTACTGGGATGCGACCTCGGTCAAACTGAACGCGATCCACTTCCATCCGATCGAAAGCCAGGAAACGGAGGAACGCGCCTTTCGCGCCGGGCAATTGCACACTACCGCGTCCCTGCCCGTCAGCAAGATTGCCGTCTACCGGCGCGATCATCCGGAGTCTCTCCGGATCGAACCGCGGCTCGGAGTGGCCTACGTCATGTGCAATACGACCCGGCCACCATTCGACCGACGGGAAGTCCGGCAAGCCTTCTCCCTCGCGATCAACCGGCAGCTTCTCGTGGAGAAGGTTCTTCAGGGTGGACAACGGCCCGCCCTGACCTTCAGCCAGCCCGGGATGGGCGGATTCACCTCCGGGGTCAAGATGGAAGGTGACCCATCCGATATCCCCGGACTCCTCGCCGCGGCAGGCTTTCCGGATGGCCAGGGGTTCCCGCAAATTGAATACCTCTACAATACCAACGAGGGAAACCGAAACATCGCCGAAACCCTCCAGGAGATGTGGCGGCGCACCATCGGCGCCGATGTCCGGCTGACCAACCAGGAATGGAAAGTCTTCCTCGATAACCGGACCATGGGCCAGTACAACCTCGCCCGCGCCGCCTGGCTGCCCTTCGCCGACGACCCCATCGACTACTACCAGCTTGTGTCCGCCGCCAGCCCCGACAACAGCACCGGTTGGTCGGACCCGGAATTCGAGGCGGCCTTCCGCCAGGCCCGCGCCGCAGCGGATCCGGACGAGCGATTCCGCAACTACCAAAAGATGGAGTCCATTATCCTGCGCGACCTGCCCATCATCCCGCTCTATCACTACAGCACGGTCTACCTCGTCCATCCCTCCGTCCAGGGCTGGACCATGAACCGACTGGATACCCGCCCCTGGAAACAGATCTGGCTGAAAGCGGACTGATGCGGCCGGGCCGGATCAGTCGAAGATCGGAGAGCTCAGTTCGAAGTTCGCGCAGAATCACCTCTTCGATACTTCCAAAAGACTCATCCTCCTCTCGGAACCAGCGCCCGTTCATTCTTCGGTTCCCGGCGGTTCAATCCACTCGTAAGCCGCTCATTCCAAAACCCTTCCCTTCCACCTTCATCGCCTTTCTCACCTTGGTAGTTCCTCCCCTCTCGGAAGTAGCGCCCTTCAGTTCTTCGGTTCTTGACCGCTCAATCCGCTCCCCCACGACCTCCGATCTTCCATCTCCCATCTCCGCGGGCGAAGCCCGCCCTCAAACCTTCACCCGCCTGACCAGGATCGCCTTGCGACGGGTCCCGTCGGCATCACGGTGTTCGAAATCTGAATACGCGATGAGCAACTCGTGGTCGGAAAGCGCCAGGAGACTGGTGTAGCCGCAGGAGTACCGACCCGTCTCTTTCGGATCACCCGGGATCAGGGTGACCGGATCCGACCAGTCCCGGCCATTGCCGTCGGGACTGAACCGCAGATGCACCCCCGGGCGTCCGTAGCTCAGGACGAGCGGTCCGGCCTTCATCTTGAGCAGACACGGAAAGACGCCAAATTCACAGAATTCCCTCGGTGGCGTCCAGGTCCGACCTGCATCGTCCGACCAGGTGATGGCCATCGGCTTCTGATCCTGATCCGTCTTGCGCATGACGCAGACCAGCGAACCCTCCGCCGTCTCCGCCAGGGTCGGCTCGCCCATCAGGTCGCGCCCCGTCCGGTCCACCCCCACCACAGACCGGTGTTCAAAGGAGTGACCGTTGTCCTTCGAAGCCATCAGGTCGGTGCCGCCCTTCTGCGCCACGAACCCGTCCGGCAACGCATAACGCACCCGATAGTCCGCGTAGAGGATTTCACCACGATACCTGAGGGCCGGTCGCTCAAAGAACGCACGGGGCAGCAGATCGCTGCCCTCTCGCTTCCAGACCAGGAGATCCCGCACATCGTATTCAACTTTTTCCGGAAGCCAGCGCCCGGTCTTCGGCGTCCAGCGCACCGCGTCCAGCCACCGGAAATGCTCGAGGACCTCCGAAGGCAGATCCGAGGCTCGATAGGTGTAGAGCGTCCCGTAGACGAATGCTTCGGCCGCCGGCTTCGGCATGGTGATGCCGGCCGTCTTCACGTTGAAATAATGAATGGAGGGAACCGCGAAGAATTCGCCGTCATAGGCCTCGGTGATGGCGTAGTGGGGCCGGATCGGGTCGGGGTCGTCCGAGAACGGAACCCACGTCTTTCCCTCATCCGCCGAGACAAAGGCCGGAGCAGGATTCCCATGAGTCTCACTGGCGTCCTCGGCATCGGCATAGCAGACCATGATCCGCCCGTCCGGAAGCCGCGACACCGCGGGAAACTGGGTGAAGCCCCAGCGCGTTTCGTTCGGCGCCGAAACCGCCACCACCACAGGATCGGAAAGGTCAACATCGGGAGTTCTCATCGGCATGGATCCGATCCGACAATCAATCCGATCCAACCGCCAGCCCGAACGCGCTCAACGCGTTCGATCCCCGTTTCTCCTAAACCGCACCCGCATACAGACCGCCGCAGATCGCGATGCATTGGCCGGTCACATAATCCGAGAGATCGGTGCAGAGAAACTCGATCACCTTGGCGCAATCCTCCAGCTCACCCAGACGGCGCAGCGGGATGTCCGCCGCCATCGCCCGCCTTTCCGGATACTCGGCCATGGCCCGACTCGAGGCGATGATGGCCGGCGCGATGCAGTTGACGTTGATGCCATGCGGACCCAGCTCCCGGGCCAGCGACCGGGTATAGCGGATGATCGCCGCCTTGGCCGTCCCGTAACTGACCAAACGGAGACCGGCCTTGACCGCGGCCACCGATGCGACGTTGACGATCCGTCCGCCTCCCTGCGCCTTCATCAGGCGTCCCGCGGCCTGGCAGCAGAATACCGTGCTCATCAGATTCACGTCCATGATGAAGCGGAAATCCTCCTCCGACGAATCCATGGCCGAGCTCACCTCGGCCGGCCGCAACATGCCTCCCGCGTTGTTGACCAGGATATCGACCGAACCCAGTTCGTCATTCACCCGACTGACCATCGCGTCGACCGCATCGCGCCTGGTCATATCCGCCTGGATCCCGATGGCCCGAACGCCGAATGAGGCGCACTCCGCGGCCACCCCGCCATCCGGAACGATCTCACCAAATTCCTCGGCCGAGTTCAGGTTCAGATCCACCACCGCCACGTTGGCGCCCAGCCGGGCCAGCCGGACCGCGTAAGCCCGCCCCAGTCCCCGACCCGCCCCGGTCACGATCGCCGTCTTGCCGGCAAGCTTCTGATCAAGTGCGTTCATTTTGCCGTCCAGCCTGCGTCCACGTAGAGCGAGGATCCGGTCACGAAGGTTGAAGCATCACTGGCGAGAAAGAGCGCGGCCCCACGGATTTCATGAAGTTCTCCCCAGCGATTCAACGCCATCAGGCCGACCAGCATTTTCACCTTCTCCGGTTCCTTGAGCAACGGCTTGTTGATCTCGGTCAGGAAGGCTCCGGGACAGATCGCATTGCAGCGGACATTGTGCGGCGCCAGCTCGAGCGCAAGGGCCTGGGTCAAGCCGATCACCCCGAACTTCGACGAACAATAGGGCGTTCGTTCCGGCAGGGCGACCGAACTGAGAGCCGAACCGAGATTGATGATCGAGCCGGAGCGCCGGGGCTTCATCATCCTCGCCGCCTCGCGACAACAGAGCCAGGTCCCCTTGAGATTGGTATCGGTCACCGATTCAAACGTCTCGAGTGAACAGTCGTCGATCGGCGCCCGGATGTTGATTCCCGCGCTGTTGATCAGGATATCGAGCCCCCCGAGCTCGTCAGCCACCCGCGCGAATGCGCTCTGCACGCTCGACTCACTCGAAACATCGATCGGGATCGAAAGACACGCCCCCCCGGTTGCCGCGCCGATCTCCCGGGCCACCCGTGCACACGTCTCTTCATTTCTCGATCCGATGGCCACCCGGGCACCCGCCTGGGCCAAGCCCAGCGCCATCGAGGCACCCAATCCCTGGGAACCACCGACCACGTAGGCCGTCTTTCCGTTCAACCGGAAAAGATCAATCACATTCACATCTCCTGACTTGGTATCTTCGTTCTTCATAAAGCTTCAATGACCAGGGCCACCCGTCAAAACCGAGGCAATATAGTCGGCGCTGCGCCGGACCTGGTCCATCTCCCAATCCGCCAACCGATCATCCTGTTCAAGCTCCCAGGGGGTGCGCCAATCGCCCGACTCGGCGTGACCGGCCACCAGCCGAAGCACAGGGGCCAGGCTCCGCGCCGTCCTCGGACGGAATCCATCCCAATACCCCTCTTCATGGATCCGGATGTGACGGGCCTGCAGGGCTGCCATCTCGATGCTCAGGGTCACCTCCGGACGATCCCGAAAGAGTCCGAGCAGGCTCGGGAAATCAATGACGCCCTCTCCCAGGGCGCACCGGATCAAGCGGTATCCGGATTCACTCGGGAAAACCCGGTAGTCCTTCAGATGGACATGCTTGATCCACGGCAGAACCCGGCGGGCAAAGACCAGGGGCTCCTCGGCCACCGCGAGTGGGTTGGCCGTGTCCAGGGCAATACCGAATCGATTGCTCCCGATTCGTTCACAGAGCGCAGCCAGGTCGTCGGAATCCGCATCCTGATGATTCTCCACCGCCAGGGTCAGCCCCAATTCTTCAGCCAACCGCAGTGCGCTCATCACGACATCGCCAAATGCCTCGAGCCGGTCCTGCCAGGCCGCTCGCCCGCCGATCGCCGCCCGGTCGCCCTCCAGTATCCGACTGATCAGGACACGCATCGTCTTCGCGCCCATCGCCGATGCACGCCCCAGGTCCGCCTCCAGCTGCCCGCGATCCGTGACCACCGACGTCGAACAAACCACGCCCAGGCCTGACTCCTCGGCCAGGTTCCCGAAAGCCGCGTAGTCCGCCTCCAGATCGTCCGAAGAGATGAACCGAGGCTCAACTTCGACAAAGCCCAATCGCAGCTCCCGCGCCAGGTCGACAAATCCCTCCGGCGTCATGGGATCGGAATTGGCCCGCGCCGTTCCCGCTCCCTGGAACCCGATGCTGTAGGTCATTCCGTAGAGGCAGAGACCGGCACCCCGCCTGCCGCCCGCGTTCTTCCGGCTCTCTCCGAAAACGCTCACAGGGAAAGGTGGATGCCGCCCGAGATATTCAGATTCGTGCCGGTGACCCGCATGGCCTCGTCACTGGCCAGGTAGACGCATCCCGAGGCCATCTCCTCCTCCGTATTCAGCCCCCAGGGAGCCCTGGCTCCGAATTCCATCACCCGCTTCAGATCCCCGTGTTCCGCCATCTGGGTCTCCTTTTCCTTATCCGTCAGGACCCACCCCACCGTGATCCAGTTCACGCGGATCCGATCCCGTTTGAGGTAACCCGACAACTCCCGGGTCAGGGCGAGGAGTGCCCCCTTGCTCACCCCATAGGGAATCAGCTTTTCGCTGCTCACAAATGCGTGAATGGAACCCATCATCGTGATGCTTCCGCCACCGCGCTGCCGCATGAGCGGCGCAGCCGCCTGGGAAACCAGAAACGCACCACGGACATTGACCGCCTGCATCCCGTCCCAGAACTCAGGCGTGATTTCATCGAAAGTGGCCCGGTTGAAGATTCCCGTGTTGTAGACCAGCGAATCAAGACCGCCATAGGCCTCCTTCGCACGCTTCACCAGCGCCGCACAATCCTCCGGCTGTTTCACATCGGTTCGCTGAAAAACCGCCCGGCCGCCCTTCTCCACGATCTCCCGGACCACCGCTTCTCCCTGCTCAGACCGCCGGCCACTCAGCACGACCGAGGCCCCCTCCGCCGCAAACCGTCGGGCGATCGCCGCGCCAATCCCACTGGTCGATCCGACGACCACCGCAACCTTCCCCGCCAATCGCCCGTTCGATTCCGCCATTAGGGCACTGTGAGTAGCGACCATCGACCCACTTGGCAAGGATTCGCAGGATCCCTTCCCATTCGATCAACTTTTCCCGCCGTCAGAACTCCGCGACCTCAGGCCGAGCCGCTTTCCAATCGGTCTTCACTTATTCGCTTCCCAACTTCGACCGCATTCCGCTAAAACCGTTCGTCACATGATTACACGCCTACCCAAAGTCAGTGTTATCTGCTTTGTCGGAATTCTGGGATCCCTGCCAGCGGCAGGCTTCCCCGAATTGCCCGCATTCCAGGATCCACCCACCAATGACCACCACCCCGGTCAACTCATCTGGGCTGACCTCTTTACAGAAGACGTCAGCGCCTGCACCCGGTTTTATACCGGCCTCTTCGACTGGACCGCCGAGACTCTCGGCAAAAAGAAAGACGCCTATACCCTATTCCGCAACAATGGCAGGCCCGTTGCCGGCGTGATCTACCGCCCGGCCGGTAAGGGCGAAACCACCAAGGGTATCTGGATCCCTTACTTCTCCGTGAGTGGACTTGATGACACCCTCGGGAAGCTTCCGGGACTCGACGGGCAGGTGGAAGTGCCGGCCAGGGACTTCCCCAAGCGCGGGAGTCAGGCCATCATCCGTGACAACCAGGGAGCCCTCCTTGGACTCATGCAGACCTCCCAAGGCGATCCCGACGATTTTCTCGGCGACTACGGCGACCTGATCTGGGCGCAGCTCTGGGTTCGGGATTCCGACGCTTCGATCGGTTTTTACCGGGAAATCCTCGGATTTGTCACAACCGATTATGATCCTGAGAAGGACGAGATCTACGATCACCTCTGGTCGAACAACGGGATTCTGAGGGCCAGCCTCGGCACCATCCCCGAATCGATGCCGGAGGCCCGCCCCAATTGGCTTGGATTCGTCCGGGTCAAGGACGTCGAGGCCGCCGTTTCCCGGGCTGTCGCGCTTGGCGGAACCGTCTACTTCAAGCCCAATCCCGAGGTGCAACAAGGTCGTGTCGCCGTGATTGAGGATCCAGCTGGAGCCGCCATTGTCCTGATGGAATACGAACCGGAAACCGAGGATCAGCCATGAACACCCGCAAGCTTCTCCTGGCCACTGCCTGCCTGAGCCCTCTTCTCTTTGGCAACCTCGGCTGCGAATCGTCCGGCTCCGGCAGTTCATCCACCTATATTTCCTCCGGCTATTACGGGGGCGCCTACGGCAACCCCTGGTATGGCGGCGGCTACTACGGCCGTCCCTACCCGCCTCCGGTCTACCGGCCACCAGCAAATATACCACCTCGGCCGGATAGACCCATAGCCCGCCCCCCAACCATACAGCCGATGCCGTCGACGCGTCCGGCTATGCCCTCACCCCGGCCCATGCGCCGCTGAAGACTTCGCACATTCCGGCTCAAGTTCGGACTCGACCCCCAATGATCCCCGTCGGGCAATCCAGTCGGCCGCTCACGCCTTCAACGCGCCCGATGTGATGCCGCGGATAAAGGGTTTCGTGGCGTAGACAAACATGACCAGGAGCGGGATGCTGCTCATCGCGTAGGCCGCAAAAAGCGTGCTGAAATTCTGCCCATCCGAAGACTTCGCCATCACGTAAAGCCCCGACGCGACCACATGGTGGCTTCCATCGGTGTTGGTGATGAAGGGCCAGAGGAAATTGTTCCAGGTTCCCAGCACGTTCATGATGATCACGATTGAAAAAGCCGGTTTGGCCAGCGGAAGCACGATGTTGAAGTAGATCGCCAGGTGGCCGGCCCCATCCATTCGCGCACTCTCAAACAGATCCTCCGGCAGACCCTCAAAGAAACTCTTGAAGATGAAGACCGCAAAGACCTGACCACCCGCCATGTACGGCAGGATCATGGCCCAATAGGTATTCAAGAGCCCCAGCTGTTTGACCAGCAGGAAGCTGGGAACAAGCGTCAGCACCCCCGGGACCATCATCGTCGCGAGGAAAAGCATGAAGACCGCCTTCGACCCCAGGAACCGGTACCTCGCCAGGATATAGGCGGTGGATGAACCCAGGCAGCAGACCCCCAGAGCGGTCAGCGCCGACACCATGAAGGAGTTGAGCATATAGGGACGCAGAACCGTCCAGGCCAGGGTGGGTCCCTTCTTTCCCATCGCCACGAAATGGGTGACGGCCTCCCGCGGAGAAACCGTCAGGGGTTCCCCCAATTCATCATGCACCAGGATCGGCTCTTCATGGCCCGCCACCATCCGCGCAGTCGCATCAATCACACCCGTCAGGGCCTCAGGCACCGAGAAAAAATGACGGTAGAACTCCGAATTGGTCCGGAAGATGTTGTTCACCGCGAAGGCAAAGGGCAGCAGGGTCAACGCCGCCAGGACGATCAGGACGGCGTGCGTCGCACAGACCTGCAGTCGGTTGCGCCGCATCACGCACCTCCCTTCATTTCCTCGGCCGACCGGAAATACCGCAGGTTGACCACGGTCAGGCCGAATATCATCAGGAACAACAATACCCCGATCGCGCAGGCATACCCCATCCGCTGGAAACTGAAGGCGTTGAAGTACATCCAGAGTCCGGGTACCATCGTCTCGAAGCCGGGTCCGCCGCGGGTCAGGACGAAGAGACCCTCGAAGCCCTGCACGCCCGCGATCACCGTCAGGATCAGAATCAGCTTGAGCTGGCTCATGACCAGGGGCAGATCGATCAGGAGGAACCGCCGCAGCCCCACACACCCTTCCATCGATGCCGCCTCGACCACTTCCTCCGGTATGGACGAAAGGCCGGCATAGTAGATGAGGACATCGAAGCCGCTCACGAAGGGAAATCCGATGAACATGATGGCGACCAGGGCCGTGCCCGGATCGTTCAGCCAGCCGCGGGTCAGGGTCTCCAGGCCGAAAGGCGAAACGTTTCATTGAGCAGGCCGTAGTCCGAGTAAATCATGTCGAGCCAGATCAACTGCACCGCCACACCCGGCACCACGATCGGGATCAGGAAGATGATCCGATAAATGTAGCGGGTCCGTTCAAGCGGCAACGTATGGATGAGCTTGGCCACCAGCAGCGGGATGCTCAGACGCACACAGACCGCGAAGAAGGTCAACGCCACCATGTGCAGCATCGAGGGCACCATGGTCGGATCGGCAGTCAGAAATTCGCGGTAGTTGTGCAGCCCGACAAAGGTGGAAACCCAGCCGACTTCGAACTCGTAGAGCGACTTCGAAAAGGCCCAGACCACCGGCAGGTAAACAAAGGTCAGCAACAGGGCCAGCCCCGGCAGAATGATCCCGTAGCACCCCAGGACAAACCCGTATCGGTGCCTCATCGTCCCGCCTCACTTTCAACGGGCAGCCCCGGCGTCCCCGCCCGCTGCGGCGCCAGCTTTTCCCAGGACGCCTCCAGCCGGTTCACATCCACATTCTGGCGCCGGATCAGGTTCGCCCCGGCGGTTCGGATATTGTCCTCCTGCCAGCGGAGAAAGCCGTCGAGATCGATCCCGTCCTCAAGAAAGAGGCCGAGCATCCGCTGGTAAATGTCGGAAAAACGCAGATCAAAGGAAAACACCCACTTCGTCGTCGTGTAGCGGCGCTCCAGGATCTTCTCAAAGGGATCGAGTACCGGAAGACTCCTCACCCCGACAATGTTCGGAATAAAGCAGGGATACTCGTTGACCACCCGATCCGTATTCTCGGGCAGGCTGAGAAACTGAAGAAATCCGATCGCTCGCTTCAGTCGCTCCGAACTCTCGATCCGCTCCGGAAAGGGAAGCGTCTCGTCGGTATCCTTGACCGCCGTCGCGGTCACCTCGAACTGCTGGGCCGCCCCGCCAATCACGCACATCGGTGTCCCCGAAGCAAAAGACGTCGTCTTCGTGGTCACTTCCGGCAGGTAGAACACGCCCCATTCAAAACCGAGGTTTCTGTCCGCCCAGAACGGGTAGGTCATCGCGCTCGATGCCCAGAACATGATCCCCTGCTGGTTCTGAAACTCCCTTCGGTAATCCGCATTGGCGATGCTCTGCGGCATGTAGGGGCGCAGGCTCTTCAACATCCGGGCTACCTCCACATAGCGGGGATCCTGCCGGGTGAAGAATCCCTTTGTGAAGAGAAAAGCGAGTTCATCTCCATCGAGATACCCCTGCATATAATCCTCGCGGATCGGATCCTTCACCAGGTCGATGCCCGGCAGGATATTGTAATAAACCTGATCAAACAACAGGTCGGTGCCCCAGTCGGCCAACGCAGCCAGCGGGACCAGGAGCGGGATCTTCCCGAAACCCTTGATCTCCGCCATCAGCGCCATGAATTCCTCCCACGTCGCCGGGATCTGAAGGTCATGCGCCTCAAAGAACGTCTTGTTGTAAAACAGGCCGGTCTCGACCGCGCTCAGGGTAAGGCAGTAGTTGCGCCCGTCCGGTCCAGCCTTGCCGCGACTCAGGGCCTGGAATCGGAACATGTCCCACCATTCCCGCGCACCCGGCAGGTCCGGATCTCCTTTCTCCACCACATACGGATTCGGCGCCTCGAGAAACCGATCGAGCGGCACATACCAGTTCTTCTGCACGTCGACCCACACTTCCTCGACATTCACCGCCACGATGTCCGGGGCCGCCCCGCTGCTCAATTGCGTCACCAGGTAATCACGGCTGTTGGGAGTCCGGATGACCTCGATTCGCGTATCCGGATGCCGGTCCTCGAATGCATCAATCACTTCCGCAAGGCCGAGAAGGGGTTGGCCCACTCCGAACGGTCGAGATCCGGGCATATAGGACACCCCGGGATCGATCTTCAGGACGTAGCGGACCGCCCCACTGGCCGCCCGTTCCGATCTCGACTTGCCTTCCTCGTCCGCAGGCGGCCACAGCAGGACCACGCCGATGACGATGATGGTCATGAGTGAAAACAGCCTGAGAATGCCGGGGAGCTGCATACGGGGTCGGATTCAGAATTCCCGACCCACCCGAATCCGCAATCTGAAAACCCGGATTCCGCAGAATCGAGGTCATCCGGGATCCGTTTGGCCGGTGCCTTCCGCCATCAACCAAACGACCGCATTCGGCCCACGCTCAAATACGATTCGCCATCAACAGATCCAGATACTGCCGGTCGACTTTCTCATATCCGCCGTAGGTCTCGTAACGCACCCCGGGCCGGTCATGTCCGATGAACCCGAAGTCGCCCTTGAAGTTCCATGGAGAATAACCCCAGCCGAACTCCTTGAAGAGGGAAAGGAGATCCCCCAGCCAGGCGATGGCCGACACATTCGGCGTATATTTATAGCACCCGAATTCGCCCACATGAACGTCGACCCCTTTCGCCTGAACATCGAGCCACGGTTGGTAGAATAACCGCAAAGCCTCCTTGTCCCAATACTTGCCGTCCGCATCGCGATGCGGGTAAACCGGCTCCGGCCATTCCCCTTCGAAATTCCACCAACCGGCCCGGTGATGGGATACCGTCATGGGGGCATACCCCCGCGTGCTGTGAACCACCCCGAGGTCCGCCAACTCGGGAATGGCCCCGCCTCCGCCGTTGATCCCGTCCACCGTGACCGGTCGTTGCGGATCGATCGCGCGGATGGCCGCCGTTGTCCGGCGCATGATTTTCTCGTAGACCTCGCGCGTGAAATGATCACGGCCCACGTGGGGTGCCTCGTTGACCAGGTCAAAACTCAGCTCGTCACCGGAAATGCCCTTGTAGCGCCGGGCAAACATCTCCCACTGAAAAACAAAGGCATCCTGCGCGATTTCGTCTGTCCAGAGATTGTGAATCTCCAAGTCGGGACGATTGATGCAATACCCCGGCGCCCGGTGCAGATTCAGGTTGGCGTGGAGCCTCCGCTGCCGGCAGGCGGCGATATAGCCGTCGATCGCCTTGAGAGGCGCCTCCTCCGGCTCCTCATAGCGATGATCCGATATCCAGAAGCGATAATCCGTGGGCAGGCGGACGAAATCAAACCCGTGCGCGACCATGAAATCCAGGGCTTTCTCATCGACCGGACCCGGCACACGGTCTTCCGGGCAGATGAACATCCAGAGGAAATTGAATCCGTAGCGTGGCATACCCGGATGAATACGAAACCACCCACCGCCTGCCAATTCCCATAGCGCTCTCACAACGGACCGGTGCAGTCCGACAACCGAATCCGACTTTCGCCCCGGAACGCTCGTGGCAACGTCCAGTAAACCCCTCAGCTCCGAAGACCCCCATATTGGAACGTCGGCTCCTCGGCCTCGGACACTGCGGGTCTGCGGTGACTTTCCCACTCGTCCACCGCAATCAGAGTGAGGCACCCCTCAAGTGATCTCCCCCACAGTATCGATCTCAATCTGATTGAGTCAGCCCGCCGGGATTGGTCGGTCTCACCTCGTAGACTTCCGCCAAGGCCACGCCCGTCTCTCCATCCGCTCCGAATACCTGGGCCGTATAGGCACCCGGTTCGAGCCAGGTCAGGATCGCCGCATCGCAACTGCCCTCCGGCAGAGCGAACGCCCCCACCTCCCGGCTGGCCGCGGCCAATTCTGCACTGTCCACCCAATCATCATTTGAGGCGACCCAGACAGGTGCCCCATCGACGCTCTTCATGATCCTGAGTGCCGGATTCTCAAGGACCCCCTCAACCCCGAAGCCGGTCAGCCCGGGACCGATCGCCCGGACCAGCACCCGACGAGGAACTTCCCCGCCAATCACAAACCCGAGGATGAGCATCCGACCGCCGGGCTCCACCAGCCCGCGCGATGACATATTCTCCAGATGAACCCCGTCATTGAGCGTTTCGCTGATACCCAGCATCACCGTCCGACAGGTGACTTCGCCGCCTTCCGTCCGAACACAGACACAGTAGAAGCCGGCATCCGCCGGACCCACATCGACCAGATTCAGGACCGCACGATCCTCTCCAATCGTCTCACCGTCCTTTTTCCAGATGTAGTGCTCACCCGGTTTTCGCGTTGTCACGACTTCAAAACAGGCCGAGCCACCCGGAGCAACCGTCACGCTCTGCGGGGGTTGCAGGATCTCGGGAACCGGCGCCCGCCAGCCCACGATAAACAGGCTGTGCGATGCTCCGACGGCGGCGGTATGGACGTCCACGGCTACCTCAACGGGAATTGCTCGATCGGTCTCGTCCCCGACCCCCAACTGACCGGCGGAATTCCCGCCCATCCCCCAAAGCGTGTCGTCGTCCCTGATAAAGAGCGCATGGTAGTCACCCGCCACGACCGATTTCACCCCACTTTCAATCAGGATTGGCCGCACCCGCTTTACCTCGTCTCCAGTCCCCAATTGTCCGTAGCTATTTGCGCCCATTCCCCAAAGGGTGGCATCGGTCCTGATGAAGTAGGTCGAATTCATCGATCCATCCAGATCCCTGACCCCGGAGGCGATCCAGTCCGGCGAGAGATGGCTCAGGCTGTCCCCATGACCGAGAGCACCCGGTATGCTCTTCCCCATCCCGTAGAGATTCCCATCGGCCTTCAGGATAAGCGAATGTAAGGAGCCGGCCGCCGCCGCCATGACGTCACCACAGATTCGATACGGGGTAAAGTGATCCGACTCATTGCCCGTCCCCAGGCGACCGTATCGGCCCGGCCCCATTCCCCAAAGCGATCCGTCGGACTGGATCAACAGACTGTGACCATAGCTGGGGACGGCCTGAATCACATCGGTCTTGATCATCACGGGGGCCGGACGATCCTTCACATCACCCAGACCAAGCTGGCCGACCTGGTTCCGGCCCATTCCCCATAACGTGCCGTCATATTTGATGTAGAAAGTGTGATACCAGGAGGTGAGCACGTCCCGGACGCCATCATCAATGAAGGCGGGCTCGGTGCGGCCGTCCGTGTCCCCAGTTCCCAGCTGGCCATAGGTATTGCGCCCCATTCCCCATAGACAGCCGTCATCGGTGATATAGAGTGTGTGATGGAGGCTCGCCGCCACCGCGGTCACCTCGGTGTCGATCAGGACGGGGACCGTGCTCGAATCAACGGCCAGACCCAGTTGGCCCCCCGAGTTGTCGCCCATTCCCCAGAGTTCGCCTCCGTCCCCGAATGTCCGCACTGCCGAAGCCGCGGACAGGCACAGCCCCAGCAGGGCCGCCCCGTATGTTGGTATCCGTGACATGAATTTCCTCCTTGCCCATAAATAATCATTCCCGTTTCTGGTGAACTACCGGACCGTCACGCGCAGAAGGGCCACGCAACGCCTTCCTCTATCCCCAAATACGTTTTTTCGGGTCCGAAACGCGCAATGCTTCGGGAAAAAAGATGGGATGGATCGCGAGAAGCGGACCCGGCGCCTGTGGTGAAGCGACTGCACTCCAGGCGCGATTGAGCGGAAAACGCCGGATCCAATCCAGAGAATCGGTCCGCCTCACCGAGACAGAATGCGGCCTCCCGTTTCTGACCGATTGACCCCGGAGCGATTCAGACCGAGACTTGCGCTCATTCATGAAATGGTCATTCCGCATCGCCACCGTCTCCGGGATTGAAGTCAGGGTCCACGCGACCTTCCTCATCCTCCTCGCCTTCTATGGCTTCGCCTCCTATCGGCATGCCGGACCCGTCGCCGCCCTCGCCGGTGTCATCTTCATACTCATACTCTTTGCCTGCGTGCTTCTGCACGAATTCGGGCATGCCTTCGCCGCCCGACGCTACGGGATCAGGACCCCGGATATCACCCTGCTCCCGATCGGCGGCCTCGCCCGACTGGAACGGATGCCCGAGCGCCCCGGTCAGGAACTGGTCGTCGCGGCAGCCGGGCCCGCCGTCAACGTGGTCATCGCCCTGATCCTCTTCGCCTTCGGTGCCCGAATCGGCAGCGTCGCATCCGTCACCCCCGAACAGGCGACCGGCATCGCCCTCCTCGATGCCCTCCTCGCCGTGAACCTGATTCTGGTCGCCTTCAACCTGCTGCCCGCCTTCCCGATGGACGGCGGCCGGATGTTGCGCGCCATCCTCAGTTTTCGCATGGACCGGGCACGGGCGACCCAAATCGCCGCCTCGGTCGGCCAGGCCTTCGCCGTCTTTCTCGGTATCGTCGGCCTGTTCAACTACAACTTCATCCTGGTACTGATCGCCGTCTTTGTCTATTTTGGCGCCGCCCAGGAAGCCACCATGACCCGGATGCAGGCGATGACCCGGGGGCTCTCCGTTTCGGACGTCATGGTCAAGCGGTTTGAGAAACTCACCCGTGGTGCCGTCCTGCAGGACGCGGTGGACCTGCTCCTCAGCGGCACCCAGCACGAATTCCCGGTCGTCGCCGGCGATGGTTCGGTGGCGGGTATCCTCACCCGGGAAGACATGATCAACGGACTCAAGCAGGGGGGACCCAACGAACTCGTCGTGACCCACATGCACCGGGACATCCCGACCGTGCATCTCCACGATTCATTCGAAAAAGCCTTTCAGACCATGAATGCCTGCAATTGCCCGGCCCTGCCCGTTCTCGACTCCTCCGGCCAGTTGGTCGGCCTGATCACCCCGGAAAACCTCGGGGAACTCATCATGGTCAATTCAGCCATCTCGAGGCAACAGGAACACTCCTGAACCGGGAGACGATCCGCTCCCCCAAAGGTCCGGCCCTCCGGACTCACCAACCGTCGCCCGTGACGGCCGGAATCAGTTCACCGCATCCACCTGCGCTGTCTCCACCGGAATCCCGATCGCCCGGTATTGATTGACTGGATTCTCGGTCAGGATCCGGACATTGCGGATGAAGACCGCCCCGCCGCCGCCCTCCTTGGGCAGGTTGTGGATCTGGAAACCGATCACCCCTTCAGCTGTCCGGTCGTCCTTCAGGTTGAGCGTCGGAACTCCGTTGACCCAGATGCGGAGAATGTCGCCGATCGCCTCGATCCGGTAGTGGTTCCAGGCTGACGGCCGGTAGGCGGCCCTTGCCTCGTCCCGGCCGTCGAGCGAGTAGAGCCACCCCCGGCCCATCTCCTCAAAAATGCCTCCGGTCCATTGCCGCGGCGATTGATCAATCTCCATCTGGTAGCCGTGTACCTTGCCCCCCTTGACGGCCGGATCCGCGATCCCTCGAAGAAGGATTCCGGAATTTAGATCCCCGATCACCTTGACGTCGAGTTCGAGAATGAAGTCGGAGAAGCGTTCCTCCGTGACCAGGTAGGTGTGCCCGGTTGTCCCCTGATGCACCGCAACCATCATGCCATCATCGACCAACACGGTTGAGGTCCCGTCCCGGACCGTCCAGCCGTCGAGGGTCTCTCCGTCAAACAGGCTCCGCCAGTTGTTTGATTCGGCTACAGGATTCAACCGGAAGAGCCCGCCACGGTTGGGTCCCCGCGAATTCAGCGCCAGGTAGATGTGTCCGTCCGGCCCGCTCAGGACATCGCGCACCCGTCCCTGGCCCTTCAGGATGACCTCGTCCTTCACCACCTTGTTGTCCTCGATGACCAGGCGATGCAGTTCTTCGGACGCGAGACCGGTAACCAGCAGGTTGTTCTTCCAGCGTGGAAAGAGATCGCCCTCATAAAAATCGATCCCGCAGACGGCAATCGACGGGGTCCAATGGTGCATGGGCTGTTCCATCCCTTTCTTCGCCGTCAGGTCGGTTATCGGAGTACCGTCGTAATTCATCCCGTAGGTGATGACCGGCCACCCGTAGTTCAGACCGGGCCGGATCAAATTGGTCTCATCCCCACCACGGGGACCATGCTCCGTTTCCCAGAGCTCGCCCGTCCGCGGATCCAGGTCGAGGCCCTGGGGGTTGCGGTGCCCGTAACTCCAGATGCTCTTGAAGGCGCCCGGCTCATTCACGAACGGATTGTCCGAAGGAATCCGGCCATCGTCGTGAATGCGATGGATTTTGCCATTGGGTCGTGTGAGATCCTGGGCCATTTCCTGCCGACCCCGTTCGCCGATCGAGAAAAAGAGATAACCATCCCTGAAGACAAAACGGGTGCCGAAGTGAACGCCGGAAGCGATGTGGAATTCCTCGGGCACACGAAAAATCTCTTCCTGATCCACCCATCTGTCATCTTTGATCCGTCCCCGGACCACCGCGGTCATCCCGGCCTCCTTGCCGTCGTCCATCGCACCGGTATTCTCGCTGAAACCGAGATAGATCCAGCCGTTCTGAGTATAATCCGGGTGAAGCGCGACCTCCATCAATCCGCCCTGTCCGTGCTGCCAGACTGCAGGCGTTTCCTCAACCCGGTGCTTCACACCATCCGCGTAGCGCCAGAGGGGGCCATCGCGCTCGGCCAGGAGAATCGCGCCGTCCGGCATGAAGGCCATCGACCAGAGGATGTCGTCGATCTCGACGATCTTCTCGAGGGTGAAGTGATGGAGGTCCGAGGCGAAAACTCCGCCGAGCGGCTCGACCCGCGCCTTTGTCCGCCCCGCTTGGGCCAATTGGCCCTGTTCACGGATGTAGATGACGAGTGACCGGATCTGTTCCTCCGTCAGCGCATTCTTCCACGGGATCATGCCCATGTCCGGAAAACCTTCCGCAATCGACTGCGCGATCGCCTCATCCGAATCACCGTGCGTCCAATACGCATCGACGAGCGAAGAGCCCTGGCCGCCCTCCAGATTCTGCCCGTGACAGGTCGCACAATTGGCCTTGTAAAGCGTGTCAACTGTGCCCGTGCCGATCCGAACCTGGGCGCACGCCATCGAGGCCAGGGCAGGGAAAAGAAGAAGGAAAGAAGCTCTGATTATCGGGTCCATTATTCTTGGATTTCACCTAGATAGTGGTGAATTCCCATATCGCAACGGGACGGGATCGATTTTCTCCCACCTTGACCGCGATAGAATCCCATCCATCAGGCGTTCACACAAATGATTTCTCCAGGCAGAGCAAGTCAAGGCCCGTGCCTTCGGAAAGCCTCACCTGAGGGCTGCTTTGACTTCACAACCGCCGTCTTTCCGCTATGGTGATGCCATGAAAGTCGATGTCGGGCTTGTGGCTCAAGCCCTGGATGACCGCTCCGGGAAAATGTGGTATCTGGACAGGACAAACGGGGATGTTTTTGCCATCCCTCAGGACCCGGGTGACACCCAACAGGAAGCGATCGACCTGGTGGAAAGCGAGCCGGACCGCTTCCTCACCATCGACCCGCTCGATTCGCGGGACGAGTTCGTCATCATGGAGGATTATATCGAAACGCTTCCTGAGGGCGAAGCCCGTCGAAGTCTCGCCCGGGCCGTCAATGGTCCCAGACCCTTCGCCTCCTTCAAGCAGGCCCTGCACGACTTCCCGGATGAGCGGAAGGCCTGGTTCCACTTCGAGGAGGGTTTCCTGCTGGAGAGCGCCCGCGAGTTCCTGAGGTCCAGAGAAATCACCTTCGAGTGACGCGCGGAACACCCGGAAGGGCCGGCCGCACCCGCCACCCTCCTTTCGCCGTCGAACGGACTGGACCCCGGAGCCCGATCCCGATTAGGAATGAGTGCGTATGACAGAATTCAACAATGTCTCCGTGGTCAGGAAAGCGAACGTCTATTTCGACGGAAAGGTCACCAGCCGCTCGGTGATCTTTCCCGATGGCTCGAAGAAGACGCTGGGGATCATGCTCCCGGGAGAATACGAATTCAATACGAACGAGAAGGAGGTCATCGAGATCATCTCGGGCAATCTGGACGTGCTTCTGCCTGGAGCAGACGGGTGGAAGACTTTTCAGACGGGCGATACCTTTGACGTTCCCGGCCAGTCGAAATTCAACCTCAAGATCCGGCAACTCACCGACTACTGCTGCTCCTTCGTCGTTTGACCGAACCACCGGCATGAGGAGTCCCCCGGATTCGCGTGGCTAGCCCGATGAACGGGGCCGAGATCTCCCTCCGTGAGGTCACCCGGGACAACTGGGTCGATTGCGTCCGCCTGTCGCTCCACCCGGAGCAGGCCTCCTTCGTGGCTTCCAATGTCGACACGATCGCCGAGTCTAGGTTTGAGCCCCATTACCACTTGCGAGCCATCTGCGCAGCCGGACGGCCCGTCGGATTCCTCGCCTTCTGCCCTGAAAACGATCCCGAGGATCCGGAAACCTATTGGCTGTTCCGATTCATGATCGACCGCCAACATCAGGGGAAAGGGTATGGAACCGTCGCCCTCAAACTCGCCATCGCCGAGATGCGGGCACTCGGCGCCAGAGTCATCCTGACCATGCACAAGCCAGACAACCAGGTCGCCGCCCGTATGTATGCGCAATCCGGCTTCAAAGAATCCGGCCTGCTCGACGACGGCGACATCATCCTCCGGCTCACATGAAACCACTCGCCCAGGACCACCGGGTCCTCTTCCAGTCCGGGGATCCGGAGAACATCTGCGCCTACAGTCCCGGAATCTGGCGGTGCCCAAACGGCCGCATCGTCGCGACAATGGACGTCGGAAGCCTCCGCCAGAATGAAAAACCGAATCCCGACGGATCACCCAAACCGGCCCACGAAGGTCTGGTCTGCCAGGTCATGACTTCGGATGACGGCGGCCAATCCTGGACCCACCGGGCCGACCTCGATCTCTACCATGGACGGCCCCTTGCCGCGGGTGGACGGCTCTATGTCCTCGGTCACCGGGGCGATCTGAAAATCGCCCGATCAAACGACAACGGCATCTCCTGGAGCGGGGCGCACCTGCTGACCGACGGCGAATTCTGGCATCAGGCCCCCGCCAATGTCTGGCATGCCCACGGATGCGTTTACCTGGTAATGGAACGTCGCAAGACAGACCGGGTCAACGGGTGGTATCCCAGCGAGCTTCAGCCCGTCGTCATGCGGGCGAAAGCAGACGAAGACCTCACCCTGCCCGAAGCATGGACCCTGGCAGACGCCCCGGCCTTTCACGAGGTCATCGACGACACCGGATTCGACGGCTTCGGCATACCGTTCTATCCGAGCCGTTTTCCCGCGATCTGGATGACCCCCGATGGCAAACGCGGAGCAGCACCGATCGGATGGCTGGAGACGAACATCGTCCAGATCCTTGACCGGAATCATGTCTGGTACGATCCAACCGGACGCACCTTCCACCTCTGGATGCGGGCCCATACCGGATTGACCAATTACGCCCTCGTTGCACGCGTCCGAGAAGCCGGTCCCAATCCCGGCGAAGGCGCCATGACCTTCGGGTTTGAGGCCGCACCCTCGGGTGTCAGGCTTTGCTACCTGCCAACTCCCGGCGGCCAGATGAAGTTCCACCTTCTCCACGACGGGACGACGGCAACCTATTGGCTGCTCAGTTCACAGGCCACCGACAGCATGCGCCGACTCGAGACCCTGCCGTCCGACCGCTACGGACTGGCCGACAACCAGCGCTCGCGCCTCCAACTCCACTTCTCCACCAATCTGGTGGATTGGGTCTTTGCCGGGATGGTTGCAATCGGTGAGACCGCCAATTGCGCCCGGCACTACGCCTCGATGGCCATCGACGGTGACGACCTCGTCGTGCTCTCCCGATCCGGCGACCGCAAGGCCCGCAACGCCCACGACACCAACCTGATCACCTTTCACCGGATCCAGGATTTCCGCTCCCTCATCTACTGACCACCCCACCCCGTCCCGCCGCGTCTCCCCAATCGCCCCGTCTCCCCGTCGCATCCCTCGACCGAGGTGAAACAGCCAATTTGTAACATAATACGTTACAAATCCGCCCTGCCCAAAACGGTCGTTCCTTCCCGGGGAATCGGGATTTGTAACGTATTATGTTACAAATTGGCCGGGGCCCCATGAGGTGTCACGGCCCCCCCCTGTGGGGTTGTCTTGCCGGGAAGGAGGAGTCCGGTTTTCCTGTCATCATGACGGGGCCCAGGGAGTCTATAGATCTCTTTCATCCACTGATCAGAAAGTGGTTTGAGGAGCAGGTGGGTCGACCGACCGACGTCCAGGAACAGGCTTGGCCGGTCATCGCCCGGGGTGAGCATGTTCTGGTGACTGCACCGACCGGAAGCGGCAAGACGCTGACGGCTTTTCTCTGGGCCCTGAATCAGTTTGTTTCAGGGTCGTGGGAGACGGGCACGACGCGGGTGCTCTACATCTCGCCGCTCAAGGCCCTGAACAATGACATCCAGCGCAATCTGATCGCCCCGCTGGCCGCCATCCGTGAAGTCTTTGAGGGGTCCGGAAGACCTTTTCCCAAAATCCGGGTCCAGACCCGGAGCGGCGACACCAGCCAGTCGGAGCGCCGCAGCATGCTTCGGCATCCACCCGAAATCCTCATCACCACCCCGGAGAGCCTGAACCTGATGCTCTCGTCTCTGGGCGGACGAAATCTGCTGACCGATCTCAAGACCGTCATTTTGGACGAAATCCATGGCGTCCTCGACAATCGCCGTGGCACCTTCCTGATTACCGCGGTGGACCGACTGGTGCCTCTGTCCGGAGAATTCCAGCGTATCGCCCTATCCGCCACGATCAATCCTCTCGGGACGGTGGCCGCGTTTGCCGGGGGGGTTGTCCGCCGGGGAACCGAGACCCTACCCCGTCCCGTCGTCTGCATCGAGTCCGGCATTCGGAAGGAATACCGGCTGTCCGTTTACTTTCCCGAGCTTCCCGAGCGTGACGAGCCGGACGACTCGATCTGGGAGCCGCTGGTCGAAGAATTCAAAGGAATCATCGAACGGAATCGCTCCACCCTTTTCTTCGTCAACAACCGCCGGCTCTGCGAAAAGCTCGCCCTGAAGATCAACTCCGGCCAGGCCAGTCCACTCGCCTACGCCCACCACGGCTCCCTCTCCCGGGAGATCCGGGAAGAGGTGGAATCACGCCTGAAGTCCGGCGACCTCCGGGCCATTGTCGCGACCAATTCGCTGGAAATGGGCATCGACATCGGGGCTCTCGACGAGGTCGTGCTGGTCCAGTCCCCGCCGGCCATATCCTCGGCCATCCAGCGCATCGGCCGGGCCGGTCACCAGGTGGGCCAGCCCAGCCGGGGCACCCTCTTTCCCACTCATGCCCGCGATTTCCTTGAAGCCGCGGTGCTCGCCCGGCAGATCGCCCGCCGCGACATCGAGCCGCGGGTTCCGATCGAAAAGCCGCTCGACGTTCTGGCGCAGATCATCCTGTCGATGGTCGCAATGGAGCCGTGGAAAATGGATTCGCTCCACGCCTTCCTGCGGACCAGTTATCCCTACCGTGACCTCAGCCGCCGGGAATTCGATCTCGTGATCAACATGCTGGCCGGGCGGTATGCGGATACCCGTCTGCGCGAATTGAACCCACGTGTATCCATCGATCGGATGGAGGGGACCATCCGGGCCCGCAAGGGCGCACTCCAGGCCCTCTATTTTTCGGGCGGAGTCATCCCGGACCGCGGCTATTTCCACCTCCGCCATGACCAGACCGACTCCCGGCTGGGCGAACTCGATGAGGAGTTCGTCTGGGAGGCGCGGGTCGGCCAGGTCTTCACCCTCGGGGCCCAGTCCTGGAAGATCCGCCGGATCACCAACAACGACGTCTATGTCCTGCCGGCTCCACCCAACGCCGCCTCCATCCCATTCTGGATCTCAGAGGACAATTTCCGTGATTTCCACTTTTCCGATGCAATCGGCCGGTTTCTCGAAGAGGCGGAGACCGAACTGGAAAGCCCTGCCTTCCGGGAGCGGCTACAAACGGAGCATTCCATGAACGGCGTCTCCGCCGATCAGTTGATCGAGACCCTGAGACTGCAGCGGAAGACCACCCGCCAGCCGCTCCCGCACCGCCATCACCTTCTGGTCGAACACACGGCCACCGGTCCGGCGACGAAGGAGGGGAACCAGATCATCCTGCACACCCTCTGGGGGGGAAAACTGAACCGTCCCTTTGCCCTGGCACTCGATGCCGCCTGGGAGGAACGCTTTCATCACCGACCCGAGATCTTCGTCAACAACGACTGCATCGCGGTCATGGTGCCGATCGACGTGACGGCCGAGGAGATCCTCTCCCTCGTCACCTCGTCCCGCCTGGAAGAGCTCATCCGCAGAAGACTCGAAGATTCCGGTTTCTTCGGCGCCCGGTTCCGCGAGTGCGCCGGCCGTGCCATGTTGATCAACCGTTCGCGACCCAATCAAAGGGTCCCGCTCTGGATGACCCGTTTGCGCTCGCAGAAGTTGATGGAATCGATCCGCCGATTCGATGATTTTCCGGTGCTCCTGGAAACCTGGCGGACCTGCTTCCGCGACGAATTCGATCTGGGGTCGCTCCGGCAGGTTCTGGTTGAGCTTGAGACGGGGGCGATCACCTGCTCCGAGACGCGAACCGCCTCGGCCTCGCCCTTCGGTCAGAGTGCGGCCTGGCGCCAGGTCAATCAATACATGTATTCCCGGGACAACCCGAAGGGTGACCGCAAGTCCAGCCTGAGCACCGAATTGCTCAAGGAGCTGGTCTTTGATCCTCAGAGCCGACCACCCATCCCGGAGGCCATCATTCAAGCATTTGAAGCCAAGCGCCAACGCCTCGTGCCCGGCTACGGTCCCGATGACGGGATGGAGCTGGTTGACTGGTTGAAGGAGCGGATCCTGCTGCCGGATTCCGAATGGAAAGCCCTGCGCTGCGCTGCGCCCGCTCTCGAAGACACCGCGCTTGAGCAGAAGGTCTTTCGGGTTCTCCCCGAAGGCGCCGGAGCATGTCTCTGGGTGGCCGCCGAGAACGCAGCCCGGCTCGGTGAATTCTATGGTGGAATTCCCTTCCGGCTGGTCGGCATGAGTGAGGGGGATGAACCGGCAATCGCTCCCCCGGGGTCGACCACAGCCAATGGCCAGGAAGGACTCCGCACCCGCTGGCTGGGTGAGTGGCTTTCCTTTTTCGGTCCGATCACCCGCGAGGAAATCCGGACGACACTGGGTCTCTCTGATTCCCTCCTTGAAGCATCCCTGACCGAGCTGATCGATGCAGATCTCCTGATCGAAGGGTGCCTGATCGAAGGATCTGAGGATGTCGTTTTCTGCGACTCCGCCAACTACGAGTTTCTTCTTCGCCTGCGGCGCGCGCAGGCCACCCCGCCGTTTGAGCCGCTGGCCCTCAGCCAACTGCCCGTCTTCCTCGCCCGCCAGCAGGGTCTGCTCGATCGCAGTGAAGACCTGGATGGATTGGCGGCCTGCCTGGATCGTCTGCTCTTTCTTCCCGCCGCGGTCGAAACCTGGGAAGAGGAAATCCTTCCCGCACGCATGCAGCGCTACCAGCCGGCTTTTCTCGACTCGATCCTGGCCGAGGGCGAACTCCTCTGGTTCGGCCAGGGCGAGCGAAAGATCTGTTTCGCCTACCATCAGGATATGGACCTGAGGGCCCAAGCCACCCCGTCGACAACCTCCGAGCCGGCCTCACTGGAAGCGACCATCAGCGGAAAACCTCACGGACTGGACTTCGCCGCCCTCCAGGAAGCGACCGCTCTGGGGGCCGCCGCCCTCAACCGGCAGATCTGGGCCGATGTCTGGAGTTCGCAGATCCACAACGATGGCTATTCCGCTCTCCGAAAAGGGATTCTCAACCAGTTCAAGCTCCCCAAGGTCGGCGCCGATGGTGCCCGCCGGGCGCGTCACACCCGTCCGATCCACTCCAGGCGGACCCAGCTCAAGCGGATGCAGGGAGCACTGCCTCTGGCCGGCCGATGGAGCCCGCTTCCGCAGATCGAGGAGGCCGAAAGCGTCATCGATGAGGAGGAAATCCGCAAGGACCGGGTCCGCCTCCTCCTCGACCGATACGGGCTCCTCTTCCGGGAAATCCTCCTGCGGGAATCGGAGGCCTTCCAGTGGCGTTCCCTCTTCCGGACCCTGCGCCTGATGGAGTTGTCCGGCGAACTGCTCTCGGGCTACTTCTTCCAGGAACTGCCCGGCCCCCAATTCACAACCCCTGCCGGCTTCCGCCGTCTGCAGAATCTCGGCCAAGCGGACGCAGCCATCTTCTGGCTCAACGCGACCGACCCGATCTCCCCCTGCGGACTGGAGCTGGAGGGAACGAAAGGGAACTACCCCCGACGAGTTCCGGGCAACCATCTCGTCTTTCGCGGGAGCGAGCTTGTCCTGACTTCGCAGCGACTCGGTCGCGACATCACCTTCCATCTTCCATTTGATGATCCGGATCTGGTCGCCGTCCTCGAAGTCTTCGAGCATCTGCTGACCCGACAGTTCAATCCGCTGGCCAGGATACTCGTTGAAACGATCAACGGCGAACCGGCCGCCCGCAGCGTCACCCTTGACGCCTTCCGGGCGCGCTTCGACGTGGTGCCCGACCACAGACAGGTCACCCTCTATCGGAAATACCGCTGACCTGTCCTCAAGGTTGCGACCAGATGCTCTTCATCGTCCACGCATCAATGGACCTGATGCGACTGGCTGTCCCCCGGGAATGGAGCGACACGCCCCGGCTGTCATCGCGCCCCGGATACACCCGGACCGCCAGGCAGGTCCGCCCGTTGACAAAGACCTCCACCACGCTGCGATCGAGGAACACCCGGAGTGAGAGCGGCTCGTCCGGTGCGATCGTCACCGGCGCGGTCTCCGGGGCTCGGGGCCGCGAGTCGGGAAGGATCGATGAGCGCGACGTGTCGATCGAGACCAGACTCTGTTGTGGTCCCGTGCGGTAGCCGCGGTTGACAAAGCCGCGATCCCGGAAGAACTGGATCCGGGTGACCTCCTCCGAGCCGGGTGAGCGAAAGACATTCAATTCAAAAACCGCCTCCGGTCCCGGGAAGACTTCCAGGCCGATTTCGAGCGAATCGCCCGCGATTTCCTCGAGGATGATTTCCTGGTTGGCCGGCACGGTCAGATTGGCGAATTGCCGCGGTTCCGATCGAAGGCTTTCAACCGATTCGATCGGCTCGACCCCGACCTCGTCATGCCCTTTCAGCGTCATGCGCCGTGGCAGAGTCATGAGATGATTCCATCCCTCGGCCGGACGCCCGGCATTCATGTTGTAGATCACGACCACTCCGCCCTTTCCGTCCGGACAGGCCGAAGGGGCGTGAACGCCGGATGGTCCATACGGTCCGAAATTGGCCAAACCATGGCCTGTCGCCTCAAAAAGATCCCGGTCCATGTCGTAGTCCCCGATCAGATACTGTCCTCCGCTCATGTGGGAGAAAAAGTGCAGGATGTGCCGATCGCCGATCGGCCAGAAATACGGGCAGGCGCCGTCATCCCCAACCCGGGTGAAAACATCGCCCGTGACAAACGGGTGCAGGTATTCCCAATGAACCAGGTCACTGGAACGGAAGAGGGATTCGACCGGACGAAAACGGGGACCGGCGCCGATCAGGCGGGTCCCGCCGGAGAGTGCGTAGTAGGCGCCGCCTTTCTTCCATAGGCAGGGATCAAAAATCTTGTAGGGTGGCTTTGAGCCGTCGGCCTTGAGGAGAGGAATGACCGCCCGACCCGTCACCTTCTCCCAATTCAGGAGCAGGGGATCGCTCGATACGGCCACCATATTGCCCACTTCCGTCCCATGATACATTGCGATGACCCGATCCTCTTCGACCAGGGTGGATCCGGAATAGCAGCAGTTCTCGGGATTCGGGTAGATGGCATAGGGAAGGTCCCGCCAATGGATGAGATCCTCGCTGACGGCATGGCCCCAATGCTGGCGGGTGTCTTCCGGAGGATAGGCCTGGTAGAAGAGGTGCCAGCGCCCCTGCCAGAAACAGAGCCCGTTCGGGTCATTCAACGTCCCTTCCGGATTGACAAAGTGATAAGCCGGACGAAAGCGATCGGAAGAGAGGATCTTGCGCGAATCGGCGAAGCGCCGGACGAGGGGGTTTTCGGCCAGCTGCGCGGTCTGGTCCTCCAGGTTCGAGGCGAAAGAAAAGAACGGAACCCGAGAGGTTCGATCAGGTGATGGGGCCGGATTCATGCAAACCGATTAGAGGACCTGCAGGCCCTGATCGGCGAGCGAAAACCCTGATCTGGCGTCAGCGACCGCCCTTCGGTCGAACGGATTCACGGAAGCGACGCTTCTTCCGCACTCCGATCCGTCCCATCTTCAGGGCAGCGTGAAGCGCCACCCCAGCCCCTGCCCGATTGGAAACCGCCGCGAGCTCTTTCTCGATGATTGTCTCATTGAAAGAGTCGAGGGCATGGCGACCCGCCGGTTGCACCACCCCCAGCCACGGGAAATCGTTCTGCGCCATGATGCGCCCTGGGAAGGCAACGGTTGCGGTTATCACAGCCTCTTTCGGGACGGTGACCTCTACCGACTCTACTACAAAGCCTGGAAGATCCGCCTCTCCGCGGGGAAGATCGCGTCCGAAACCAGGCCCGACATCTACACCTGCTACGCGGAGAGCACCGACGGGATCAACTGGACAAAACCGGACCTGGGAATCGTCGAGCGTCACGGATCCACCGCCAACAATATCATCCTCGACCGCGAAACCTTGAACCGGATCGAGGCCGATCCCGGTCATCCCGCTCTTTTCAGGGACGACAACCCGGACGCCACCACTCCCTACAAGGGATTCATCCGGTCGCGCGGCCCCCATGGGCTTTACGCCGTTGAATCGACCGACGGCATCCGGTGGTCGGCGATGTCCGATGAACCGGTCATCACGGAAGGTGCCTTCGATTCACAGAACCTGGCGTTCTGGGATGCGGTGCGCGGTGAGTACCGAGCCTACTGGCGTTGTTTCCCCGAGGGCATGGTGGCCAAGGGAGTGTGGGAACCGAAGGGGCCCCGTTCGATCCGCACGGCCACCTCGAAAGACTTCGTTCACTGGGACAATCAGGCGGACCTGACCTACACCGGTTCGCCCCCGGCCGAGGAACTCTATGTCAACCAGGTCAAACCCTACCACCGCGCCCCCCACCTACTGATCGGTTTCCCCGCCCGCTACCTCGAGCGCCCTTGGGGCAGTTCGATGCGCGCCCTCCCCGATCGCGAATTCCGGGAATTCAGGTCATCGGCCCAGCTTCGCTACGGGACCGCCCTCTCCGAATCCCTCCTCATGAGCAGCCGCGACGGCGTCGAATTCGCCCGCTGGCCGGAGGGCTTCCTGCGTCCGGGCCCGGAACGATCGGGGACCTGGAACTACGGTCATCAGTACCTGGCCTGGCATCTGGTCGAGACCGCTTCCTCACTGGGAGTCGATGGGCCCAATGAACTCTCCCTGTATGCGGTCGAGAACTACTGGATGGAAACGGGCAGTGCCCTGCGCCGCTACACTCTCCGACTCGACGGTTTCGTCTCCCTGAACGCTCCGGCGGCCGGCGGCGAATGCCTCACCCGGCCGATCGTTTTCAACGGGAGTGAATTGCGGCTCAATTTCGCCTCCTCCATCGCGGGCGACGTCCGGGTGGAAATTCAGGACGAGACCGGCCGGGCACTCGAGGGATTCAGGCTCGATGAGTGTGACCCGGTCTTCGGCGATGCCATCGATCGGCCGGTGACCTGGAAGAACGGACCGGATGTCCGCACCCTCTCCGGCCGTCCCGTTCGGCTGCGATTTGTCCTGAAGGATGCCGACCTCTACGCCTATCGCTTCTGTCAGGGAGGCTGAGCCTCAACCGACCATCACAACCCGTCCGATTCAGTTGAAAGGACCGGGGGACATGACCGCCGGGCGCGCCTCTCCGGGATCCGCCCAACCCAAGGCGGGGCGCGTCTACTTGCGCCGCTTCTTCCCGGTTTTCTGGCGGTAGGATCCGCGCCTGCTCCCGGATGGCTTGAGCGCCTCACCGCTGCGCAGCGCCTTCACCTGATCGCGCAGGAGGGCGGCCCGTTCAAACTCCAGGGCGGCCGCGGCTTCTTCCATCTCGATCTCCAGTTCGGCGATGACTGCCTCGACATCGGAATCACCGATTTCCGCTACCAGGCCCCGGTCCCTCTCCCGATCCGCGCCCACTGCGTGCAGACTCGCCTGGATGCCGCGGCGCACACTCGTCGGCGTGATCCCGTGAGCCTCATTGTAGGCCTTCTGCTTCTCCCTCCGCGCATTGGTCAATTCCGTCGTCCGCCGGATGGAATCGGTGATCTTGTCCGCATAGAAGATGACCCGTCCCTTTTCGTGACGGGCGGCCCGCCCAGCCGTCTGGGTCAGGCTGGTCTGACTGCGCAGGAAGCCCTCCTTGTCGGCGTCAAGAATGGCCACGAGCGCGACTTCCGGAAGGTCCAATCCTTCCCGGAGCAGGTTGATGCCGACGAGTACGTCGAAATCGCCTTGCCTGAGGTTGCGCAGGATCTCGATCCGTTCAATCGCATCGATATCCGAGTGCAGGTACTCGACCCGGACCCCCGCCTCCCGGAGGTAGGTGGAAAGATCCTCGGACAACCGTTTGGTCAGCGTGGTCACCAGCACCCGTTCGCCTTCGGCCACGGCCTTGCTTATCTCGCCCATCAGGTCCTCGACCTGGCCCTTGGTCGGCCTCAGGTCGATCTCCGGATCCAACAGCCCGGTCGGGCGGATGACCTGCTCGGCCACCACCGCCGAACGCTCAAGCTCGAAAGCGGCCGGGGTGGCGGAGACAAAGAGCGTCTGTCCGGTCACTTCGGTGAATTCCTGGAAATTCATCGGCCGATTGTCGAGAGCCGAGGGAAGCCGGAATCCGAAATTGACCAGATTCTCCTTTCTTGAGCGGTCGCCGGCATACATGCCACCGATCTGGGGCACCGTGGCGTGGCTCTCGTCGATCATGAGGAGGAAATCCTTGGGAAAGAAATCAATCAGGCAGAACGGACGCTCGCCGGGCGGGCGTCCCGACATGTGACGTGAGTAGTTCTCGATCCCGCTGCAGAAACCCACCTCCTGAAGCATCTCCAGATCGTAATTCGTCCGCATCGAGATCCGCTGGGCTTCGAGCAGCAGTCCTTTGCTTTCAAACTCGGCCACCCGCTCGGCCAGTTCCGCCCGGATCGCCCGGATCGCCTTTTCCACCTTGTCCCGGGGCGTGACAAACTGGGTGGCCGGATAGAGGCTGAACGTCTCGAACTCGCCTGTCACCTGGCCGGTCAGCGGATCGAACTCGGAGAGCCGCTCGACTTCATCGCCCCAGAACTCCACCCGGAGGCCGTTCTCCAGGTATGCCGGCATGACATCGACCACGTCGCCGCGCACCCGGAAACGTCCCCGGGCCAGGGCCACGTCATTGCGTTCATAGAGATTCTCAACCAGGCGGTTGAGGAAAACATCGCGTCCCAGTTCACCCCCCACCTTCAGGGAAATCATCATGGCCAGAAAGTCCTCCGGCGATCCCAGTCCATAGATGCAGGATACACTGGCGACCACGATGACATCCCTTCGACTGATCAGCGCGCTGCTGGCCGCGATCCGCAGACGGTCGATCTCCTCGTTGATCGACGAGTCCTTCTCGATGAACGTATCCGTCTGGGGGATATAGGCCTCCGGCTGGTAGTAGTCGTAGTAGCTGACGAAGTACTCGACCGCGTTTTCCGGGAAGAAGGCCTTGAACTCCGAATAGAGCTGGGCCGCCAGGGTCTTGTTGTGGGAGATGATCAGGGTCGGACGATTCAGATCGGCGATCAGGTTCGCCATGGTGAAGGTCTTGCCCGACCCGGTGACCCCGAGGAGGGTCTGGTAACGGTTCCCGGCCAGCAGCGACTCGCGCAGGGCGCGGATCGCCTCCGGCTGATCGCCGGTCGGCTTATAGTCCGCGCAGAGTTTGAAATCCATGGGAAAAGTCACGCTCGCCCGGGCGAGCGAAACGAAGATGGAAGAGGCAAGACGGAAGACGGGGCCGGGCAAATCGCAGCGTGCCGCATTGCCTGCCACGACTTATGGAAAAATGGATACTGGCTGGCTTCACCGAACTCAAATCCGCCTCCTTCAAGCTCCCATCTCCGCGGGTCAAGCCCGTCCTTCAGACATTCTCCTGGTTGAAGACGACCTCGTCAATCTGACCTTCACTTTTGGCCACGATGCAGGTCACGACAGCATCGCCGGTCACATTGACCGCAGTGCGGACCATGTCGAGGAGCCGGTCAACCCCGATGATCAGGGCGATTCCCTCCACCGGAAGGCCCACCTGGTTGAGAACCATGGCCAGCATGATCAGACCCACTCCGGGAACACCGGCCGTGCCGATCGAGGCGAGGGTCGCCGTCGCCACCACGGTCAGGTAATCGGTCAGCCCCAGACCCATGGAATAGGCCTGGGCAATAAAGACCGTGGCCACTCCCTGCATGATGGCGGTGCCGTCCATGTTGATGGTCGCACCCAGCGGGATGGTGAAGGAAGCGATGGAATTGCTGACGCCCATCTTGTGCTCCACCGTCTCCATGCTGACCGGAAGCGTCGCGTTGCTGCTCGCCGTGCTGAAGGCAAAGACATGGACAGCCCGCATGTTCTTGAAGAAGCGGATCGGATTCAACCGGGTCAACACCTGCAGAAGGATCATGTAGGTCCCGGTCCCGTGGATGAGCAGGACAAGAAGGACGAGAAAGAAGTACTTGGCGAGGGGCAGGATGGCGGAGAACCCTTCAGCCGAGAACGTCCGGGCCAGCAGGGCAAAGACGCCGTAGGGCGCGAACTGCATGAGGATGAGCACCAGTTTCATGATGACCTCATTGGCGTCCTGAAACAGGCTCAGAATCCGTTGACCCGGAGCCCCGGCAAGGACCATCGCGAGTCCGAAGAGGATGGCGAAGACGATGATCTGCAGCATATTCCCTTCGGCCATGGCCTGAACGGGATTGGTCGGGAAGAGATTGATGATGACCTCGGTGAGGGCCGGCGGAGCCTGGGCCGCAAACGTCGCATCCGTGGTCAGCGCAAAACCTTTGCCGGGCTTGACGAGGATCCCGGCCATCAGGGCCAGTGAAATGGCGATCGCGGTGGTCGCGAGGTAGAGGATCATCGTCTTCAGTCCGACCCGCCCCAGCTTGCGGATATCGTCGAGGGCGGCGGTACCGCAAATCAGGGAGACAAAGACGAGCGGAACGACCAGCAGCTTGAGCGACGCGATGAAGATGGCGCCGACCACGTGAAAGAGTCCGTCCACCAGGTAATCTCCGACCATCCCCTCGGTCCCGATGGCGTTGAGGCTCCCTCCGACCACCAGACCAAGGACCATGCCGATGATGATATTGCGCGTTAGGGTGTTGGTCCGGGGGGTCGTCATGGGATCAGCGGCATTGAGGGTGGGAGTTCAGGGGGCGAAACGGTCGGCGTTCTCTGCCGGCCGGAGAGGACTGTTCGAGAAACACCCCGGATGTGGCGATTCCATTAACCGCCGGCCGGCCCGATGAGTCGAGTCAGATCCTCGACCATGAGTTCATCCAGTCGATCGACGACCCGGTGGGCACCGATCAACGATTCGCGAGGATGGGTTCCCGCCACCCCGATGACCCGAAAACCGCCGGCCAGGCCCGCCGCAATCCCAACGTGGGCATCTTCAAAGACGATGCACCGCCCCGGCTTGCGATCGATTCGGCCCGCCGCGGTCAGAAAGACTTCCGGATCCGGCTTCCCGTGGGAAACATCCTCCGCTGTCACCAGGTCACGGAAGTAGGGACGCAGTCCCATCATCTCCAGGGCCGTCTCGATATTCAGGCGATGGGTTGACGAACCGACCACGCAGGGGATCCCGGCATCGGCCAGACGGGAAAGGAAGGTTTTCACCCCCGGAAGAGGAGCAAGTCCCGACTCCACCACAATGACGCGGAAGAGTTCCTCCTTGCGAAGGGAAAGCCGGTGGACCTCGGCGGGGTCATCCGTCCAGCCGAGGATTCCCGGAATGATCCGCTCATTCTTCATCCCGAAGCTCTTCTGGAAATGCCCGGCGGGAAGTGGCCGGTTCTCCTCCTCCGCCAGCCGCTCCCAACTCTTTTCATGTTGGACGGAAGAATCGACGATCACGCCATCCCAGTCAAAAACCGCGCCTGTATCCATGACGCATGAAATGACGGACTCGACCCGCCAACGGCAAATGGAAATCGTCGTTCAGCGGTTTCAGATCCCGAACACCTTCGTCAATGCATTCCAAAGGTGACTCCAGAAAGCACGGACTCCCGCGGCCCGTCCCCTGACGGAGATTTCCTGACAAAGAAACGCTCCGGTCCCCTGAAAGAGGTCGTCAAACAACGGATTCTTTCCCCGGTAGTACGACCAGAACGTCTCCGCCCGAACCGAACGGTAGCGCAGTCCCGGGGTGAAGCCGATGGTGGAGTCCTGGTTGGTCCGCCGCCCCGGGGGATGTTCCGTTCCGGATCCGTCGAGAAACTCCGTGCGGACTCCGCGACTTCCGGCGACGACCAACCGGCAGGGTCCAACGAACTCAAAGAAGCGAAACTGCAGCGTGATCCACGCCTGGAGGCTGAAGATCCTCCAGTGCCGACGGATCTGCAGGCGATCGTCCGCCCGGGCCACCACACCGGCCAGGAACTGCGGCCGCAACACCACGCTGGATCGGCGGGGAACCGCGACCACCGCGACTTCAATCGTCGGCTGATCCTGAGTGGACGCGGTCACGGAATGGCTCCGATCGGTCCCGTTGCGGAACTCGATCAGTTCATAGAGTCCACAGGCAAGGCAGGTGAACGGAAACCGCCAATCGAATATGAAACGGGTTTTCTTTTTCAGCGCCTCGTCCGATGCCTGCAGGAATTCCTCCTTCATCCAGAGCACTTCCCCCGGTCCGAGCGGCAGGGCCAATGAGACCTTGCTTTCCGTCGCCGCGATCGCCTCCCGCGCCTCGGCATCGAGGACAATCGCCCGGGCAAGACCCAGGAGACTCCCCAGTCCAAAATAGCAGAATACACTCCAGAGGGTAGGCCCGAAGAAAAAGAAGAAGAGCGCGAGGAGCAGCGGGCCGCGCACCGCCTCCCAGGCGCGCTTTGCGTAGTAGACCACTTTCGACGGACTGGCCTCGAGCGCGGCAATCCGCTCCGTGACCACCTCCATCTGGGCCTGAAGCCCGGCTTGTTCCATCGAGATGGAATCGAGCCGCCCATTGAGGACTTCGACCAGTTTCAGATTGTCATCCCGACGTTTGCGGGCCTGCTCCTTGCGTTTCTTCAGTTCCGCCCGCTCGGCCGGGGAGGAAAGGATCCAATCCCAATAGGATTGCAGGGATTCCAGTCCACTGAGAATCCGGTCAGCCGCAGTGGCCGAGGTCCTGGCCGCTTCGATTTTCCGCTGCACGCCCTCCAGTTCATTTTCGAGAACGCCAATTGCCAGTTGCGCCGATTCCATCTCGGCCTCCAATCGGTCGACCAGGTGCTGACGCTCCAATTCGACCCGGACATTCTCCGACAGATAGAGGTAGAGCCCATAGGCTCCCAGCCCGACCGCGACAATCAGGATTCCGACCAGCAATTTGCGGGACAACCAGAGACCAAGTTGAATCAGGACCACGGTCATGGGACGTTTGATCGAACGCGATCAGTGCAACCGCAGGATGCCCGGCGAGCAAGCTTGCACCGCTATCATGCGGAAGACCATTGCTTCGGACGGGGCTTTCCGGCACCCTTCGGAAAAATCCAGATCAAACCCATCCATGTCTCATCCAAATAACACGACTCTCTCGACCCTCTACGACTCCGATGTATTCCGGATGGCCTGCCGCCAGTTCGATCTCGCCGCCGATCTCATCAGCATCCCGGAGGAATCCCGGGAGAGGACCAAGTATCCCAAGCGTTGCCTGACGGTGATTTTCCCGATCCGACTCGATGATGGATCCGTCATGATGTACGAAGGCTACCGGGTCCAGCATCACCTCTCTCTCGGGCCGACCAAAGGCGGAGTCCGCTTCCACCAATCGGTCAATATCGGCGAGGTCGCGGCCCTTGCCATGTGGATGAGCTGGAAGTGCGCCCTCGTCGGCCTGCCCTACGGCGGTGCCAAGGGCGGCGTCAGGGTGGCCCCCGGCGATCTTTCCAGTCACGAGTTGGAACGTCTCGCGCGCCGCTACATGCAGGAGATGATCCCTTTTGTGGGAACCAATACCGACGTGATGGCACCGGACATGGGTACGAACGAGCAGGTCATGGCCTGGATGATGGACACCTACTCCAACCACATCGGCTATACCGTCCCGGCCATTGTAACCGGCAAACCCATTTCCGTCGGCGGCTCGGAAGGCCGTCGTGAAGCGACCGGCCGCGGGGTGGCCTACTTTGCCAAGACCTACCTGCTCGAGATGGGGATCGCGTTAAAAGACACCACCGTCGTCATACAGGGATTCGGCAACGTCGGTTCGGAAGCCGCCCTCGGAATGGTCGAATACGGCGCCAGGGTCATCGGCATCGGCGACCACAGCGCCTCGTTTTTCAACCCAAAGGGCATCGATATCCGGAAAGCCCTCGATCACGTGGCCAGGCACCGGTCACTCAAGGGATTCACCGAAGCGGAATCGATTGATAATGCGGCATTGCTCGAGCTTGAATGCACCGTCCTGATCCCGGCCGCGCTCGAGCGCGTCATCGACGAAAAGAACGCCTCCCGCATCAAGTGCCGCCTGATTGCCGAGGCCGCCAACGGCCCGACCACCAATGCCGCCGACGCCATCATTGAAGAACGCGGGGACATCGAAATCATCCCCGATGTCCTCTGCAACAGCGGTGGTGTCGTCGTCTCCTACTTTGAGTGGGTCCAGGATCTGCAGAGCACCTACTGGACCCGCGACGAGGTCCTCAAGAAGCTCTTCGAGATTCTCGATCGGGCCAAGGCGAACGTCGAACGGGAGCGTGTCCGGCGCGGGGTAACCCGCCGTCTCGCCGCCCTCACCCTCGGGATCGGCCGGGTGGCCGATGCCAAGCACACCCGCGGTATCTTCCCCTGATCTGGCGGCTTGCCATGCCGGGGGGCATTTGATCCCCTCCGCCTTCATGCGTATCCGAGCGTTCAAACCCTTCCGTCCGGCTCCCGAGCTCGCACCGAAAATCGCCTCGCTTCCCTACGATGTCGTCACCACCGCCGAGGCCCGCGAACTCGCCCGGGGCAATCCACTGAGCATGCTGCATATTGTTCGGGCGGAGATCGACCTCCCCGAAGGGACCAATCCCTACTCCGACCCTGTCTATGCCCGCGCCAGACTCAATTTCGCCCGTTTCATCGCCGACGGGGCCTTTATCCGGGAAGAAACGCCCTCCCTCTTCCTCTACCGACAGGAGATGGGGACTCATCAACAGACCGGAGTCGTCGCCCTCTGCCATGTCGACGACTACGACCAGGGTCTGATCAAACGCCACGAGAAGACCCGTCCCGACAAGGAAAACGACCGAACCCGCCTGACCAACGACCTTTCCGCCAATACCGGCCCCGTTTTTCTGACCTACCGGCAAGTGAAGTCCATCGACCAGTTGGTCCCCCGGCAGGCCGAAGAGTCCCCTCTTTACGATTTCACCGCGGTCGATGGCATCCGGCACACCGTCTGGCGCATCTCCGATCCAACGGGCCTGCTCGAGGCTTTCCAGGCGATCCCCGCCGTCTATGTCGCCGACGGTCATCACCGTGCCGCCAGCGCTGCCCGGGTGGCCCGCGAACGCCGGGACGCCAATTCCGGCCATACCGGAGATGAGGACTACAACTGGTTCCTGACAGTCCTTTTTCCGGATTCCTCTCTCAAGGTGCTCCCTTACAACCGGCTGGTCACCGATCTCCGCGGACAGACCCCGGAAGATCTTCTGAACACACTGAAGGAGACCCACCGGATCGCCGAGGCCCCCGATGGAATCTCTTCCGGACCGGGTGATGTCCGCGTCCACCTTGGCGGCCGCTGGCATCGGTTGAACCTGGAGGCCGATCCCCAGGCCGGTCCCGCCGAGCGTCTCGATGTATCCCTGCTGCAGGATCAGGTTCTGGCCCCGCTTCTCGGTATCCAGGATCCCAGGACCGACACCCGGATTGAGTTTGTCGGCGGTATCCGCGGAGTCGACGCCCTGACGGGGGCCATCGAAAGCGGCCACGCCTCCATCGCCTTTTCCCTCCATCCGGTCACCGTCACCCAGCTCATGGACATCGCCGACGCCGGGCAGATCATGCCCCCGAAAAGCACCTGGTTCGAACCCAAGCTCCGCTCGGGCCTGTTCGTCCACACCTTCTGATCAAGCCACCGGGGACCGCGTCGGGGTGGGATCCACGCCCGACCCGGCCGGCTGCCGCCTGGACAGGCGGGCAACGGGCGCGGAGGCCGACGCCGTCAATCGGACCGTCCTTATTCTTTCGGAACCTGGCTCCCGGTGGTGTTCAGCCCGGAGATACCATACTTCGCACGAAGCTCGCTTGCCACTCGTGCGGACTCGAACGCTCCCGGATCCGCCGGCTGTTCACGATAACACCGGATCTCATACCGATACTGGGATATGAAGCTGGTTTCGGACGACATTGTCCCGCTGAGCTTGTCGACACCACCGCTGTAGCCGGTGCTGGTCTGCTCCCTGGCCGGACCGCTGAACGAAGTCCCGTGAAGGATACTGCCGCTCTCGTCGACCTTCTCGTTAACGACGAACCAACCACAACCGGACCCCGCCGCGAGATCCGCACAGGCGAGGAGCGTCAGGTCACGCACCGTACTGCCCGTCATGTGGGTGTCCCCGGTATAGCGAACCGACCACTCATTGGGGCCGGTGTTCAGTGCAGAGTAACCCACATCGTCCACGAGGGGCCCATAATAGACGTCGGAGGGAACGGTCGCACATCCCGCCAGCCCAAGAGCCAGAACCGAAATCAACGTCACTTTCATGCGCCGATTTTCGACCCGACCAACAGGAAGTCAAGCCCCCCAACCCCGGACGGTATCTTTGGGTCCGATGTCAACCGGATTGCCGGCGACGGACGTTACCTGCGCCGCCGGCCCACTGAACCAATCGGCTTGTTGCGTGGCTCAGGTGGTACGCCCGTCGGGAGTCGTTCCGAGCGAAGCGACAAGACCGGGTCGCGCGAACGCGCAGAAACCGGAACACCGAAGGTGAGACTCCGCCATCCTGCGCCGCCGACCCACTGAACCAATTGCTTTGTTGCGTGGCTCAGGTGGTACGCCCGTCGGGAGTCGTTCCGAGCGAAGCGACAAGACCGGTTCGCGCGAACGCGCAGAAACCGGAACACCGAAGGTGAGACTCCGGCACCCTGCGCCGCCGGCCCACTGAACCAATCGGCTTGTTGCGTGGCTCAGGTGGTACGCCCGTCGGGAGTCGAACCCGAATCGCTGGCTTCGGAGGCCAGAGTTCTATCCATTGAACTACAGGCGCAGGAAAGAACCGTTCAGTGTCCTAAGCGAAGAGAGACTGTCCAGTGAAAAAGAACGAACGGCCACCGTGACTGCCATAACCGGCCGCACCTCGAGCCCGATCAGATATGGATCGCCTCGTTGTGGGTGGCTGCGGCGGCTTCGGCCAGGGCCTCACTCAAGGTCGGATGGGCGTGAATGGTCTCGTGGATTTCCGCAATGGTCGCCTCAAGGGTGATGGCCAGACCGTATTCGGCAATCAGTTCGGTCGCCTCCGCACCCACGATGTGGACGCCGAGGATTTCTCCGGAGTCCCTGGCGCTGAGGACCTTGACGAATCCCTCCGACGCGTTGCCGGCCACTGCCTTGCCCGAGGCGGTGAAGGGGAACTTGCCCACCAGGTAATCGATCCCGTCTTCCTTCAGTTTCTTTTCCGTCGACCCGATGCTGGCCACCTGGGGCTGGCAATAGGTGCATCCGGGAAAAGCGGTGACCCGACGGGGCTTGCCGACCCCGAAGATGCCGTTGACCGCCTGGATCGCCTCATAGGTGGCCACGTGGGCCAGCCAGGGGGGGCCGATGATGTCACCGGCGGCATAGATGCCCTTGACCGTGGTCTCATAGCAATCATCCACCCTGAGGTAACCCCGATCTTTCTCCGGTTTGACCGATTCGGCCAGGGTGCCCTCGAGGTTGGCTTCGATTCCGATCGCGATCAGGGCGGCTTCGGCTTCGATCGGTGTGCGCTTCTCATCAACGACCAGCTCTGCTGTCACACCCGTCTTGGTTGCTTTCAGATTTTCGATTTTGGTACCGGTATGGATCTTGACCCCGGACTTCTTGAAGGAACGGGCGACCAGTTTCGAGACTTCCTCGTCTTCAACCGGCAGAACCGAAGGCATGATCTCCACCAAGGTCACCTCGGTCCCGAACGCATTGAGAAAATAGGCGAATTCCATCCCGATGGCACTGGCTCCGACAATAATGATCGACTTGGGTTGAGCCGGCATGACGAGAGCTTCCCTCGACGTCATGATCCGGGTCCCGTCGACTTCCAGACCCGGCAGCCGGCGCGCCCGGGCGCCGGTGGCGATGAGGATGGCCTTCGCCTTCAGCTGGCTGATTTTTCCCTGCCCGTCGGTGACCTCGACCAGACCGGGAGACATGACCCGTCCCTTGCCCACCACGTAATCCACCTTGTTCTTCTTGAAGAGGAACTCGATTCCCTTGGCCATCTGGTCGGAAACCTGACGGGAACGGGCGATGATCTTGGCAAAATCGTAACCGACCTCGCCGACGGTGAAGCCCATCGAGTCGGCCTTCTTGAAGGACTGGAACATTTCGGCGCTCTTGAGGAGGGCCTTGCTGGGGATGCATCCCCAGTTCAAACAGGTTCCGCCGGCCCGTTCCATTTCGACGCAAGCCACTTTCCGGCCGAGTTGCCCGGCCCGGATGGCCGCTGCGTAACCGGCCGGACCGCCGCCGATGACCACTAAATCAAATTCTGCTGATTCTGCCATGTTGGTGTAAGGTGGAGTTGAAGGACAAATGAAGGGTGCCATCCCCAAAGCTGCGTTCGCGATCAGATATCAATGACATCATCGTCTTTGCGCCTGCCAGGCGGATTCCGGCGAGGACCATGCACCTGAATCCGCCGCGAGCCGAGGAGAAAAAGGGAGGTCAAACTGACGATGAGAGAGCCGAAAAAGGCTGACAGGAAGCTCGCGACGTGGAAACCATCCACCCAGTGGGCGACCAGCATGAAGAGCAGCGCATTGATGACGAGAATCCCGATACCCATCGTCAGGATCACGAACGGCAGGGCGAAGAGGACAAGGATGGGCCGAAGAACCGCATTCAGAAAACTCAGCAACAGGACCACGACGATCAGGTCGCTGCCGTTTTCGTAGCTGATCCCGGGAATGACAGATGACGCGATCAACACGCCGAGGGCGCAAACCGCCCAGCGGATGAAGAGCTGTGCCACCGAACCGTATTTCATGGCCCACCCTTACCAGACCTCTCCCGCCACGCACAGCCTTTTTCCCATGCCATGAGGATAGCCCTGATCCAGGATTACCTCCGAGCCGGAGGCACCGAACGCCAGACCGTCGCCTGGGCCCGTTGGCTGGCTGCCAACGGCCATGAGGTGGTCCTGATCACCTTTCGTCCGGGCGGTGCCCTCGAACCCGACGACTGGGATCCCGGTATCGGCCGGATCAGCCTTCAGTCAACGGACCGCCGTCTCGACTGGTATGCCCCGGACCTTGTCGATACCCTTCACCGGGCCGACCCCGATTGCATCGTATGTATGGGACGAATGGCCAACAGCCACGGCTGGTCCCTGGCCCGGAGTATCCGCGAGGTGCCCCTCGTGGCCACCTTCCGCACCGGGAAATGGATGTCTCCCTTCTACCGCTGGTCCCTCAAGAACGCCACCGGCATCATCGTCAACAGCCGGTATGCCCTGGAGCGGGTCATCCGCGAAGCCCGCGTCCCGTCCGATCGAATCGCCCTCGTCCCCAATCCGGTCCTGCTGAACCATTCCCGACGTCCGATCGGGATGATGCGGCAATCGCTGCGGGAACAGGCCGGAGCCGGGGATGAAACCGTGGTCCTGATCTCCTGTGCCCAGTTCCGGCCGGAAAAAAACCAGATCGGCCTGGTGGAGATGGTTGCCCGCCTTCCGGCCGAGCCGGACTGGCAGCTCTGGCTGATGGGAACGGGAAAAACCGAAAAGGCGGTGCGTGCAAGAGTTCAGGCCCTCGGACTCGAAGCAAGGATCCGTTTTCCCGGCTTCCAGATGGACCCCTCCCCCTGGATCAACGCAGCGGATATCGGTGTCCGCGCGTCGCGTTCCGATTCTCTGTCCAATTTTCTGATCGAGGCTCAATGGCTGGGACTCCCGGTCGTGACGACCGACGTCGGCGGTGCCGGTGAATGCATGGTTCAGGGGGAATCGGGCTGGATCACGCCGATCGACGACCTGGAGGCGTTCGGTCACGCTGTCCGGCGATTGATCGTCGATCCCGGTCTTCGGGAAAAAGCGGGGAAGGCCGGGCAGGTTTTTGCCCATCAGCATTTCGAACCGGAAGCCCAGTTCCGGAAGCAGACCGACTTCCTGAAGCGGATGACAGGAATGTAGGCGGCAGCATCCGGAGGGGGCCCTCAAGCGTGAACATTTGATCACAATCGCCTTGAAAAGGCCGGGGTTCCGATCTTCAGTTGATCTCTGTGCCGACATCCCATCCCTCCCAGGAAACCATCCGCATCTTCGGGGCCCGTCAGAACAACCTGAAGGGCTTCGATCTGACGATCCCTCTCGGCCGGTACGTGGTCGTGACCGGCCTCAGCGGTTCCGGAAAATCCTCCCTCGTCTTTGACACGATCCACGCCGAGGGCCAGCGCCGCTACGTCGAGACCTTCAGCGCCTATACCCGGCAATTCCTCGACCTGCTGCAAAAACCCAAGGTCGACCGGATTGAGAATATCCGCCCTTCGATCGCGATTGAACAGACAAACACGGTCAAGACGTCCCGTTCGACGGTCGGGACCATGACCGAGCTGACCGATTTTTTTAAAGTCTGGTTCTCCCACGCCGCCACCCTGCATGATCCCGAGACGGGCGAGGCCATCCACGACGACAATCCGAGCAGCATCTGGTCGAAGGCACTCGCCCTTTTTGCCGATCAGACCGTTCTGGTCGGATTCGAGGTCAGCCGGCCGCAGAACATGAGCTGGGCGGAGATCCTCACCAGCCTGGAGGGACAAGGCTATACCCGGATTCTTCTACCGGAGACGGGGCCGGCCCGCATCGACGAGATCCATCCCGATACGGATCCCTCGCTCGTGAAGGCACCTGCCATCCAGGTCATCCAGGATCGGGTCCGCGTCCGGAAGGCCGATGCCGGCCGGTTTCTTGAAGCCGCCGAAACCGCCCTGCATTTCGGCCAGGGCGAAATGGTCCTGATGAGTCCGGAGGGGAGCATTCTCGGACGTTATTCCCGTGGACTTCACTCCCCGACCACCGGTCGTCGCTTTCGGCCGGCCTCCCCCGGACTCTTTTCCTTCAATTCGCCGCTCGGCGCCTGTCCCCGTTGTCGGGGATTCGGTCGTGTCATCGAGATCGATTATCGTCTGGTGATTCCGGATACAAGCAGGAGCATCCGCGACGGTGCGATCAAGGCCTTCGAAGGCGAAGTCTACGGCGAGTCGAAAAAGGATCTGATCCGGGCCTCCAGGCGACTGGGCATTCCCGTCGATATCCCCTTTGCCGACCTGACCCCGGAACAGCTCGACCTGGTCATGAACGGCGAGCCCGCCTACCGGAAGCAGAAGGAATCCGGTGCCGACTACGATTATGAATCCGGGCTCTGGTACGGTCTGGGAGGATTCTTTGATTGGCTGGAGACCAACACCTACAAGATGCACGTCCGGGTGTTTCTTTCGCGCTTCCGCAGCTACCGGACCTGCGGCACATGCGGCGGCTCCCGCCTCCAGCCCGAATCGCTCTTCTGGAAGTGGCAGGGGCACGCGCTGCCCGAACTCTACCAGATGTCGGTTTCCAGCCTGACTCCCCTGATGGAAAAGGAACTCCCCGAGCTGAAGGGAACCGATCATCAGGCGGAAATCGCCCTCGACTCCATCGTCACCCGCCTGCGCTACCTCGATCAGGTCGGGCTCGGCTACCTCACGCTCGATCGGACTTCGCGAACCCTCAGCGGCGGCGAGGTCGAGCGGGTCAATCTGACCTCGTGCCTCGGCACATCCCTTGTCGACACGCTGTTCGTTCTCGATGAACCCTCGGTCGGCCTGCACTCGCGCGACATCGACCGCCTCATCGGGATTATCCGGGGACTGACCCGAAACGGAAACACGGTCATCGTGGTCGAACACGACGATTCCATGATTCGTGCCGCCGATCATGTGATCGAGATCGGACCCGGTCCGGGTCGCGACGGCGGCAACGTCGTCTTCGAAGGATCGGTCGGCGGCATGAAACGCGCGCCGTTCAGCCTGACCGGCGGCTATCTCTCCGGTCGGGAAAGGGTTTCTCTGCCCGACACGCGCCGGCCGGTCGGCCTACCCGCCGATGGCGTTGAATGGCTCCGGTTCAGAGGCGTCAGCAAGCACAACCTCAGGAAACTTGACCTGGACCTGCCCCTCGGGCGCCTCGTCTGCCTGAGCGGGGTATCGGGCTCCGGGAAATCCACCCTCCTCGACAATGTGATTTACCAGGGATTGATCGGGCAGACCGGGCAGGTCGCGGAGGATCCAGCCGAAATCGAAAGTCTCTCCGCCCATCCGGGATTCGCAGACATTCTTCTGGTCGACCAGTCGCCGATCAGCCGGACCCCCCGATCCAATCCCGCCCTCTACTCCGAGGCCTGGGATACCATCCGCGACCTCTTCGCCCGCACGCCCGAAGCGGCCCGGCTGGGCCTGACCGCATCCAGTTTCTCCTTCAACAGCGGCAGCGGGCGCTGTGATCACTGCCAGGGCCTGGGCTACGAGAAGGTTGAGATGCAATTTCTCTCCGATGTCTTCATTCCCTGCCCCATCTGCGAGGGAAAGCGCTTCCGTCCGGAAATCCTCGAGATTGAATGGAATGGCCATTCGATCAGCGATATCCTCGACCTGACCATTGGTGAAGCCATCACGGTTTTCTCCGATCAGGCCAGGATCCGTAAAAGGCTCCAGGCACTCGACGACGTGGGCCTCGGCTATCTCACCCTCGGTCAGCCGCTCAACACGCTGTCCGGCGGAGAATCCCAACGGCTCAAGCTTGTCCGCTACCTCGGCGAAGTCTCCCGGACAGACCCGACCAACCGGGCTCTTCTCTTGCTCGATGAACCCACCACCGGCCTGCATCGCCACGATGTCCGCCGGCTCATCGGAGTGCTGCAAAGGCTCGTCGATCACGGTCACAGCGTTGTCATCATCGAACACAATCTTGATGTCCTCAAGTCGGCGGACTGGGTGATCGAGCTCGGCCCGGAAGCGGGCGACGGGGGCGGCCGAATCGTCGCCACGGGCACCCCGGAGACGGTGGCCCGGGCCGGGACACTCTCCTCCCCCTACCTCAGGGACGCGCTCGAGGATCGGGCCCGGTCCGCCAAGACCCCCGCGGTGGCGGAGAGCGCAGGCCGGTCGGGTTACCGGGCGGCGTCGAAGACGCGGGGAAGACGAACCGGCCAGGTCATTGAGGTCATCGGTGCCCGCGAGCACAACCTCAAGAACATCTCCGTCCGGATTCCACACCGACAGCTCTCGGTAGTGACCGGCATCTCGGGATCGGGCAAATCCACCCTGGCGTTCGATATCATTTTCGGCGAGGGCCAAAGGCGTTTCATGGAGTCGATGTCGCCTTACGCCCGGCAATTCGTCGAGCAGATGCCCCGTCCCGCGATTGACCGCCTTTCCGGGATCCCCCCCACTGTTGCGATCGAGCAGCGGATCACCCGCGGCAGCCGCAAGTCTACCGTTGCCACCGTGACCGAGGTCGCCCAATACCTTCGGCTGCTCTACGCCCGGATCGGCCTCCAGCACAATCCGGCGACCGGAAAACCGGTCGAGACCCAGACCGAGTCCGAGGTGATCGGGCGAATCGAAAGGGACCTTCGCTCCAAGCCCCTGCGAATCGCCCGTCACCTCTTCCTCTGCGCACCGCTCATCCGCGGGCGCAAGGGACACCACCAGCCCATCGCCAACTGGATCGAAGACCACGGACACGAACGGATGCGAACCGACGGCGTCATCATGCTGACCGAGGATTTCCAGAAGCTGGACCGCTACCGCGAGCACACCATCGACGTGGTCGTGGCCGACCTCGCATCCTCGGACAAAGCGGCCACCCGCAAGCGGTCCGAAGTGGCCACGGTCGTATCTGAAGCCCTGCGCCTCGGCAAGGGATCCTGCTTCCTCGCCGGTCCGGAGGGTCACGAAATCAGCTGGTATTCGACCAGCCGGACCGATACCGAGACCGGCGAAGCCTTTCCCGAACTCGACCCCAAGCATTTTTCCTTCAACTCCCCCAAAGGCTGGTGCCCGGCCTGCCGGGGCCACGGGCGCATCCTGCCCTGGATGCTCGAGAGCCGGGACGATGAAGACCTGCCGCCGGAACTGGCCGACCTCGCCCACGACCTTGATCCCGACGAGCTCGAATCACTGAAGGGCTCGATCTGCCCGGAATGCCGCGGGACCCGCCTCAACCGGATCAGTCGGGCCGTCCGGGTGGCCCTGACCGATGGCCGCAACCTCTCCCTCCCTGAGATGCTCGCGCTCGAGCCGGCCGCCCTGATCAAGGCCCTGCGCAAGCTCCGGCTCGACCACCGAAGCCGGCTCATTGTATCCGATATCATCCCACAGATTGAGGAACGCCTCCGCTTCATGGACGAAGTGGGCCTCGCCTACCTGACCCTCGATCGACCGGCCACCACGCTCTCCGGGGGAGAGGCCCAACGGATCCGCCTCGCCTCCCAGCTCGGCACGAATCTCGCCGGCGTCCTCTATGTCCTCGACGAGCCCAGCATCGGACTGCACGCGCGCGACAATGACCGACTGATCGCCACCCTGCTCGAGCTGCGCGACAAGGGAAACACCCTGCTGGTGGTCGAGCACGACGACGCCATGATGGAGCAGGCCGACACCATCATAGATCTTGGACCCGGCGCCGGCATCCACGGTGGAGCCATCCTCGCCAACGGCACCCTCAAACAGCTTCTCCGCAACAAAAAAAGCCTGACCGGGAAATACCTCAAAGCCCAGATCCCTCACCCTTTCAACGGGATCTGGCGCCCCCTTCCCCCAAAGGACGGCCGCGGGCGGCCGCCGGGTTGGCTCACCCTTTCCGGCGCCCGTCTGCGCAACCTCGGCGGGATGGACATCCGGATTCCGATCGGCCGCCTCACCATGGTCGGGGGCGTCTCCGGAGCGGGCAAATCCACCCTGATCCGGGATCTCCTCAAACCCGCGGTCGCCATGGCGATTCACGCCCAGACCGCACGCCTGACCGGCACCGCGTTCCTCAAGGCGACCGATTCCCTCGACGACGGGGATGACGGTGGTGGGACGGGCGGGCCTCCTTTCCGCGATCTGCGCAACGGGCACCTTTTCAAGTCGGTCATCGAGGTCGACCAGGCCCCGATCGGGAAGACTCCGCGCTCGACCCCGGCCACCTACCTCGGAGCTTTCGACCTGATCCGCAAGTTCTTTGCCGAACTGCCCGAGTCCAGGATGCGAGGATTCCAGCCCGGGCGATTTTCCTTCAACACGCCCGGCGGGCGCTGCGAGACCTGCAAGGGCGCCGGGCGGGTCAAGCTCGAGATGAACTTCCTTCCCGACACCTACCTGCCCTGCGAGGACTGCGATGGATCCCGCTACGGTCCCGAACTCCAGGACATCACCTGGAAAGGGAAGACCGTTTCGGAAGTGCTCGCCCTGACCTTCGACGAAGCCGCCGTCTTCTTCGACTTCCATGCCGTTCTCAAGGAGACCATGCAACTGATGGTCGATACCGGGCTCGGCTACCTGACGCTCGGGCAGAGCAGTCCGACCCTCTCAGGCGGTGAAGCCCAGCGCCTGAAACTGGTCACTGAATTGACCCGTGGCCTGCAGACAGTGACCGAACGCAAACGCGGCATCCAGCCCCGCAACCTCTACATCCTCGAGGAACCCACCATCGGGCTCCACCTCAGCGACTGCGAAAAGCTCATCCAGGTCCTCCATCGGTTGGTCGAGCAGGGACATACCGTCATCGTGATCGAGCACCACCTCGACCTTCTCGCCGAGGCGGATTACCTGATCGAGGTCGGTCCCGGAGGCGGACCCGCCGGCGGAAAGATCACCTTCCAGGGACCGCTCAAGGATCTCGGCAAGGCGAAAAACAGCGCGACCGCTCCCTATCTGCAGACACGGTTGGGCGGCTCCGGCTGAACACAGGCCGAAGGCGTTTGCCCCGCCAAACCAACCGTAGTATCCACGAATGGCAATTGGTTGAGGATGCCTGTCGTTGTTTTGTGCCGGACAACCGTTGCGGCTGGCCGGGGACGTCCAGCGCTACCACGGATGCTCTGATTTCAGTTGGTAGGGCGAGGGCCTCCGGACCCGCCGTCGAAGAGCAGTCAACACCTCGTTGGCTGATCCGACTCTTTCGCTAACTAGGCGCCGTTCCAGCATGCAACGTAGGGTTCTCGGACTGAAAACCAAACGTAGCACCCTACGGTTGGTTTATTTGTGACCTATTTGTGGATACAAAAGGGATCGCTCAACCCTTGAACGGCGCACAGAGGGCCTTCAGGTTCTCCACCGGGGTGCCCGACGGGATTTCACAGCCGGCATTGACACAATAAGGCTGTCCGGCTTCCCCGAACATGCGCACCAGCGCTGTCCGGATCGAATCGGGCGTCCCCTTCATGACTCCCCCCACCGGATCAAGGTTGCCCGCCAGGACCACCTGCGATCCCATCGCTCTGCGGGCGGCCTTGAGGTCGACCAGATGATCCACATCAAGGATGTCGATCGGCAGACCCGCGAACTGGTCGAGCAGATGGGTCGTGTTGCCGCAGATGTGGAGACGGACCCTCCCTCCCATCTGCCGGATACCCTCCATCAGGCGAAGCTGTCGCGGCCGGATGAGGTCGCGGTAATTCTCCGGCGACACCTGGCTGACCACTGCGTCGCCGATCCCGATCGTATCGGCGCCCCGGTCCATTTGAGCCCGGGCAAAGGCGAGGCCGGCCTCCACACAGACGTCCATCAGGTCGGCCACGAACCCGGGTTCCTCCATCAGATCCATGAAGAGATTTTCCGTATCCCGGAGAGTCGCCGCTTCCGCGGCGGGTCCCTCAATCCAGCCGAGTATGCTGTAGTCGGGACCCTGCCGGGCGAGCGCTTCGACCGCCATCAACCGGTCACGCATCCTCGGCGAGGACTCAGGGTCGGGACTCTCGAGCCGCGCCAGGTCCATCGAATCCTTGAGGGGCCGGTAGGTGCATTCCGGCACCTCGTTTTTCGAGTAGACGACCCGCCCCCCGAAACCGGTGGTTTCCCGATAGGGGTCCGAAATCGCGCTCCATTGATCGTAACCGAAGTCGGCCGCACAACGCAGATTCGCTTCGACCAGAACCCGATAATCCGAGGCAAACGCTCCATAATTCGATCCGATGTATTCCGCCGCATACCGCATCAGAATCGGAATCCGCGCCAGGTGATCGACCGCTTCCCCGTTGAGCGTGGCCAGATAACGTTGCTTTCCTGTCATCATCCTGGATTCAGACTGACCGGGATATCGGCACAGTCCATCTCGAACTCGGTCAGGCGATGTCTGCCAGCAGGTCCGCAATTCTGACAGGACGGCCGCTTCTCAGGGATTCGCGGGCCGCGATCCCGACGAGCGACGACATCGCCCCCGCCCGCGCTCCGGCGAACCCTCCGGTGCGATCCGATTCGTCCCGCCCGTTGAAGATCTCGTGCATGATCAACGGATCCGCGCCTCCATGCCCCCCTTCCCGATCGACGACATCGATGGTCTGCATGCGCCCGAACAAGGGGAAAAGGCGGATATTCTGAGCCGGGGGCTCCGGGAAAGGAAGCCGGGCCGGGCCACCGTGAACGGCATCGCTCTCTATCCTTCCCCCCGTCCCGTTGATGGCCAGGCGATAGCCCTCATAGGGAAGCGAGGCATTCAGGGAATAGCTCATCATGACTCCGCCGGCGTAGCGGACACTCAGGCTGAAGGTATCCCAGGTATCGATGTCCGAATCAAAGATGCAACGATCGGCATAGTAGCCGTCAGACCTCGCAAACAACTCGTTCTTTCCCGGGTTGTTGAAGTTGATCAGGTGCTCATCCTGGGAGCCATCACCGGAGGCGTGCCGCCGGTAGTAGGCGCACTTGTCGCCGCAGGTCGAACAGCGGCGCCCGTCGATCCTCTCCGGATTCTCCGGACCGTCCGGACCATAGTAGTTCAGGGCACCGTAGGCAAAGACCTCGACCGGATCCTGATCGATCATCCAGTTGACGAGGTCAAAATGGTGGCTGGCCTTCGTCACCAGCAGGGAGCCCGATTGCGCCGCATAGCGATTCCACCGCTTGAAATAGGAGGCGCCGTGGAAGGTATCGAGATAGTAGTTGAAATCGACCTGGGTGGGACGTCCGATCGCTTCATCCAGAATCAACTCCCGGATCCGGGTGGTGACCGGTGCGTAGCGGTAATTGAGGGTGACTGTGATGGACGCCCGGCTCGCCGCCTCGGCGGCGAGCACCGCCCTCACCTGGTCGGCGTCAATTGCCATCGGCTTCTCACAGATCGCATCGATGTGGTGCTCCATCGCCGCAACCAGGTAGGTGGCGTGCGTGCCGTCCGTCGTCGAAATGATCACCGCATCCGGCCGGGTCTCCTCGATCATCCGGGAAAACTCGTTCTCCGAGTATCCCGGCAGGGACAGACGATTGGTTTCGTTGAAATCCGCAATCCGTGCTTCATTTCGATCAAGGAGCGCCACAATTTCAGCCCGGTCCCGGAAATCCCCCAGGATCCGGTCGGTATAGGATTTCGAGCGTCCGCTGACCCCGACTATGGCATATCGCTTCTTCATTGAACCGGCATCATGGGGAACTCCGGAAAGATCGGCAATGCGGCAAAGCCGGAATAGCGCTATCGCTCAAATCCGACAACTTAGGGATTGGAGTTCCTCCACGAATACCTGATCGATCCCCGATAGGAACGGGGCCGGACCATCCTTGTTGTACCAGCGAGACGTCACCACTTCGTATCCGCCCTCCGGCAGCAGGCTGTCGGTCGGCAGATAGCAGGGCACGTCCTGACAATAGCCCCACACCGTGAGGTCTTCGTCCTTGAGCGCACGACGGAGCACGGCCAGCCACTCCGCAACCGGCTCACCCCCCAACCAGGCGATCCCGTGACCCTTCGCCAGGCGCAGCAAACCCACCTCAAAGACGACCCCCCGAACCGGGGGCAGACCGCTGTCAAGCCGCTCCCCCCAATACCGCCCGAGATTCCGGCGCAATTCGTCGTCGGAGCGGCTCAAATCGCGCCAATGTTCCCGATCCGGCATCCCGGCAGGATCCTGCCTCAGGAGCACCCGGCTGGAACCAGAGGCCAGTTCCAGGTCAATCGGATCTCCCGAAGCCGCAAGCGCCTCAAGGACATCGTTCGCCAGATCCTCACCGGTCTGTTCGACATCCGCGGAGGTCGGCTTTCGGAAAACGTTGGCCTCAAAATCGGCGACAATCCGGGGCCGGACATTGCCCGCCAGACCTTGCATAAACTGACAATGAGTGGTTTGCCCGAATTCCGTGGCCAGACGGCGTCGACTGACACCCACGAAATCGGCCGAAAGACTGTTCCAGGCAAATCCGTAAACGAGCACCGGATGACAACCGCAACTGTAGATGATCGCGCGGCCGGATTCCGACTGCAGGTCCATGACCCACAGGTCCGGGTTGCAGCAGCCGTGCGCACTCGGACGCATATCCATCTTTCCCGTATCATCCCGATTCCTACGATTCACCCCGATGGTTGAGCGCCCCCGATGGACGGATACAGACACCCGGGAGAGATTCCGCTCCGCCTGCACGGCAGCACCCGATACCCTTTCGATCAGGACCTCCTCATAGGCCTGCAGGCCCGGAGGCTTCTCCAGCTTCGCGGCGTACTTCTCCGCATTGGCCATCGGACCGCTGTGCACATGGGCGAAATTCAGGACGACGGCATCGGGTGCGACACCCGTCAACATGGACAGGTTGCGCCTCAGTTCGACACTCGAGCGGAACCCCAGTCCGACCAGATCGAGGGATACCCAGAGCTGGCGCACCCCGCGACCGTCTTCCAGCAGGAGCACACCCGCTTCGAGCGGATCCCGCACCTCCCTGCCCAACGCAATCTGCGCACCCCGCCCCCCCATCGGCAGGCCCAGCGGAGGCGTGATCTCCACCCGGGCCCAACCCGCTTTTGACTGGCCCGAAATCTTCATGTTCTCCCAGGGACTCTGACCGAAAATCCGCCTCCCCGGCCAGTTTTCGCAAGATGGTAACGTTCGATCCCACGCCATCCGGTCGGGACGCCCCGGCTGACCGTGGATTTGTAACGCATTACGTTACAAATCCACGGCACCGTATTTCTTCGCCTCGCCGGTCTCCTCGCCGCCCCGCCAAGATCCGCGCGGGATTCGTCAAGTTTTGACTGTCCATTCCGACCGATCCGCCGCTAGAGTCGGCCCTTTTCCAATGAGCACCTATATCGTAGACATCAAAGCAAGAGAGATCCTCGACTCCCGGGGAAACCCGACCGTCGAAGTCGACGTCGAACTCGCCTCCGGCATCGTCGGCCGCGCGGCCGTTCCGTCGGGCGCCAGCACCGGAGAACACGAAGCCCTCGAGCTCCGCGACGGCACCCTTCCCGCCAGCGCCCTGCCCAAGGGGTCCAACTGGAAGAAGCGTTACCTCGGGAAGGGGGTCCTCAAGGCGGTGGAAAACGTCCACAACCTGATCTTCCCGGAAATTGAAGGCCTCGACGCGGTCGACCAGGTCCTGATCGACCAGACCATGATCAAGCTGGACGGCAGCTCGACCAAGAAGAATCTCGGCGCCAACGCCATGTTGGGGGTCTCGCTCGCCACCGCGCATGCGGCCGCCCAGGCCTGCGGTCAACCGCTTTACAAGTACCTCGGCGGCCCCAACGCCAAGGTCCTGCCGGTTCCCATGATGAACATCATGAACGGCGGCTCCCACTCGGACGCCCCGATCGACATCCAGGAGTTCATGATCATGCCGATCGGCGCCTCGTCCTTCCGCGAGGCGCTCCGCATGGGTGCGGAGGTTTTCCACGCCCTCAAGGCCGTCCTGAAGGGACGCGGTCTTTCTACTTCGATCGGAGACGAAGGCGGTTTTGCGCCCAAGCTCGACTCCAACGCGGACGCACTCGAGGTCATCGCCAAGGCGATCAAGGATGCCGGCTACAAGATCGGCAACGAGATCGCCCTCGCTCTCGACGTGGCCTCCTCCGAATTCTACGACGCCAAATCGAAGACCTATGTCTTCAAGAAATCGGACGGTTCCAAGCGCACCGCCGCGCAGATGGTCGATTTCTACCGCGACCTCCAGAAGAAGTACCCGATCATCTCGATTGAGGACGGCTGCGGCGAGAACGACTGGGCCGGCTGGAAACTCCTGACCGACGCGATCGGCAGCACGACCCAATTGGTCGGTGACGATCTTTTCGTGACCAATACCAGCTTCCTCAAGAAGGGCATCGATACCGGCACCGCCAATTCGATCCTCGTCAAGGTCAACCAGATCGGCACCCTGACCGAGACCCTCGACGCGGTCGAGATGGCCAAGGAGGCCAACTACACCGCGGTCATCTCCCACCGCTCGGGCGAGACCGAGGACACCACGATCTCGGACATCGCCGTGGCCACCAACGCCGGCCAGATCAAGACCGGTTCCCTCTGCCGGACCGACCGCGTGGCCAAGTACAACCAGCTTCTCCGCATCGAGGAGGAGCTGGGCAGCACGGCGGTCTACGGCGGCAAGATGCGCGGTTGACCCGGACGGCGCCCCCACGGCTCAAGAACGTCTCCACCGGAGCCCGGCCCGAAATGGCCGGGCTCTTTTTCTTCGCGGAAGCACTCTTTCGCAGCGGCCGGTGAGACGCGAAGCCTCTCCGGTGCTCAATCCCGCGTCTCGCGTTGGAACAGCCGGCGTTTCGTCCGGCGTATCCACACTTCGGATTTCGGAAAATCCTCAAACGACTTGATCGGGCGAAGGATGGGGTCATCCCGATCCACCCCTAGGGTCTGCAGCAGGGCATGGTTCTGCAGACTTTCACCGAAGACTTCCCACCGGATCGAGTCGATCGGCCCGTCCGATCCCGGATAAATGACGAAGGGATCCCCGAAGGCCCACCCCGGCCAGGCCCCGGCGTCCTGTTTGGCAAACGGGTCGATCAACTCACGGCTCCACTGCCGGTACCAATAGTTGGCGCCCCAATGCAGGAATCCCTCAAAGGGCCAGCGATAGAAGACAAACCCATGCATCCCGATCTTCGCCAGCGGCGTGTCCATCAGGTGATTCAGGTAGCGCCCCCGGGGACCACAGCAGTAGTAGCACCAACTTCGGATGCCTTCCTGGTGGAAAGCCAGGGCCGACTGAATACTCGGGATCGGCAGGTCGGTCAGGCCCGAGCGGCCGAATTCGATGTCTGAAAGGGCATCCACGACCGGCATCCAGGGCGCGAGGTCCCTGAGCAGTTCGCGGGCTTTCCGGTAGTCGGTGATCTGCTCGCCATGGGGCTCGTCGGAGACATGAAAAAAAGAATGATCGAGCACGGCCTCCCGTCGCAGGAACCGGTGAAGGGACGGCAGATAGTCGGCCAGGAATCTGCGGTAGACGGCGGAGGTGGCCGCCGTCCCCGCCGGCCAGAGCAGGCGCTCGTCCGCGCCCTGGCCCTCATAAACCCGAATCGCCTGCTTCGCGCCCCATTGGGTGAAGAGATGACACCACTCGAAGTGCTTGATCCCGCACTCTCGGGCCACCTTGAGGTAGCGTCGCACGTCCGACCAATCGAAGGCATGACCCCCGTCCGGCCTGCGCCGGACCTTGAGCAATTGCGTCGGCCGCTTGATCCCGTCGAGCGGCGGCGTAAACACCGGCACATAGAGGGTGTCCTGCCCGTGTTCTGCAAGATTGCGCAGGTAAGCCGGAAGAATGGTCCAGAATCGATCGTCGAAGAGACCGGTGCGGTACCAGTCGATCAGGGCATCCAGATAAAACCAGAAGGTGACCCGGAACCCGCGACGGGCACGGATCCGGACCGGATGAGCCCGGAAACGGACCTGGTGTTCCCGCGGCCGGTCTCCCCCGGCCGTCACCGTGACCGTGATCGAGTGATCGCCGGCGGTCGCTCCCCGTCCGGGCAGGACGCTGAACCAGAAGGCATGGGTTTCCCTCGAAGGCAGGAGCATTTCACACTCGTCAAAGAGCGGATCGGGCACGTAGCCCGGGACGGTTCCGCCCGAATCGAGATCGGTTTCCGGTGTATCCGTATTCAGATGACGCAGGGGTACGTAGCCGACCCGCCGCACCCGCACCTGCCAGCCCCGGGGACCCCTGGCCTCGACCCGGACCTGAAGGGGTGACGAACCTTCGTGGCGAACGCCCGATTGAAAACTGAATCGTTCGTTCAGGGCGACATCGCCGAGCGCGGATGCGGACCGGCCTGGCGGGGTGGACGGAAAGATCCGTTGAAGGGAGCTGGTGATCCAGGATTTCATGGTCGAATCGGACATGCCGGAATCAATTCGCCGGCCGGGCAGGCTTGATCTGGTGCAGGAGGATGGAGTAGCCGTCCGGGTCACGGAGGAGCAGACCCAGACAAGCCGGGCTGTCCCAGGGATCACCGATCGGCGCCACGCCTTTTGTTTTCAGAATGGCTTGAGCCTCCTGGAGATCGGCCATCTCGAGAGCCACCATGACGCCGCTTCCTCCGACCGGCATTTCGGTGCTCTCAACGGTCACCGCGAGAGTACCGTGGCCGATGTCGTATTCCACCCAGCGGTCGCTCCAGTTCGCAGTCTCCTTCAATCCGAGGACTCCGGTGTAGAAGGCACGGCTTCGCGCCATATCGCTGACGGAAAGAACGCAGAAGGCAAAATCCCGGATAAGGGAGGCGAGGTTTTTTTCATTCATGGCATTTGTCAGGATTGATGGGGGGAGATCCGGCGCCCGCTCACCGCGCCCGGATGAGATTTTCCATGGTCGGGACAGGGAGCGTCGCGAGGTAATCGTGACGGATTTCGCGACCGAGGAGGAAGAATTTGCGGTCGGGATACCAGAGCATGACCCCGTCCCGGGTGGCCGTCAGGCTGCTGTACATCGCGAGATCGGGCCGCAGTATCGGCACGCCGCCGTTGTCCATGAAAAACTGCGGTTCGGAGAACCAGATCGGCTGAACCGCGCCCGGTCGGAAGAGTCCGCGCATCAGGTAGATCGGGCGTCGATGGCTGTTGGCATCGAGCGGCCCCCATCCCCCGAAATGCCCGTCGTGGTTGTGGTAGAGGAAAACATACTCCCCCGGGGCGACCTCATAGATCGGACAGGGGCTGCAGGGGTGGAGCAAGGGAAGCGAACCGTCGGTCTGGCGAAGCGGTTCGGGCCGTGTCCAGGTATCGCCACGGTCCGTGGATATCGAAAAAAAGGGATGCCCGACCGTGGTTCGCATGACACAGAAGAGCCGCCCATCCGGCAGCGGAACAATGGCCGGCTCCTGGAGAACCGGAACCTCGGGATGGCCGATCAGTCCGACCTGAAGGGCCTTCTCCCCGGTCATGTGATAACTGATCCGGAGGTCACGGGGTTCAGGATCATCGTCGAGATTCTCAAAACGCATGAACTCCACCACTGCCGCATTGGCCCACCAGGCATCAATCGGCCGGGGCGGAGTCACCTCGGGGCTGACCCAGCGGGTGAAACCCGAAAAACAGGGCCCGTCAAAGAACCGGAGGGGCTTCTGCCAGACAATCCAGTTGGCCGGGATGGTCGGGTCACGGCTGTCCCAGCAGGTCCGCGGCATCTTGATCCGTTGCTCGGCCGACCAGGTCGCGCCTTCATCATCGCTGTAGACCGCCGCCATCGCACCGCAGGTCGCCGCGAAAAGATCGTGTTTCCCGGCATAGCGGTTGTAGATGACGAAGATCCTTCCCGAGCGCGATAACAGGGGGAACCCCCAGCTGGCCGTGCCCTGACCTTCGCCCGGACCGGCCAGGATCCGCGGACGGGTCCAAGCCCTTCCCTCATCCGCACCGGTCGCAAAAACGATCCGCTGGTCGCCGCTCCCTTCATACGTGCTCTGGGTCCAGACGGCCATCAAACCACCCGACGGACCATGAAAGACGAGGAAGTGTTCATTGCCCGTGTCCCCGGATGACCGATCCGCACTCCCCGGAGCATAGACGACACGGTCCGGCGAAGTCCGTTTGATTTCGGTTTCCAAGCAAAGCGCCATCCGGAACCATCATGCAGTTCCTTTCGTGAACGTCAGCACATTTGGTCCATGCCGCTGAGAATCCGTTCGAACCTACCGGTTTCGGGAATTCCCTGTCGCAAAATCGGTCGCATCCGGCCTCACAGATCTGCTAGAATGCGCCCAGTGATCAGACAACCCGAACTCATGCCCGACGCGGAGACCATGTTTCAGGCCCTGGTCGCGAAGGATTCCTCGTTTGAAGGAATCTTCGTGGCCGGGATCCGCACGACCGGGATCTTCTGCCGGCCCTCCTGTTCCGCCCGCAAGCCCAGACCGGAAAACGTCGAGTTTTTCCCACGGGCCGGCGATGCCCTCGCCGCTGGATACCGACCCTGCCTGCGCTGCCGTCCGATGGAAGCCAATGGCGAGGCCCCCGACTGGCTCCGTCCGGTCCTCCGGGCAATCGATGCCGATCCGATGAAGCGCTGGACCAGCCAGGACCTGCGCGAGGCCGGGGTGGAACCCGCCCGAGCCCGCCGCTGGTTTCAGGCCCACCATGGGATGACCTTTCTCGCCTACCTGCGATCCCGTCGGATGGGTCAGGCATTCTCGCGACTCAAGAACGGATCAGGGGTCACCGAGGCTGCGCTGGAGACCGGCTTCGATTCACTGAGCGGTTTCTGCGATGCCTTCCGCCGCTCCACCGGCCAAACCCCCACCCGATCGGTCACCCTGCACCCCTTGAAGGTGGCTCAGTTTCCATCCCCTATGGGCCCCCTGGTGGCCGCAGCCGACGACGAGGCCGTCTACCTGCTCGAGTTCTGGGACCGTCGGATGCTGGAAACCCAGTTTTCCATTCTCGAGAAGCGCATCGGGGCGGTCTTTTTCCCGGGAACCAGCGACCCGATCCGGCAACTCGAGAGAGAGATCGCACTCTATTTTGGGGGGAAGCTGAAACGGTTCCGAACGCCGGTTCGCTCTCACGGTTCGGACCATCAGCAGCAGGTCTGGCAGGCACTCATGGAGATCCCCTACGGTCAGACGGTCTCCTACAGCCAATTGGCCGCCTCAATCGGGCGCCCCGCCAGCACCCGCCCGGTGGCCCGCGCCGTCGGCGAGAATCGCCTCGCCATCATCATCCCCTGCCACCGGGTGGTCGGACATGATGGTCAACTGACCGGTTACGGCGGCGGTCTCTGGAGAAAACGCCATCTGCTCAACCTTGAGCAGCGTTGAGGCGCAAGGTGGATTGAACCAGTCGAGCGGATCGACGCGAGATCCGGCCGACTTGACCGAAGGAGACGAATCGGATACCCGCGATTACTCTCATCTTCCGGTCTATGCCGTCGATTAAAACCCAGACCGCCGATCGACCTTTTCCGCTTTGCCCATCTCAAAACCGTCGTCACGTCAGATGACTCCGATCACCCGAACATGATCAAGGAACTCCCACCCGAAGCCCTGTCTTTCTGGTCCGCCTTTCTGCTGCAATCCGGGAGACCGATCGAGACCCGACCGTTTGAGATCTTCGCCTTTGACGACAACGAAGAGTCGTCCGATCACCTGGCCGCCCTGGTCCTTGAAGGCAAGAAATCGGCGACTGCATCCCTCCTCTGGGAATACGATTTCCCGGATAAACGTCCACCTCTGGTTGGCGACCTCAGCATCGTGACCAATTGGGCGAGGAAACCCCTCTGCGTGATCGAGACCACCCGGATCCGGATACGTCCCTTCGAGGAGGTGGACGAAGCCTTTGCGGCGGCCGAAGGAGAAGGCGACTCAACTCTCAGACAGTGGCGCGAGGATCATTGGGCCTATTTCGGCCGGGTCTGCGCCAGGCTCGGCCGCGAAAAATCCCGGACCATGCCGGTCGTCTGCGAGCGATTCAAAGTGGTCTATGTCCCGGGCCGGACGGGCCTGGCTGGCGGGACCTGAACCCGCCTCGCCTTCGGCCGTTATCGTCTCCGGAAATCGTCGCTTTACGGATTGCGACAGGTGGTGGATTCTGGTGGATCTCATGAAAGGATCCTCCCTCGCCGTTCTCGCCATCATGACTGCCGTCACATCACCCGCCGCTCACGCTGACTGGAAACCGATCGAAGGTGCCATGCTCACCCGGTGGGCCGGTGACGTCACGCCGGAGAGCACCTGGCAGGAATACCCACGACCCTTGCTCGAGCGACCCGAATGGACCAATCTCAACGGCCTCTGGGACTACGCCGTCACGCCCCGGAACGCCACCCGGGTCGAGACATGGGCGGGATCCATACTCGTCCCTTTCTGCCCGGAGTCGGCCCTCTCCGGTGTGGGCCGACTGATCGAACCGACCGAAGCCCTCTGGTACCGACGCGACCTGCCCGGCCCGATCCCCGGGAAGCGGTCCCTGATTCATTTTGAAGCGGTTGACTACGAGACGACAGTCTGGGTCAACGGACAGGAAATCGGCTCACACCGCGGGGGACATACCCCGTTCTCCTTCGACCTGACCGAGGCGCTGCGGGACGGTGCCAATGAACTGATCGTCCGGGTCTATGATGCGACCGGGGCCTATCAGCTCCATGGGAAACAGAGACTCCACAACGGAGGCATCTGGTACACAAGAGTGACCGGCATCTGGCAGACCGTCTGGATGGAATCGGTGCCCGAACGGTCCGTAGCCGACCTGGCCATCGGGTGCGACATCGCCTCCGGCCGGATCGTGGTGACTCCCCGACTGGCCGGACCGGTCGGGGACGGTGAAACCCTTCGTGCAACCGCCTCGATGAACAGCGAAGTCGTCGCCTCCGCCGTCGGTGAAGGCACCCTCACCCTGCAGATTCCCACCCCCAGGCTCTGGTCACCCGACGAACCTCATCTTTACGACCTGACAATCGAGCTGATCGACCGGACGGGCCGAGTCGTCGACTCGGTGGCCTCCTATGCCGCGCTGCGCGAATTCGGCCGCAACCAGGATGCCCGGGGTCACTGGCGTTTCACCCTGAACGGCGAACCCATCTTTCACTGGGGACCGCTCGATCAGGGCTGGTGGCCGGACGGTCTTCTTACGCCGCCGACCGACCGGGCCATGCGCTCGGACATCGAGTTTCTCAAGGCCGCCGGCTTCAACATGATCCGCACCCACATCAAGGTCAGGCCGAGACGCTACTACACCCATTGCGACCGGATCGGCATGCTCGTCTGGCAGGACCAGGTCAGCAGCGGCTACGGTGGGGGCAGGCAGAACCCGGACGGCTCCAGCCCACCCTGGACCCGGATGGAGCCCGATCCGGTCGACGCCAACTGGCCCGACGAGGCCCATGCGCAATGGGTTCTCGAATACAGGCGGATGGTGGATCACCTCCGCAACAACCCCTGCGTCGCCGTCTGGGTGCCCTTCAATGAAGCCTGGGGACAGCACCGGAGCATGGAAGTCGGCGCCCTGGCGGTCTCCCTCGACCCGTCCCGTCCGGTCAATATCTCCTCCGGGGGCAATTTCTGGCCGGTCGGCGACATTGCCGACCACCATTCCTATCCGGATCCCGACTTCCCCCTGGACGATCTGCGCTTCACGGACTTCATCAAGGTGGTCGGCGAGTTCGGCGGACATGGTTGGCCGGTCGACGGGCACCTCTGGGATGCCGCCCGGGAAAACTGGGGCTACGGCGGACTTCCGGAAACCATCGGTGAGTGGAAGGACCGCTACGCCCGGTCGATCGACATCCTCTGCGCACTCCGCCGCAAGGGCGTCGCCGCCGGCGTCTACACCCAGACGACCGATGTCGAGGTCGAGATCAACGGCCTCCTCACCTATGACCGTATCCAGAAAGTTGATCCAGATTGGTTGCGCGGACAGTCGGCACGCCTTCTGGGCACGCCCGACGCCGGGACCGAATGAACCCGGAGCGCCATTGCAGCCATGAGAGAACGGGCGAAGAGGCATGCGGAATCTTCAGCTCAGAACGGACTTTTTGGTTGGTGCAACTCTCTGGTGCAGTCGCCACGACCTCCCGGGGCGTATCGATGCGGATTCCCACCAAGAGACTGCCGCGACGACGACTCCCGATACCTCCTGAACACCCCCTACCTTAGTACCGTTTCCCCATGACGATAGAAAACACCATTCCCGTGCTGCCGGTCTCGAACCTCAAGCGCAGCATCCGTTTCTATACCGGGACCCTCGGGTTCACCCTCGACTGGAGCGGCGTGATCGTCTGCGGCGTATCAAGGGACGGCCATGCCATCATGCTCTGGGAGGAGTCTCACCCGCCCACCCCCACCCGGGTCTGGATCGGCCTGCGGGACCACTCGCTTTTCGACGAATACCGCTCGCGCGGCGTCAAGGTCCACCAGGAACCGAGGAACGAAGTCTGGGCCTACGAGATGAAGTTCGAAGATCCCGACGGAAACATCCTCTGGCTCGGGACCGAGACCCGCAAGGACCTGCCCGTGAACACCTGACTACACGGAGCTCCTGTCACTGCCGCGCGCTCTTCATGACGAGGGAGAGGAGAAAGACCGCCATCGCCGCCAGCAGAACGGTGCCGAGGTTGAGTCCGGGACCGTAGAGCAGGAACAGCCCGAGACTGCCCGCAAAGAGCACGTACCAGGCCATCGGGATCAGGGTCATGCGGATCATGCTGCCCTCCCGTCCGAGAAGACCGACCGTGGCCGATGCCGCCACCACGTTGTGGACACAGATCATGTTGCCGGCCGCCCCGCCCACCGCCTGCAGCGCCACCACCACCGACGCGGTCACCCCGATTTTTTCCGCCATCCCGAACTGGAAGAGCGAGAACATCATATTGCTGATCGTGTTGCTGCCGGCGACAAAGGCTCCGAGCGCGCCGATTGTCGGAGCGATCAGGGGCCAGAGCGATCCGAAGAGGGCCGACACGCCGTCCGCCAGAACCAGTGGCATCTGACTGAGGGAATCCGACTGCGAATTGATGAAAACCTGGACCATCGGCACCGAAAAAATCAGGGCGGAGGCTGCGCCGATCAGGGTGTGGGCGGAAGCCGCCCACGACCGCCGGATCTGGGCACGGTTCATCCGCAAGACCGCGTAGGTGAGGACCACGGTGACGAGAAAGAGGAATCCCGGAAGATAAAGCGGCTGGGACTTCGTCGAGATGCCGCTTCCGAAGATATCCGTCCACTCCAGGGTGACGGCGGCCGATGTCACCAGCCCTTTGATCGGCCCGACCGTCCGGGTCAGCACCAGCAGGCCGGCCACGACCAGGTAGGGCGACCACGCCTTGAACAGGGTGCTCCGGGTCAGGTCCGCGTGTTCCACATGATCATCGATCCGGAGTTCTCCCGTCCATTCCTCCTGCCATTCCTCCTTCGGGGGAAAGTCCCACGGCTTCGCCGGCTGAAAGAGTCCCAGCTTGGTGGCGACAATAACGGTGGCCAGTCCGATCAGCGAGCCAAGCAGGGTCGGGAATTCGGGGCCGAGGAACCAGGCGAAGGCGACATACGGGACGGTGAAGGCAAAACCGGAGAAGAGGGCGAACTTCCAGAGAGCCAGCCCTTCCCGGAACGAGCGGTTCTTGCCGAAAAAAGCCGTCATCAGGCTGATCATGATGAGGGGGACGAAGGTGCCGATCGTGCCGTGGATCAGAGCCACCGACACCCCGATGGTGTGGAGGTAGGCTTCATGGCTGATCCCCATCTGTTCCAGCAGGGCCAGGACCTGGGGCTGACCGGACAGACCGGTATTGACTCCGACGAGAATCGGCGTGCCGGCCGCTCCGAAGGAAACCGGCGTGCTCTGGATGATCAGGGAGACCATGACCGCCGCCATCGCCGGAAATCCGACGGCGACCAACAGTGGCGCCGCGATCGCGGCCGGGGTCCCGAATCCCGCGGCGCCTTCGATGAAGGCACCAAACATCCAGGCGATGATGATGGCCTGGACCCGACGGTCCGGTGAGATGTTGATGAAACCCTGGCGGATGATCTGAATCCCGCCGGATTCCTTCAAGGTGTTGACCAGCAGAATCGCGCCAAAAACGATGAAGAGGATATTCGCCGCCGTGACGACTCCGTGAACCGTTGCGCCGGCAATCTGGGCCCCCGGCGTCTTCCAGAAGACCATGGCGATGGCCACGGTGAAGAGGTAGGCGACGGGCATGGCATGTTTGGCCGGCCAGCGGAGAATGACCAGCAACAGCATGACCACCGCGATCGGGGACAATGCCAGAAGGGACAAGACTGAAAGGGGTAGATCCTGCATGAAGTGACCGGGGTTGGAATGGTCCGATCGACCACCCACCGGGCAATCTACCGGGCTCTGGCGGCTTGGAAACCCGAAAATCCGCGGCGGCGCAAATCAATCTTAATGCGATTGCGATTCAATCTCAAAAAAACCTTGCATTGAGGATGAGTCTCAATCTTATTTCGCACCCGCACCTTTTTGCCAATGAACCGACTGACCCGACTCACCCTTTCGATTGTCGTATCCGCCTTCGGCGGAGCAGCCGTCCTGCCGGCCAATGGGACCCTGCCCTCGCCCGAGGAAATGTGGGCGTTGATCCAGCAGCAGCAACAACAGATCGAGACGCTCAGCCGGCGTCTTGACGAGGCGGAGACTCGAAGCGCCGCCGCCGACCGGCAGGCTTCTCTATTCGAGGAGCAGATCGAGGCCACCTCGACCTATGTGGAAACCATGGCCGACTCAATCGGACCCGGCGAGAACGCTTGGTATCGACGAACCTCGCTGGGCGGTTACGGCGAACTTCACTACAACACTGGGGACCGGGATGAGATCGATTTCCACCGGTTCGTGCTGTTCGTCAACCACGAGTTCTCCGATGAAATCCGCCTCTTCTCCGAGCTTGAAGTTGAGCATGCCCTGGCCGGCGATGATGCTCCCGGAGAGGTCGAACTCGAGCAGGCATTCATCGAGTTCGACCTGAGCGACCAATCCCGGGCCCGGGCCGGATTGTTTCTTCTGCCGATCGGCATTCTGAACGAGATCCATGAACCCAATACCTTCTATGGAGTGGAGCGCAACCGGGTGGAGACCTCGATCATCCCGACTACCTGGTGGGAGGGCGGACTCGGCTACACCCGGCAATTTGAGAACGGCCTGAGTTGGGATCTGGCCCTGCATTCCGGCCTCAACACCGCCACCGCCAATATCCGTGCCGGGCGTCAGAAGGTGGCCAAAGCGACGGCCGAGGATGGTGCGGCCACCACCCGGATCAAGTACACCGGCGTCCCCGGCCTCGAACTGGCCGCCTCCCTGCAGGTCCAGCAGGATATCGCACAAGGGGCGCTTCCCAACGAGAGCGCCGGCGCCACGCTGGCCGAGGTTCACGCCGATTGGCGAAGAGACGGCTTTGGTCTGCGGGCCCTCTATGCCCGATGGGACATCAGTGGCGCCACCGCCGAAGCCCTCGGCCGTGATGTCCAGGTCGGCTATTACCTCGAACCTTCCTACCGGTTCACAACCACGCTCGGGGATCTCGGTTTCTTTGCCCGCTACAGCGTGGTCGACAACAGCGCGGGCGACTCGATCGACTCCCGGCAAAGCTACACCGATGTTGGAATGAACTATTGGCCTCACCCGCAGGTGGTGTTCAAGGCCGATGTCCAATTCGCCGATCTTCCCTCCTCCAGCGACGAAACCCTCAACCTCGGAGTGGGTTTTCAATTCTGACCCAAACCGATTCCATGCGGCAAGTCGTTCTGGCAGTCCTGCTGATCCTCACCGTGTTGCGTTCCCACGGTCAAACAGAGGGCGACGACGTCTATCTGAAACCCGAAGCCTTCCTCAACGAGACCTTCGCCACAAGTCCGAACGGCCCTCCCACGCCGTCGCTGCTTTGGCTGAGCAGGGACATCCGATCCGCAGTGCACGATATCCTCGGACACGACTATCCGGCCCTGCGTATCCGCTACTGGAGGGCCGAATCAGTTGATGGAGCAGGCACACGTACGGCCTGGATTCTGGAAGAGATCGGCAAGGTCAAGCCCATCACCGCGGGACTGGTGGTCCGTGACGGAGCGCTCGAAGAGGTCAAGGTGCTCATCTACCGCGAGAGCCATGGTTGGGAGGTAAAGCATCCTTTCTTCACCAACCAGTTCAGGGGCGCCGCACTGGACAAAAGCGGCCGGCTTACCCAACAAATCGACGGCATCGCCGGGGCCACCCTGTCGGTCGATGCCCTGACCCGGCTGGGGCGCCTCGCACTCGTTCTCCATGACAGGGTCACCATGCAGGAAGGATTGGCGGCTCCATGAACCCGGCCACTTCAAAGGCCGGCGACGGACCCGAGCGCCGGCCGGCACGGCGGATCCGCATGGCCTGGCACCGTCGCGTCGGTTTGTCATTCGGCGGGATTTTCCTGCTGGTCGCAATTTCCGGGATCGCCCTCAACCACTCACTCCGTCTCGATCTGCACAATCGCCCCATCGAGGCCGACTGGCTCTACCGCTGGTATGGCATGCAGCCGGAGGACGATCCGATTGCCTTCAGCCTGGGGGCCGGCCAGGTCGCTGTCGGACTTTCCGGTTCACTCTATCTCGACGATCAGGCAATCGCCGGTTTGGGCGAACTGCGCGGCGCGGTCGGCCTGGGCGAGGTCTGGGTGGCCGCTGGACCACGCGAAATGTTTCTCTTCACCCGGACCGGAGAAAGAGTTGAGCGGTTCGATTCCGCCTCCCTTCCTCCGGGTGAACTGCGATCGCTCGGTTTGACCGGAGAACCCGCCGATCCCCGTCTCGCTCTCCTGATGAGTTCCGGACGTTACCGATTCGACCGTGACCTCGTCGACTGGACCACCCTTGACCCATCGGTGACGGTCGAGGTGACCGTTCCTGCGCCCCTGTCGGCCGATCTTGAGGATCGGATCATTCGCAGCTACCGGGGAGACGGACTCAGCGTCTATCGCATCCTTCTCGACCTTCACTCGGGACGTTTTATCGGCTCCATCGGTGTGGTCGCCGTCACCCTATCCGCCGCGGCCATGGTCTTCCTCACTCTGACCGGAACGGCCTATGCGCTGCGAAGGCAAAGACGGAAATACCCTGACCGCAGTTCCCGGGGCAACGCACCCGACCCGGCGTCCTGAAGGCCGGGGCCCATCGCCACAAACTGCCCTTTACTGAGTCTCCCACCGTCTTCCTGAGATTCACCCCTTCTCTGCGTCCTCTTCGGTGACCCCGACGACTCCCGATTGACGCCCGGCCGTTTCACTGAATGCTGGTGGTCCAATTCCGTGAGCACCCCACCCGCAACGGCCTTTCTGGCGGAACTCGAGTCCGTCTTCCCGGCCGACCGTCTCTTCCAGGATGAGGTCCGTCTGGCGCCCTATGAGTCCGATGGTCTGACCGTCTTCCGGAATCGTCCGCAAGCGGTCGTCCTGCCCGCCAACCGGGAAGAGGTTATCGCCGCAGTCCGGCTCTGTCACGCCCATGGCGTTCCCTTCGTCGCACGAGGCAGCGGAACCAGTCTGTCCGGCGGTTCCCTCCCGATTCAGGACGGCATCGTCATCGCCCTCAACCGGCTCGACCGGATTCTCTCGATCAATCCCGACAGTCGAACCGCCGTGGTGGAACCGGGCGTGATCAATCTCAAGGTAAGTGAGGCCGCCCGTCCGTACGGTCTCTATTTCGCGCCGGATCCTTCGAGCCAGAGTGTCTGCACGATCGGCGGCAATGTCGCATTCAATTCGGGAGGGGCACACTGTCTCAAGTACGGCATGACCGGCAGCCACGTCGTCCGGATCAAGGCGGTCCTGCCCGACGGCGAGGTGGTCACTCTCGGCTGTGAATCCTGGGATACGGTCGGTCCGGACCTCGCCGGTTTCTATGTCGGCAGCGAAGGACTTTTCGGCATCGCCCTGGAAATCACCCTCCGGCTCCTTCCGCTGCCCGAGACGACCCGGACGGTGCTCGCCGCCTATCCCGACCTTGAATCCGCCGGAAACGCGGTCAGCCGCGTGGTTGCCACCGGAATCCTGCCGGGCGCGATGGAGATCATGGACCGTCTCGCCCTGGATGCCGCCGAGGCCGCGGTCGGCGCCCGCTACCCCGAAGGAGCCGCCGCCGTCCTCATTGTCGAACTCGACGGGGAGGAAACTGCCGTCGCCTCGGAGTTCGAAGTGATCATGAGGTCGATCCGGGACTCCGGGGCCACCACCATTGAGATCGCGAAAGACGCCGCCCAGCGGGCCCTCATCTGGAAGGGGCGCAAGAGCGCCTTTTCCGCGGTCGGACGCCTATCACCCGATTTCATCGTTCAGGACGGGGTCGTTCCACGCAGCCGACTGGGTGAAGCCCTCAAGGAAATCCACCGCCTGAGCACCATTCATGGCCTGAAGGTGGCCAATGTCTTCCATGCCGGCGACGGCAACCTTCATCCGCTCATCCTCTTCGACGGCAAGGAAGCCGGGGCGCTGGAGCGGGCGGAGGAACTCGCCGGACAGATCCTGCGGCTCTGTCTCAGGCTCGGCGGATCCATCACCGGCGAACACGGCATCGGCATGGAAAAGAAAGCGTATCTGCCTGAGATGTTCGGTCCCGACGACATCGCGGCCTTTCATTCCCTTCACTGCGCCATCGACCCGAAGGGCATCTCCAACCGCGGGAAGATGTTCCCCGATGGCGTGGCGCCCGCTCTCGCCCAGGTGGGGCTCCACCCCCTTGAGAAATCCGGGCATCTCTCGCGTGAATAAGCCGCAAGGGAACGATGGAGATCCGCCGGCCCCGGCTTCGATCGGGGAACTGCGCGACGCGCTGCTCGCCCACCCCCGGATCCTCGCCCTGGGCGGCGGCAGCAAGTGGACCCGGCGTCGGACGGCGGACGGCATCGTGCCGATCTCGACCGCGGCCTTCCGCGGGATCACGGAGTATCAGCCTGATGAATACACGATCTCCGCCCGTTCGGGAACCCCGTTGCGCGAGGTCGAGGCGGCCCTGCAGGAACACGGCCAGTTCCTGCCCTTCGATCCTCCCTTTGCCGCGGACGGCGCCACCCTGGGCGGTGCCGTCGCGACGGGCCTGAGCGGTTCCGGCAGCCAGCGCCACGGCCAGATGCGCGATTTCATTCTTGCCGTTCAGCTGATGACCGGCAACGGCAGCCTCATCCGGGGCGGGGCCAGGGTGGTCAAGAACTCGGCCGGTTTCGACCTTCCGAAACTGGTGGTCGGAAGCCTCGGCCGTTTCGGTATCCTGACCGAGATCACCTTCAAGGTCTTTCCCGCTCCCGCCGCTGTCCGCCACCTGCGCGTTCACTGCCCGGACCTCAACGACGCGGTGGCCCGGATCATCCGGTTGAATCGATCACACCTCGTTCTCGACGCACTTGATCTGGAACCTCCGGGCACCCTCCACCTCACTCTCGCGGGTCAGGCCGATTCTCTGGTTGAGCGTGTCGACCGGCTGGGAGCCTTTCTCGACCGCGAGGTCTCGAACGGCGAACCGGATCTGCTGAACCGGAGGATGGCCGCGCCGCCGGCTGGGGATGGCGAAGGCTGCCGGGTCAAGCTCGCGCTCACACCGTCCGCCATCCCGGCGATCGACCGCGATTTCCGGGCGGCCGGCGCACGCACGCTTTACACCTTCGGCGGAGCCACCGGCTGGGTCGCCTGGCCCGGAAACGCCTCTTCCCTGATTTCCATCCTGAACAGGCACCAACTCACCGGCATGGTTTTCCGGGGAGACGGAGCACCCCATCTGGCCGGTGGTTTTCCCGGCGCTGTCATGGCCGATAGAATACGCCACGCCCTCGACCCGGATGACCGTTTTCCCGGTCTTCCGGGCAGCCTCTGAACCGGACCCGACACCGTGCAACACTCCATCCCCATCGAGAAGCGAGGTCCGAACGGACCGGAAATGGCACGGGCGATCGAGGCCTGCGTGCATTGTGGATTCTGCCTGCCGACCTGTCCGACCTACCTGACGATGGGCCAGGAGATCGACTCCCCCCGCGGACGGATCTTTCTGATGAAGGAAGTCCTCGAGGGTCGATTGGATCCTTCCAAAGCCGAGCCTCACATCGACAATTGTCTCGGCTGTCTGGCCTGTGTCACGGCCTGTCCGTCCGGTGTGAAATACGGCGAGTTGGTCACCCCCTACCGCGCGTGGTCCGAGCCCGATCGGCGGCGAGGCGTGATCGATCGGATCCGCCGCGGCATCCTTCTCTCGACCCTGCCCTTCCCCAGTCGATTCCGCGTCTCCATCGCGCTTGGCCGAATGGCCCGACCGATCCGCGGGATCCTCCCGGGGTTCCTCTCCGGCATGCTCGAGATGGTCCCTGCGGATCCCCCTCCGCCGCGCGACGATCTCCTGGAGTGTTATCCGGCCCTCGGCGCCCGCCGGGCCCGGGTGGGTCTGCTCGCCGGTTGCGCCCAGCAGGTCCTCTCACCCGCCATCAACCGCTCCGCCATCCGCGTTCTGAATCGAAACGGAATCGAGGTGGTCGTGCCCCGAGGTCAAGCCTGCTGTGGCGCACTTGCCCTGCATACCGGAGCCGGGGAGGCCGCCCGGACCGTCGCCCGCCGCAATCTCCTGGCCTTTCCCGACGATCTTGATGCCGTCCTGACCACCGCCGCCGGTTGCGGATCGGGCATTCACGAATACGGACTGCTCTTCAAGGGCCATCCCGAAGAGTCCAGGGCCAGATCCTTTGCGGCCCGGACCCGTGACATCTGTGTATTCCTTGAGGAAGTCGGATTCATTCCACCGCCCGACCCGGTCGGTGAGAACCGGATCGTCGCCTACCACGACGCCTGCCACCTCGCCCACGCCCAGGGCGTGCGGCAGGCGCCGCGCAACCTGCTCCGGTCAATCCCCGGGCTCCAGGTGCGGGATATTCCCGAGGCGGACATCTGCTGTGGTTCGGCAGGCAGCTACAACATCGAACATCCGGCAACTGCCGGGGAGCTTGGGCGGCGGAAAGCCCGCCATCTCGCCGGGACCCGGGCCGACGTCGTGGTCACCGGCAATATCGGCTGCCTCATGCAGTTGCGCCGCCACCTCCTTGAGTCGGGCACGGACCTCGAGGTGTTGCACACCGTGCAGCTTCTCGATGCGCGCACCTGACTTCCTCGGGCGGACAGAGTCTCAACCGATCGTTCGGGGAGCGGAAAACCGTCTCCTCCAAGATGAGTGTTACCGATTTGACCCGGAGGGCGGCTTCGGTATGATTCCCCGAGAAAGAACACGATGTTCCCACCCACAAGCATATCGTCCCTTCGCCGTTTCGCCGTCCGGGCGTTGCCACTGGTCACCTGTCTGGGCCTTGGTGGCTGCCAAACCGCCACCTACAATTACGACCTCGAAATCGACAGCGTGGCCGCGGTCGGTCAACGGTGGGGCCCCACCTATGAGGTGCGGCCATTGCCGGGGTCGCCTGCCGACACGGATCCTTTCTTCGGCGGCGTCGCCACGATCATCGGGGAGGAACTCGAAGGCAAGGGACTGATCCCTGCGCTCCCCGGCAAAGAGCCCGATCTGATTGTCCTCGTCGACTACGGGATACGCCCGCCCAGAATCGAATACCGGGTGGTGACGGTGCCGAACCCGATCGGGATAGGAGTGGCGGGCATCGACCCGATCACCGGAGCCCCGAGACGCACGAGCACACTCGGCACCACCGGAGCCACCGGCAACACCGGGTTCTCCGAGGAAGTCCGCCCTGTCACCATCTTCGAAAAGTACATGATTCTCTCTGCGGTTGAGGGCAAAATCGATCCCGGGAAGGGCTCCCGCAAAGAGCTGGCCAACGTTGAAGTTGTCAGCGGCGACGAACGCCCCGAATTGGAGCCTTACCTGCCGGTCCTCGCCATGGCCACCGGCCGCCAGCTCGGCGCTCCCACCACGGAAGTCGAGGAAGTCACGGTCAAAGGCGCCCGCTGACGGGTGCAGTCAGAGGAAGAAGCCGCGCTGCTTTTCCGAGATGGGAAGGCCGACCAGTTCCATGACCTGGAGCATGTCCTCCCAGACCATTCGGCGGGTCCGGAGCGGCTGGCTCCGCAGCAGATAGGACGGGTGATAGGTGACCACGAGCGGACGATTCTCGAAGGTGTGGACCTGGCCACGGGCACGGCCCAAGGTCGAGAACTGCTCCGCCCCGAGCAATCCCTTGGCCGCGGTAGCCCCCAGCGCCACCACCACCTTGGGATTCACCACTTCGATCTGGGCCCTCAGGTAGGGAAGGCAGAAAGCGGTTTCCTCGGGAGTCGGTGGACGGTTGCCATGCGCCGTCGGCATCTCCGGACGCCAATTCATGATATTGCCGATATAGACGTCCTCACGAGTCAGGCCCATTGCCTTGATGATCTTGGTCAGGACCTCTCCGGCCGGACCGACAAACGGCTCGCCCTTGATCTCCTCCTCCGCTCCGGGCGCTTCACCACAGAAAAAAATGTCGGCATCCAGATTGCCGATCCCGAAAACGACCTTTTTTCCGGGCTGAACATGAGCGTTGCACTCCGGACAATTCAGAACCCGGTCCCTCAACGCCTCCCATCGATGCTGCTTGGTCCCCACCGGCAGGACGATCGGCGACGGGAGCGGGATTTTCCCCGGAGCACTGTCGCCGGCTGCTCCCTTCGACGGCGACGCCACCGGCTCCGGCGCATTCCGGGCATTCGCGTTCGCCGCCGTGAAAATCTCGGCCAGGGTCTTCGCGGCGTCCTCGGTGCGGATATGATTCTCGGGCAGGCTGACCCGTCCGGACTTGGTTGCCCGGTCCTCCACGAGCGCCCTTTGGCCGCCTGAGCGCAATGCCACCACCGCTCGGAGATGCTCAAGAGCGTCGTCGCTGACGGCGACATGGGTCACGCCTTCCTGCTTGAGCCGATTGAGTTCGGCGATCAGGGCCTCCATCTGGCAGCGCATGGCAATCCGTTCCCTCCTAATCTGTCGCTTCCGCCTTCGGTGAATTGTAGGGACTCTCCGACTGCTTCAAGGTGAGGAAGCGCTGCACATACTTCCCGAGAAGGTCGAATTCCAGGTTGACCGCCTCACCGCTCTTTCGACGTCCCAGGTTGGTCACCTCGAGGGTGTGGGGAATCAACCAGATGGCAAAACCTACATCATCCACCTCGGCCAGGGTGAGCGAAATCCCGTCCACCGCGATACAGCCCTTGCCGACCAGCAACTGACGATGGTCACCGTCGGGCACAACGCGCAGGTAGACATCCTTCCCTCTCGGCTCGATCGCGAGAATCCGGCCGGTCGAATCGATATGGCCGCTGACGAAATGACCTCCGATCCTTCCATCCCACTTCAGACTCCTCTCCAGATTCACCCCCGAGCCGACCTCGATATCCCCGAGATTGGTTACCCGGCGTGTTTCAGCCAACAGATCAAACTCGAGCAGGCCGCCGCCACACCCGACCACGGTCAGGCAGCAGCCGTTGACCGCGACACTGTCGCCCATGCCCACACCATCGGTGATCTCCGGCGCCCGGACACCCAGCCGCCAGGAACCCGGCAATTCCCGGATCGACACCACCTCACCGCAGGACTCCACGATACCCGTAAACATGAGGGTCATCCTGCGGGATCAGCCGGACGGAGCAAGGGTTTCGTCCGGGCAACGGTCCAAAAAACGTCCTCAATCGGCAAAGAGAATTCCGAATAGACGATCCAGCCGACCGCCCGCCCGCACTTGGGCGCCACTCTCCTTCACCAGATCCAGGCAGGGATAACGTTCCAGCAAATCCCGGTCGTGAAACACGATATTCACCTGACCTGCCGGCCCCCTGACCGGTTGCACGAGGGGTGTCCAGCGGACCGGAAGGCCGTACCAGGTCACATCCACCCTGAAGCCCGTGACGCTCTCGGGAAGCGGCATGGTCAGGAGCTGCGGGTAGCGCTCGACAAAGTCGGGAATCCGGCTCCCCCCCCATTCCACCGTCACCGCCGTCGGTTGACGCACAAGATAATCCGTGATCCCGGTGACCTGCCCCGAGGCCAGACGGTCGACAAGATCATGGAAATCAAACCCCACGGTGTTCATTCCGTTGAAGACGCCGTGCAGATTCCTGCTTCCGTATCCCTGCCTGTCGTACCAGGACTGAAACTCCCGGCTCAGCCAGAGGCCGGTCTCGAGGTGGAGATGGGCCCGCTCCTTGGGAATCGGGTAACCCGCCGCGGTCCGACCCATTGTGCCGATGACCTGTCCGGCCATCACCTGATCGCCCACATTCAGGGTCCCCTCCACTTTCCGCAGGTGCGCATACAGGCTGATCACCGGCAGGTCGAGCCCGCGATGCTCGATCACGACGTAGATGCCGAAACTGCTGTTGCCCGACCGACGGCTGACATACGCGACCACGCCGTTCTGAATCGCACGGACTTCGTCGGTCGGTTCGCCCTTGCGATCACGTTGGGTCGCTTTCAGATCCAATCCCTCGTGAAACTGGTTCCCGTCGGTGCGGACACACCCGAAGAGCCCGGACACAACCAACCCCGAAACCGTCGGCTGGACATAGTCTTCGAAAGGGGCGCCCCGGCTGTAGGCCTCATTCGGCGTCGGCCAGACAAAGGCGGGCCCGGCCCCTGCTCCCGACGGAGACAATGCCCAGGCGAGACCGACGGTCATCCAGAATATCGTTCGATACATCACGTCAGTCAGCTACTCGTCGATTGCCTTCTGCACATCGATGGCCGTGGCCTGGAGGTCGGCCACCAGCTTGTCCAATTCATCGTTGGGAATCTCGACGAAAAACATGATGCTTCCATAGGAGAAGGGACGATCCATCAACCGGACACCCACGGGCACTCCATTGATGGTCAGGACAAGGCGCCGGCCCATGCGGTTCACACTCAACCGGTAGAGATCCCGACCCGCCGCTGGCGTCAACCTGAAGTCGAGGCAGAGACCCAGGTCGACCCGGACGAGATCCACCCCCACAATGTCCAACTCGCTCAGGACCGGCTTGGGATCGATCGGAATGGAGACCTTGCTCAACGGAAGGACCAGCACCTGACTGTAACCCTCGAGGGGATTGGCCTCGACAAAGACGCGGGTGACCTTCGGTTCGTAATCGGGGGTTGTGGCACAGCCCGCCACACCCACAAGCATCCCCGCCAGGATGATCCTGGCTGTTGCTGTCCATCGTCTGTTCATAAGGGCATATCTTTCATTCTCCTTTCGGTCACACCGGCAATCCCATCAATTCGACCCCGACCGCGTCGCAAACCAGCAAGCCTTCCTCGGTCAGGCGGATGACACCGTCGCCCGGTCTTTCCAGCAGACCCTCTTCCTCCAGCGATGTCAAAAGAGAGTTCAGCGGATCGAAGGCAACCCGGGGGAAGCGCCGGGCCAGGGCGGGCAGACTCACCCCTTCGCGCAGGCGCAGTCCGAAGATGAGCGCATCCTCGGCCAACCGGACCGGCTGGAGATCCTCCCGGCCGGCCCGGCCGCGGATCCCTCCGGAAAGATCGCCCAGCCAGGCGTCGAGGTCCGGCGGATTCCCGCCACGCCAGCCGTCCTGCTGACTGGCCGCCGCCGGACCCAGGCCGATCCACTCCCCCATCCTCCACGTATTCAAATTGTGATTACATTGGTGACCCGGGCGCGCGAAATTGGATACTTCGTACTGGTGGTAGCCCGCCGCCGCCAGACGATGCCAGGTCTCGCGGTAGAGTTCGCGCTCCGTCTCTTCGCTCCGGACCACCTTCCCCTCGCCCAGGCGCACATAGAGTGCGGTGTCCTCCTCGAAGGTCAGGCAATAGGTGGAGAGGTGGTCCGGGGCCAGCCGGACGGCTTCATCCAGATCCGCCCGCAGGCCCTCCGCGTCCTGACCCGGAACGGCGAATATGAGATCGAGGCTGACGCTGGGGAAATCCGCCTCGCGTATCCACTCGTAAGCGCGCAGGACCTGTTCGGTCGAATGCGGGCGCCCAAGTGCCTCGAGCAGCCCGGGCTGAAAGGTCTGCACCCCCATGGAAATGCGGGTCACCCCGCGTTCGCGCAGACGCCGGAGTTTCTCCGGACGCACCGAGCCGGGCGCCACCTCCACCGTCCACTCGTCGAATCCGCCGCCGAAATTGTCCAGGAGGATGCCTGCAGAGCAGTCCAGGTCGCGTTCGTGCAGGACCGAGGGCATTCCCCGCCGATGAAGCAGGTGGAAGCGGGCCGTCCCACCCCAACCGGAGGGGCTTCACGGGCCACACCGTCAAGGTAACGCTGCACATCGTCAGCGCCGCGGTTGAATCTGATAGAAGGCACAGAAATCGCAGGACCGCGCGCAGAACGGGACATGGACATAAAGTCGGTCACGTTGTGACGGGGCTTTGATTTCCACACGGGTTCTCGCTCATGGGAATTTGTTTGCAATACCGAACAGTCTGCCTTCTACAATCTCATCTTTTCCATGGAAAATCCTGCTCTTTTCAAACCGTCGGTGGCCGGTTCTCGGCCTGCTTCGGCGCTGTCCTCATGCTTCTCAGCGGATGTGACCTTACCATCAGAACCTGACGCCGCCGACTTTCCGAGAATCCATCGCAAACCTACAGCATCACGCTCCAGATCAACAAGCGCAGCGGAGTAGTCGTCGAGGGGACCATCGAACCGAAGATTGTCATTGACGGCCAGATCTTTCCGATGGCGAAAAGCCCCCTGGGTGAGGACATTACGAATTCCGATTACCGCTTCCATCCGGACGGCAGGATAGGCCTACTGCTTCCTCGTCAACTACGAGGTCAAGACTGCCACCGGTTCCAAGGTGCTCGAGGAATACACGGACATCACGAAGTTCACCGTGGTCAACCGCTATGCCCTGACCCTCGACGTCAATCGGGCGCCGGTCGGGGCCAAGGTCAGCATTCTCGGCCGCGGTTTCACCCAGGCCGATGCCGTCCTCGTGGGCGGCATGCCGGCCAGGACGGAGTTCCAGTCGCCGACCTCGATCAGCTTTTACGTCCCCGCGGTTGCTCCCGGCCAGAACCACCCGGTCAGCCTTTCCAGCGGTCTGAGCGTCGGCACCTTGCGGGTCGACCCGGCCACCGTCCGGGTGGTGCCCTCGTCGCTCGACCTGGCCAGCGGTGCCAGCTCCATGCTGATCTTCTCCATCCCGTCTCCGGCTCCCGCCGGCGGTATGGCCATCCAGGTGACGACTGACGTTCCCGACAGTGTGATCATGCCCGAGGTGATCGTCCCTGCCGGCGACCGTTCGGTCAATGTCTCCATCCGCGGCGGAACGCCCGGCTCGGGCTCGATCTACGTTTCCGCCCCCGGCCAGAGCGAGATCATCGTTCCGATCACCGTGCGCTGAGAAGGTGGGTCGTCCCCGCCCACGGGTCGGTTGTCGTAGCGGCAATAGCCCGCCGCCGTTGACCCGGGGATCTCAATCCGCGAAATCGAGATCAGCCAGACCAACCGATGATCACTGGCCCGGGCCGCGACGTCAGTTCTGACCGCGCCCCGGCCTCCGACCACCCGGGAGGAAGATGCGGCTGAAACCGGAAGGTAATCCGCCCGGCTGTAGACCTCCTCTTTGCCATAATAATGGGTCCAGGTCTGGCCCCACTGGTTGATGGCGGGAACCGCGCGCGAAATCTCCGTTCCACCCCGCTTGAGCAGGGCGTTCAGCGATCGTGACCCCTTCGTATCGTTCAAGTCGCCGGCAATCATGAAAGCACCGGCGGAAGGATCCGGATACCGTTCGAGGATGACATCCCGGATCGCCCGGGCCTCCCCGACCCTTCGGATCCCGGACTCCGGATCGTCCTCGCGATCCGTATAGCGGCTCTTCAGGTGAACGACAAAGAGGCTCCACCTTTCGCCTTCGCATTCGAAAACCAGCTCGATCAGGCCCCGCTTGACCGCCTCCTTTCCGTCGAAATACCGGAAGTGCAGCAAATCGATCGAGCGGTTCTCCACGAACGGGATGCGGGAAAGCACCGCCGTGTGGCGTTCCTCATCGGCCGCCTCAAGGAGAACCCGATAAGGATAAACCAGACCCTCGGTCTCCAGATCCCGCCACAATTCCTCCAGGTAGGGGCGCGGGCCCATCTCCTGAAGTGCAAGGATATCGGGTTCGACGGACCGGATCACCCGGCGAAGGGCCGTTTTCTCCGACTCGGGTTTGGGGTAATCCGGCCGGAAGGTTCCGTCGACCCGCCGGTCCATGGCCAGGTAATTCTGCAGGTTGTAGGTCGCCACCCGGACGGAGCCATCGCCGCCTTCGGCCGACGCAAGACCGCCCAGCAGGAGGAGGGACCATCGGAGAAGGCCCGGCCGCCACCGGCCCCTCATCCCGCCGCCCCGCTCCCCGCGCCTCCGCGACGCCGTCAGTTGATCGAGCCGACCCGTTCCACCAGGGTCGGATGAGAATAATAGAAACGGCTGTAGATGGGATGCGGGGTCAGGTTGCCGAGATTCTTCTCGGTCGGTTGCCGCAGGGCCCCGATCATCGACGGCCGACTGCCGGTCATAGCCTTCACCACATAGGCATCACTTCAATATTCATGTTTGCGCGACAGAAGATTGATGAAGGGGAAGGCGAAGGTGACCACGCCGCCGATCAGGGCGACCAGCAGAAAGACCGCCGCCTTCTCCAGGCCCTCGAAACCGAAGCCCGCGAGGAACCACGAACTGCCCGCCAGGTAGTCGATGACAACCCAAGCAGCACCATGAGCAAGGAAAGCCCGAGCATCCGGCGGATTATGGTGTTCCTTGTAGTGGCCGATCTCATGGCCAGGACGGCCTCGAGTTCCTCTTCACTCAATTGCTCGATCAGGGTGTCAAACAGCACGATCCGCCGAAAGCCCCCGAAACCGGTGAAGAACGCGTTGGAGTGGGCCGAACGGCGGCTGCCATCCATCACCTGGATGCTGGAAGCGCGGAACCGGGTGCGCTCCGCCAAGGCGAGCAGACGATCCCGTAGGTGCCCTTCCTTCAGCGGGGTGAACTTGTTGAAGAGCGGCATGACCAGGGCCGGGTAGAAGACAATCATCAGCATCTGGAAGCCGGCGAAGACCCCGAAGCCCCAGAGCCACCACGACTCACCCAACCACTCAACGAGCTTGAGCAGGAGCCAGAGCAGGGGAAAACCGACGACCAGGCCGATCAGCCACCCCTTCAGGTTGTCGATCACCCAGAGTCCGAAGGTGCTCCGATTGAAGCCGAACCGCTCCTCCAGGCGGAACTGCGACCACCACTCCATCGGCAATCCCGGCAGACCGACGGCGAAAATGGCGATGAAAAAGAAAACCACCTCTGCCCAGGCCGCCGGTCCCAGCGCCCCGGTCACCCACCCATGCAGAGCCGGCAGGAAACCGGAGAGCAGGATCGCCCCCAGAACGATCGCGTCGTAGGCGGAGTCCACCATGCTGAACTTCAGCTTGGCTGTCGTGTATTCCACCGACTTCCGGTAATTCTCCTCGGTCATGACGTCGGCGATCGCCGGCGGAGGCCCGGAGATGTGCCGACGCACTTCCGACAGGTTGAGTCGGTCGAGCCAGATCTGGGCGACGAGGCGAACCAGAAGGAGTAGAAGAACCACGGAAAGAACGGCGGGCATGATTGCGCAAAAGCAGAACCGCCAGCCGCCCGGGCGGCAAGCCTTTGTAGGGGCGGGGCTTCAGCCCCCCTCCCGAGGGAATTTCAAGAATGGATTGAAATCGTCGTTCACCGGGTCATCCTCATGGCGTGGCATCAAACGACCGCGCAAAACTATCTTTCGAACAAGCACTTGAGAAGCTGGAGCAGCTGATTGCCCAGATGGAGGACGGCGACATCGCTCTCGCCGACCTTCTGGAGAAGTACGAATCGGGCACGGCACTGCTGCGTGTCTGTGAAACCCGACTCAAGGAAGCCGAACTGAAGATTGAGCAACTCCGCGCCTCGGCTGAAGGTGTTGGATTGACCGCGTTTGAAACCGACAAGTCCTGACCCTCACCTACTCTGCCCGCCCTCATGAGCGATTCGAAGCGTTCCCCAGACCCGGCCCCGGCCAAAACTCCCGTTCTCGGGCTGATCCGGAACCCGGGCGACCTGAGGAAACTCCCCGAGAGTGACCTTCCGAGGCTCGCCCAGGAAATCCGCGACCGCCTCATCGCGGTCACATCGGTCAACGGCGGCCACCTCGGGCCCAATCTGGGAGTGGTCGAGCTGACCATCGGTCTGCACCGGGTATTCGATTCCCCCCGCGACAATCTGATCTTCGACGTGGCCCATCAGGGCTATGTCCACAAATTGCTGACCGGACGGAATGACGAGAAATTCAGCGCCATCCGCAGGTCCGGCGGCTACAGCGGATTTCTGACCCGCACCGAAAGCCAGCACGACTGCTACGGGGCCGGACACGCCGGCACCGCCCTTTCAGCCGCCCTCGGGATGGCGACCGCCCGGGATCTCCGTGGGACCGATGAACACGTCATCGCCGTTCTCGGCGACGCCGCCCTCACCTGCGGGATCACCATGGAGGCGCTCAACAATATCGCCACCTCGACCAAGCGGCTCATTGTCATTCTCAATGACAACGAATGGTCGATCGCCCGCAACGTCGGCGCCCTTTCCAAGTACCTGACCGAGATGATCACCAATCCGGTCTACAACCGGATGCACGACGATCTTGAATCTTTCCTCAAGCGGGTCCCCGGTGGCAATTCCCTCATCCGGATCGGAGGCCGGGCCAAGGTCGGGGCCAAAAGCATGATGGTTCCCTCGTCGCTTTTCGAGAAATACGGCCTGCGCTACCTCGGCCCGATTGATGGCCATGACCTCGAACAGGTCATCCGGAATCTGGAATTCGCCAAACACTCCGATCAGCCCATCGTCATCCACCTCATCACCAAGAAGGGCAAGGGGTACCCGGTCGCCCTCAAGCAGCCGGAGCGCTTCCACGGGACCAGCCCTTTCGATCCGGACAACGGACAGCCCAAGGCCAGCACCTCGGCCGCCCCTCCGACCTACCAGGACGTCTTCGGTGAGACCCTGACCGCTTTCGCCCGGAACGACCCCAAGGTTGTCGGGATCACCGCGGCGATGCCGAGCGGGACCGGTCTCAGCCATCTGGCGGAGGCTCTGCCCAAGCAGTTCTTCGATGTCGGCATCGCCGAGGAACACGCCGTTCTCTTCGCCGCAGGCCTCGCCACCAAGGGTTTCCATCCGGTCTGTGCCATCTATTCAACCTTCCTGCAGCGAGCCGTCGATCCGATCATCCACGATATCTGCCTGCAGAATCTGCCCGTCACCTTCTGCATGGACCGTGCCGGACTGAGTCCCAACGACGGACCCACTCACCACGGACTGTTCGACATCGCCTACCTTCGCGGCAGCCCGAACACCATCATCATGCAGCCGAAGGACGAGGACGAGCTGATCGACATGCTGCATACGGGTATCAAGACCCCGTCACCCACCTTCATCCGCTACCCGCGCGGGGCGTCCGTCGGGGTGAAGAGGAAGTCCAGGCCGGCCCCTCTTGCGATCGGCGAATCCGAACTGATCCGACCCGGGACGGACATCATGATCTGGGCCCTCGGCCCGATGGTGGCCGATGCCGTCCGCATCAGCGACCACCTCCTGCTGCACGAAGGTTTCTCGGTCGGCGTGGTCAATGCCCGCTTTGCCAAACCAATCGACCGGGAACGGCTGATCGCCCACGCCGGTGAGGTCAGCCTGATCGTCACGATGGAAGATCATGCCCTCGCCGGGGGATTCGGCAGCGCGGTTCTCGAGACACTCCAGGATGCCCACCGGTTGATCCCGGTCGAACGGATCGGCTGGCCCGACACTTTCGTCGACCATGGCAGCAGTCCGGAGATCCTGCGCGCAGCCCACGGCCTCTCTTTCGAAGACCACATCCGCCGGGTCACCGACCATTTCCGCCGCCTCGATCAGGACCCGGTGGAAGCAATGGTCTGAAAACCCGGGATAGGTGGCTCTGAAATCGAGGCATAAAGCCTCTCCTACATCTCATCCATAGTCCTCCTCACTTGGTGGAGAGGCTTTACGCCTCGAACTTCCACCACATCCAAGTCAGTAGGAGAGGCTTTACGCCTCGAACTCCCACAACATCCGATTCGGTAGGAGAGGCTTTACGCCTCGAACTCCCACAACATCCGAATCAGTAGGAGAGGCTTTACGCCTCGAGCTTCCACGGCATCCGAATCAGTAGGAGAGGCTTTACGCCTCGAACCTCCACGGCATCCAAGTCAGTAGGAGAGGCTTTACGCCTCGAACTCCCACGACATCCAAGTCAGTAGGAGAGGCTTTACGCCTCGAACTCCCACGACATCCGAATCGGTAGGAGAGGCTTTACGCCTCGATCCATCTTCCTATCGTCGACCTGCATGGTCGATGCGAGAAAAGGTCACCAATCGCTTCGGCTTGGACGCGTTTCTTCATCCGGAAGCCTCTACTTCGTCACAATCTGCCTGATGAAAGGGTCCTCCGGCCTCGACCATCCGGTTGTGTACGGAAAAGCCCTGTCGATCTTGAAACAGTATGAAGCCTCGGGTGCGGTCGGATTCCTCGCCTTGGTCATAATGCCGGATCATCTTCACGTTCTCTTCAGGCTCTTGGAACCGTGCACTCTGGCAGAGATCGTCAGGTCGTTCAAGGGACGCCTGAGCCCAACTCTCCGATCACTGAATCTGCAGTGGCAAAGAGGATCCTTTTTCGACCGGAGACTGAGAATATCCGACTCGGTTGCCGCAGTTCTCCGATACATGCAGATGAATCCGTATCGCAAGAGTCTGCTCAGGATCGATGAAGTCTGGCCCTATTGGCATTGCTCCTCAGAGGCTCGTCTATGGATGGTGTCCGATAAGGACATTCCTCCACCAGAGTGGCTCTGAAATCGAGGCATAAAGCCTCTCCTACATCTCATCCAGCGTTCTCCTCACTTGCAGGAGAGGCTTTATGCCTCGAACCTCCACGGCATCCAAGTCAGTAGGAGAGGCTTTATGCCTCGAGCTCCCACGACATCCAAATCAGTAGGAGAGGCTTTATGCCTCGAGCTTCCACAACATCCGAATCGGTAGGAGAGGCTTTACGCCTCGATCAACCGCTTTCGACCCCGTGGTCGTCGCGGTCGGCGGGCCCGCGCGGGCTTTGTCCCCGCGACCCCCGGTGCTTTCCCGACCAACCGACCCAGGGCCTCGACGATCTCCTCAACGATGAACGGTCGGCTCACGACGGCATCGGCGCCCATCCGCAGCACCTCGCCGCGGTGGACCTCCGACTCCGCGGAACACAGGACAATCACCGGAACCGGCTCCTCAGGCCAGAGATGCCGGATCACCTCCATCACACCCACTCCGTGAATGTCCGGCAGGTCGAGATCCAGAACCACACCCGCAGGTCGCGACCCGCAGATCCGGGCCAGCGCCTCACCTCCACTGCCGGCGGACTCGGTCGTCCAACCCGATCGGACAAACGCATAGGCGAGCAGTTCCCTGAGTTCGGGATCGTGGGCCGCGATGAGAATCGGTAGGGGCATGGGTCTCATCGAAATCGACCGTGACGCCTGCGGTCAAACCTCCCAGGTGACATCTTTGCGAATTTACAACTGGATTACAGCTGCCGTATGCCGGGGCTGCCCATCTCGAATTATTCAAAGTGCCCTTGAGTCCGGCCGCGGTATCTGGTCGATTCGACTGATTGCACGCCCATGAAATCGCAAAGCCAGCCCACTGATTACCTGAATCCGACCTCGGCCGCAGCAGATTCGCGACCAACAACAGGCGAGAAGCCGCTGAAGATCCGCAATATCCGGACTTTCGTGACCGCGCCGGAAGGCTGCAACCTCATCGTGGTCAAGGTCGAGACCGACGAACCGGACCTTTTCGGACTCGGCTGCGCCACCTTCTGCTACCGGCATCATGCCGTGCGTGCGCTGGTCGACGGGCACCTCAAGCCACTTCTCATCGGCCGGGATGCCCGCCAGATCGAGGATCTCCACCAGCTCATGCGGCTCAATGCCTATTGGCGCAACGGACCGGTCATCAACAATGCCATCTCCGGCATCGACATGGCCCTCTGGGATATCAAGGCCCGCGAAGCCGGCATGCCCCTCTACCAGCTGCTCGGCGGGCGCTGCCGGGTGGGTGCCACCGTCTATCGGCACGCCGACGGACGCGATCCCGCCGAGCTCAAGGACAACGTCCGGAAGTTTATCGACGAGGGCGTCACTCATATCCGGATTCAATCGCAGGGCTACGGCGGATCGAAATCGGCCGTCCCGCCCGGCCCCGGCTTCCCGCCCGGCCATTACTACGATCCCGCCGTCTACCGGCGCAGCGCCCTCGCCGCCCTCGAGACGGTCCGGGAGACTTTCGGCGACGAGATCCATCTCCTTCACGATGTTCATGAACGCCTCAGCCCGGCGGAAGCCGTCCGCTTCGCCCGCGAGGTCGAGCCCTTCCGACTCTTTTTCCTCGAGGACCTCCTCTCTCCCGAGGACAGGGACTGGTTCGCAAATGTGCGAGCCACCTCGACCACTCCGTTGGCCATGGGTGAACTCTTCACCAATCCGCTCGAATGGACCCCGCTCGTGATCAACCGCCAGATTAACTACCTGCGGATGCACATCAGCGATATCGGCGGTCTCACCCCGGCCCGGAAGGCGGCTGTTCTCGGAGAGACCTTCGGGGTCCGCACGGCCTGGCATGGCCCCCCCGATCAATCTCCGATCGGACACGCCGTCGCCCTCCACCTGGATCTGGTCGCCCCCAACTTCGGCATTCAGGAGTTTTGCGGTTTCGGCGCCAACACCCGGGAGGTTTTCCCCGGTTGCCCGCAGCTCTATCGGGGGGTTCTCTACGCTTCCGACCTCCCCGGCATCGGAGTCGGCTTCGACGAAACCGCCGCCGCCCGCTTTCCCGAGGTGGATGCCGTCACCGATTGGACCCAGGCCCGCCTTCCCGACGGTACCCTCAACCCGCCTTGATCCACCGGCTTGAGTTCCCGCCGGTTTCCGATTCCAGTTTCTCCGGAACCCTCACCACCAGGTTCCGGTCCATTCTCTGCTGCCGCTGCGCAACAAACGTGTTCCCAATCGATTCCATCAATTGAAATGACCCAGACACATCCCTGGCCCCAGGCCATTCGAACCGAGGTCGGCAAGGCTGTCCTCGGCCAGGAAAAAGTCATCGAGCGACTCCTCGTCTCACTCCTGGCCAATGGCCACGTTCTTCTCGAAGGCATGCCGGGTCTGGCCAAGACACTCCTGATCAAGAGCCTCGGCACCGCTCTCGGCCTGCAGTTCGAGCGCATCCAGTTCACCCCGGATCTCTTGCCCAGCGATGTCGTCGGCACCATGGTCTTCCAGCCGAAGGATGGACGGTTCATCCCGCATCTGGGTCCCGTTTTCGCCAATCTCGTCCTGGCCGACGAGATCAACCGCGCCCCGGCCAAGGTCCAGAGCGCCCTGCTGGAGGCCATGCAGGAGCGCCAGGTCACCATCGGAGGAGAATCCCACCTCCTGCCCAGGCCCTTCTTCGTCATGGCCACCCAGAATCCGGTCGAGCAGGAAGGCACCTATCCCCTCCCCGAGGCCCAGCGCGATCGTTTCCTCTTCAAGCTCATCGTCGATTATCCTTCCGAATCCGAGGAAAGCGAAATGATGGCCCGGTGGGGCATGGTCACCGCCCAACCCGCCCTCGAAGGCGTTTCCAACGGAGAGGAACTTCTCGATCTGCGCAGCGAGGTCGACCGGGTTCACGTCGCCGAGGAACTCAAGGCGTATATCCTGAACCTCGTCCGTGCCACCCGCGGCGAGAAAGACAACGCGGCCCACCGGAACAAGTATCTCGCCTACGGGGCGTCGCCGCGTGCCTCCCTCGGACTCTTCCAGGCCGGGCGGGCCCTCGCCTGGCTCCGGGGTTCAGACCACGTGACCCCCGGCATCATCCAGGACATCTTTCTCGACACCATGCGCCACCGGATCGGCCTGACCTACGAAGCCGAGGCCGAGGAAGTCTCTCCCGATGCCATCCTTCAGACCATCGTTGAGGAGACCCCCGTTCCCGGAATCCGCACGTCCACCCGCGCCTGAGACTGCACCGCCCGCCCGTTCCCATGGCAAATCAGGCTCCCCTCATCGGCGTTCGCCCCGACGGATCCACTCCCCTCGGCCTGCTCCGGCGCATGGAGTGGCGGGTCCGGCACGCGGTGGAGAATGTCCTCAGCGGCGAATACCGTTCGTCGTTCCGCGGACGGGGCATGGAGTTCGACCAGGTGGTCAAGTATGAGTTCGGCGACGACGTCCGGGACATCGACTGGAATGTGACCGCCCGGCTCGGCGAACCCTACCGCAAGAAATTCGTCGAGGAGCGCGAAGTCTGCCTCTTCCTCCTCTTTGCCGACACCCCTTCCCTGCAGTTCGGTTCGGAAAACCGGAGCAAGCGCGAAGGTCTTCTCGAACTGGCCGCCCTCGTCATGCTCCTCGGCGCGGTCAACCGCGACCGGGTCGGCCTGGTCTACGCTTCGCCCGGTGGCTACGCCTTCCGGCGCCCCGTTCCCGGACGCCAGGCCATCCTCCACTCCGCCTCGACCCTGATCGGAAGGCCGGTGCCGTCGACCGACGGACCCAATGAGGCCCGGATCCCCTGGCGTTTTCTGGCCAAGGCGGCACCGCGGCACAGCATCTTCATCTGGTTCGGAGATTTCCCGCCGGCCGGCGAACCGGAGGGCTGGACCGTCATCCGCCGACGCTACGAGGCGATGGGCTTCCGCATCGAGGACCCCTGGGAACGCGAACTGCCCAAAGCCGGCGCCCTGCCGGTGTTCGATCCGGTCACCGGTTCTCTCGCCGTCATCGACACGCGCACCTCCTCCCACCGCACCGCCCATGCCGAGTGGGTGGCCCAACGCGACGACGCCTTCCATGCCCTCTTCCCGGATCCCGCCAACCGATTGACCGTTTCAACCCGGGACGAGCCGATCGATGCCATGATCTCCTTCTTCCAGCGCCGGTTGAAACAGCCGGCCCGCCGCTGATTCCGTCATGACCCGCTGGACACTTGAGGATCCCTTCTGGCTGCTGCTTCTGCTCGCCCTGCCTCTGGTGGCCTGGCTTAGGAGCCGCCGCACCCCGATCCTCCTGATGATTCCGTTCGCCTCCGCCTGGCACCGGCCCGGCATCGGGCGGGCACCGTTCGGCTCGGCCGTCATGGCCTACCTCGGCTCGATCCTTCTCATCGTCGCCCTCGCCCGTCCCCAGCAGATCGACGACAAGCGGGAGTCTCAACAAAGTGGATACGACATCATCCTGGCGATGGACCTTTCCGGCAGCATGAGGGCCGAGGACTACCGCCGTGGCAGCACCTACATCAACCGCTGGCAGGCGGTCAAGCCGGTCATCGAGGCCTTCATCCGGGAACGCTCCAGCGACCGGATCGGACTCGTCGTCTTTGCCGGCCGGGCCTATACCCTTTCCCCCCTTACCTTCGATCACGACTGGCTCCAGCGCCAGACCGATCGCCTGGAGGTGGGCCTGCTCGAGGAGGGCACCGCCATCGGAGACGGCGTCGGCGTCGCCCTGACCCGCCTCGAACAGGGCCGCAAGGAGCGGTCCGGCCCCCGCCAGGGCGCCTTCATCATCCTCATGACCGACGGCGCCAACAACCAGGGCAAGCTCGATCCTCTCGACGCCGCCCGCCTGGCCAAGGATCGAGGGATCCCCATCTACACGATCGGGGCCGGCAAGGACGGCATCACCCGGATGCCGGTCAGTGACGAATCCGGCCGCACCATCGCCTACCGGCAGGTTGTGTCCGATCTCGACGAGCCCACACTTCGCGAGATGGCAGCGGAAACCGGGGGACGTTATTTCCGGGCCGACAAGCCCGAGACCACCGAGTCGGCCTTTGCCGAAATCGACCGGACCGAAAAGATCGAGTTTTCCGCCCAGACCTTCGTCGTCACGTCCGAGATCTTCGCCTGGTTCGCCGTACCCGGGGCGTGTTTCCTCGCTTTCTCGGGACTCGGCCGCACCCGCAACCCGAATCCGAAAGGAGGCCGTCTGTGAGTTGGGAACATCCCGCCTTGCTCTGGTTCCTCATCCTACCGGTTGCCGGTCTTCTCTGGATCCTTTTCCGACCGGAACGAAACGCCGGAGAAGCCCGGTGGCCCAAAATCCAACGGTTGAAATCCGGTATGGGCGGACTCAAGCCGGCACCGGTCCGCGCCGCCGTCCGCGTTGGGCCGGTCCTCATCTGGCTGGCCCTCGTGCTCGTCATCACCGCCCTGGCCCGGCCCCAGTGGGGTGAAACCGAGGAGCAGGTCTATGAGCGGGCCCGGGAGGTTCTCATCGCCCTTGACCTTTCCCGCAGCATGCTCGTCGACGACGTCGCCCCGTCCCGGCTGGAACGCAGCAAACTCATGATCCAGAGCCTGCTCGACCAACTCGAAGGCGAGCGGGTCGGGCTCATCGTCTTTGCCGGGACCGCATTTCTGCAGAGCCCCCTCAGTTCCGATTACCAGGTGTTGCGGGGCTTCCTGGCAGAGCTCGATCCCGATTACCTGCCCCAGGGCGGCACTGATTATGAAGCCATGTTGAAGACGGCGCTCAATTCCTTCGGGCAGGAAGAAGGTCCCGCCGACCGTTTCCTCATCGTCCTGAGCGATGGCGAGAGCCTCGACGGCGACTGGAAGCCCCAAGCCGAGATTCTTCGCGAGCGCTCCATCCAGGTCCTCGGACTCGGGATCGGCACGGCTGAGGGCGGACTCGTGCCCGATGGACGGGCGGCTTCATGAAGGATGCCGGAGGAGCCGTCGTGCTCTCCCGGCTCAACGACACCACCCTCCGCGAACTCACCGAGATGACCCGGGGAGTCTACCGGCCCGCTTCCGGGTGGATCGATCTGGCCGACCTCATCTCCGCAACGATCGAAAAGGGCCGGGCCGGACAATTCCTCGAAGAGAGAACCATCCGGCGCATCGAGCGATTCCAGCTGTTTCTCCTCCCGGCCATCATCCTGGCCTTTCTGTCGCTCTGGCGCGAACTCCCCTCACTGCCACGCTTCCGTCGCCTCCAGCGGGCCAGCGACCGGCAACGCAAACGGCAGGCGTCCGCCACATCGGCCGCGTTCCTCGCGCCGCTGCTCATAGCCGGTCTGGCCCTCGCCCCCCGTCTGCCGGCGCAATCCCTCGTTGCGCCCGAACCGCCGAGCCCGGATGCGATCAAGGAACTGGTCACCCGTCTGATCGAACAACCCGCCGCCACCGCCGCCGATTGGTCAACCCTGGCCAGGGAAACACTCGCCTTTGGTCAGGCGGTGCAGCAGGCCGGGCAACCCATCCCGAAAGGCGCGGTTGAAGACGCGATCGAGGCGGTCGACCGGGGTGCGGCGATGGACCCCGAAACCGCCGACTGGGAGCAACTGCGCAGCGATCTGCTGAAATTGCTGGAAGAGCCTCCACCCCAGGACCAGCAGCAGGACAAGGACGACCAGAAGAAGGACGATCAGGAGCAGGATCAGGAAAACCAGGACAAGCAGCAGTCCCAGGATTCCCAGCAGTCTCAGAACGACCAGGAGAATCAGGACAACGACCAGAATCAGGAAAGCGGCGATCAGGGCCAATCCGGAGACTCAAAGCAGAACAGGGATCAGCAGGATCAGAACAAACCCTCCCCTGAGGAAAAAGACCAGAACGAGGAACAGCAGGCGGAGAACCAACCCAAACCCGGCGAAGAAGAAGACAGGACGGGCGAGGAGGAACAGCCGTCCGACCCCAACAAAGAGGACGATAGCCGGATGCAGTCGATCGGGGGCGATTCCTCGCAGGCGGAGCTTCCCGACGATCCGAAACTGGCCGCCGCCCTTCAGGAACTTGAACAGGTTCGCAATCAGGATTCCCCGGCCCGCCTCTTTCAGATGCTCGAAGGAGAACCACCCACCGAATCCAAAACGAAGAAAGACTGGTAGCGATGCCGCGCCTTGTGAGAATCCTTTTCCATTTCCTCCTTTGCCCGGTCCTGGCCGGCCTTTTCGCAGCCAGCTGCGGATTCGCCCAATCGGTCAGTTGGGAACCGGCAGGCGGACAGCTCGGTTTCGGCAAGACAAACCGGCTTTCCCTTGTCTTCGACGGCTGTCAGCCGGCCGAGAATTTCGAACTGCCCCCCATCGACGGCCTCAATGTCGGCCAGCCCGCCCGTTCCGAGCAGACCAATATCATCAACTTCAAGGTCAGCCGCCGGGTCGAGCTCTCCTATGCCGTCCAACCCACCCGCAAAGGAGAGATCGTCATCCCGTCACTCAATATCCTGACCAACGAAGGACGTTTGCGGGTCGACGAGGTCCGCTTCGAGGTGGTCGACGCCACCGTAGGCGGCACCGATCTCAACATCGACTCGCTGGTGACCTCGCTTCTTCAGGTCCCTGCCGGCCCGGTCTGGGAGGGCCAGGTGATCGACATCACCTATGTGCTCCTGGTCTCCCGACGCTTCCAGGTCAGCCTGTCCAGCGAACCCCAGTGGTCGCCCAACGGCCTGCTCATCGAACCGTTTGGAGAGCCCGAACAGGTTTCGGCGACCGTGGCCGGCGAGGAACGGGTGGGCCTGCGCTACCGCACCCGGGCCCTTGTCCGCAAATCCGGTCCTCTCCAGATCGCCGCCGTCCAGCAGCGCATCAATGTCCAGACCGGGGACCGGTCCGGCTTCTTCTTCTCCCGGCCCCAGGTTGAGGAATTCCTCATTTCCAGCGACGATCCCGTCATTCAGGTCCAGCCCCTGCCCTCGCCCGCTCCCGCAGGATTCAAGGGCGCCGTCGGCAGCTTCACGATGGAGTCCAACGTGGTCCCGACCGAGACCAACGTCGGCGATCCCGTCACCTGGACCCTCAAACTCGAAGGCACCGGCAACTGGCCCGAGGGCATCGGCCTCCCCGAACGCAAGGCCAACGTCGACTTCAAGGTCATCCAGCCGCAAAGCCGCAAGGAACTGGCCGAGGGCAAAATCTTCACCGGGACCCTGTCCGAAGACGTCGTCCTCGTCCCCACCCGTCCGGGGAATTACCAACTGGGTGCCGTCGACTTCACCTTCTTCAACACCGCTTCCGGGCGTTACGAAACCCTCTCCGGCGACGCGGTCAACGTCGCGATCCAACCGATGGCGCGCACCAGTCCGTCGCTGCCCCCGGTTTCACCGGCATCCCCGGAGACAGCGACCCCATCCGCCGAACTGCCCGCCAGCCCTCCACTGATCGAGTCCACCGGACCCGCCCTGCCGCGCGATCCCCTCGCCGTTCGTTCCCCGAGCGCCGCCCCGTTCGTCATTCCAAATCTCTGGTGGGCCTTCCTCATTTTCGTCCCGGCCCTCGGGACCTGGATCCGCCAGATGCTCCGGCGGTTCAATGCCGACAATCCCAATCTCCAGGCCAGGCAAGCCCTCGGGGAATTGACCGCGCTTACCATCACCCTTGAGAAGGCCCCCGGTCCTTCCGAGCGCCGCGCGCTTCTTCCGCAATGGATGGGACTCGCCTCCCGCGCTCTAGGCCTCCCGTTGGCCGCGCCCTCCGCCCCTGCCATCGACGCCCTGCTCGCCGGACGGGCCTCCGAATCCGAACGGGGTGAGTGGCGCTCCCTCTGGACTGAAGCCGAAGAAGCCCTCTACGGTCCCAACACGACCCTCAGCGAAGACTGGCCATCGAAGGCCCGCCGACTCGTATCCCGTATCCGGATGCGCCGGCGGCCCCCGACCGCCTTCTTCCGACGCCGCTACTGGATCCCCCTTCTCCTTTTCGTTCCCCTCCTGCCGCTTCCCCGAGGCGAGGCCGCCACCGCCCCTATCGATCACTATCGGGAAGGAGACTACACCGAAGCCGCCACCGCCTGGCAAAAGCAGCTCGAGGCGACCCCCCGGAGCCCCGCCCTGCGCAACAATCTCGCCCTCGCCCGTTCCCAGGAGAAACGCTGGTCCGAGGCCAATGCCTGGTGGACGACCGCCTTTGTCCTCGATCCTTCCGATCCGGACATCCGCTGGAACCTCCGCACCGGCCTCTCCCGGGCCGCCGGGATGCCGCCCCGCCTGGCCGCGCTGCTCGACTCCCGGGGCCTTGACCGACTCGCCACTCTTCTTTCGCCCGGCGCCTGGAACCGGGTCCAGGGGGCGGGTGCCGTTCTCGCCGCCCTCGGACTCAGCCTGACCGTATCCGGCCTCTTCCGACGCCGCCGCCTCGCCCTCATCATCGCGCCGATCGCCCTGCTCGCAGGCACGCTCGGCCTCGGCCTCGGCACCGTCGGCGTCCTGCAATACGGAGTCCTCGCCCATCCCGACGCCGTCGTCGTGAGCGGCGATTCCGTGCTCCGCTCCATCCCGACCGACGTGGCCGACGAACAGCAGTCCCGAGCCTTGCCCGCCGGTGAGATCGGCCGGGTCGACGCCGCCTTCCTCAGTTGGCGCCGGTTGCGACTCGACAACGGCGAAACCGGTTGGGTCCGCAAATCCGTCCTCGTCCCCGTCTACGCCGCCCCGGACCCAAACCAACCGTAGTCGGCTACGTATTCTTTTGCGATCCGAAACCAACCGTAGTATCCTACGTTTGGTTTGCGGTTTTCAAACAAACCGTAGCGCCCTGGAATGGCGCTTGGTTAAGAGTGTTGATCGTTGTTTTGTCTCGGACAACCGTTGCGGCTGGCCGGGGACGTCCAGCCCTACCACGGATGCTCCGATTTCAGTTGGTAGGGCGGGGCCTCCGGACCCGCCGTCGAAGAGCAGTCAACACCTCGATGGCTGATCCGATTCTTTCGCTGACCGAGCGCCATTCTACTATCCTACGTATGGTTTGAGGTTTTCAAACAAACTGTAGCGCCCTACGGTTTGTTTGGAACAATGTCAGGACCCCGCGTTCCGAAATCCGGGTTAGCATGAGGGAGGATCCCCTTCGAGGGGTTCACCATGTGCCTTCAGGTCTGCCAGGTCTCTCAGGCTCCCACTCACCATCATCATGGAAACCTCGACAGTCACGTCCTGACCTCTGACCTCCGACCTCTTCCCTATCCGCCCCCCGTCATCTGTCATCCGCCCTCCGTCCTGTGACCTCCGACCTCTGACCTATCCCGCCCTCCGACCTCTGACCTCTGACCTCTTCCCTATCCCGACCTCCGACCTCTTCCCTATCGTGTCATCCCATCCGATCCAGCGGACTGTGGACCCGCCGCACCGCAGGAGCCGCGACGTGGGTGTAGATCTGGGTTGTCTCGACACTGTTGTGCCCAAGCAGTTCCTGGATGCTCCGCAGATCCACGCCATCCTCGACCAGGTGCGTCGCATAGGAGTGCCGCAGCGTGTGACAACTGACATGCTTGTCGATTCCGGCCATCCTGACCGCTTTCTTGATCGCAAGGTGCGGCGTGCTGTCGTGGACATGATGGCGGCGGCGCAATCCACTCCGAGGATCAAGCGACGGGGTCTTCCCGGGAAAGAACCACTGCCAGCCGAAATCCAGCCCGGCCTTCGGATACTTCACACTCAGACCGTGCGGCATCCAGACTCCGGCCAAATCCTCCTTCCGGTCCGCGGCATGAAGCAGAACCAGACGTTCCCGCTGCGCCATCAGCTCATTCTTGAGCGAAGTCGGCAATGGCACCGAGCGGTCCTTGTTGCCCTTGGCCTCACGCACATGGATCGTCTCCCGCTCAAAATCGACATGCATCACCCGCAGGCGAACCACTTCCATCAACCGCATCCCCGCCCCATACATCAGCTTCAACATCAGACCGCTGTTTCCTTCCACCGAAGTCAGCAGACGGCTGACCTCATCCCGGCCCAGGACGACCGGAAGCCGCTTCCCCCTTTTGGCACGGATTGTCTGCCCCAGATCGCCCATCTCACGCCCCAGGACATGGGTGAAGAAAAAGAGGATCGCCGACAGCGCTTGATTCTGGGTGCTCGCAACCACGTTTCGTCGAACCGCCAGATCCTCCAGAAACCGCTTCACCTGATCGATCGACCACGACCGCGGATCCTCCCCTGGAAAGAACCCGAAAAACCGTTGCATCCATTCCATGTAGGTCTTCTCGGTGCGGAGAGCATAATGCCTCACCCGCAGCGCTTTTCGCAGTTGTCCGAGCCAGACCCTCGCGCCCGGATCCGGGATATCCGCCTGCCTCGGAGCCAACCGGTCCGACTCTCCGGTCGCTGCGCTTTCGCTCTGGACCCCAATGCTTTGCGTTGACTCACATCCCTGCTTGAGTCTGAATCGAGGACGAAGGAGGCCTTCGGGTGTTTCCTCCCAATGCCAATTCTCAATCCCTCGAGAAAATGCGGTCAACGCCTGCCGGGTCTGATCCAGGCGGAAACTGGCCGAGGGCGGCAGCGTCTCTTGCAACATCCGCAAGTAGCCCTTGCCGGTGACGATCAGGTCCAGGGGCTCCCCTCTCTGGGTCGCATAGCGGAGAAACCCATCCAAGTGGACAGACCACCAACCCATGGCCTTTTCGTTCAGCCGAAGACCCTGACCCTCAACAAGCCGCCGAACCCACGGTTTCACCTCCGGGCCCTGCGTGCGCACGCTTTTCGTCACACCGTCCATTACGTGCACATTTGTTCACCTTTTTCCGGCAGAAGTCGAGTTTTTTCTTCTTTTCCCGGTTATTCTCGAGTTTTTTCAACCTAAACAACGTTCGAGGAAA
>JAWLBB010000007.1 GCA_041395105.1 Opitutaceae bacterium | reverse complement strand
CTGCCTCGAGCGTATCCAGTTTTTCCACCAGTTTGGGAATATTCCGAAAGAGGGTCCGGGCATCCGAAACCGTCATGTCGAGCACATCGGCAATGGTTCGCCCGGCAAAGCGCACCTCGAGGGTTTCGCGGTTGTAACGGCGCCCGTGACAACTCGGGCACTCCGTATACGCATCGCTCATGAACATCATGTCGAGGCGGATGACCCCGTCGCCCTGGCAGCGCTCGCAGCGTCCGCCACGCACATTAAAACTGAAGCGGCTCGGCTTGTAGCCACGCACTTTCGCCAGCGGACATTGGGCATAGAGCGCCCGCAGGGGATCAAAGAGCTTCACGTAGGTCGCGGGATTTGATCTCGGGGACCGGCCGATCGGTTCCTGGTCGACCTGCACCGTCTTCTCATACTGATCCAGCCCGTCAATTCCGGCATGCACACCCGGGATGGTCCTGGCCCGGTTGAGCTTCCGTGCCGCCGCGGCCGCCAGGATGTCATTGACGAGCGTGCTCTTGCCCGAACCGGAAACCCCGCTGACCACGGTCAACAGGCCGACCGGAAACTTGACGTCGATCCCGCGCAGGTTGTGCTGGGCGGCCCCCTTGACCGTAAGCCACTGACCGCCGGGCTCGAGGCGCTTCGCATCCGTTTCCACCCGACGCGCACCACTCAGGTAGGGTCCCGTCCGGGACGCCTCGGGCGGAAGGGCGGCACATTCCTCCGGCGTGCCCTGAAACAGGAGGGCGCCACCCGACGTACCCGCGCCCGGACCCAGCTCAATCAATTGATCGGCAGCCTGGATGGTCTCCTCGTCGTGTTCGACGACAATGACCGTGTTGCCCCGATCCCGCAGCGCCAGGAGGGTCCGCAGAAGGTTCTCATTGTCGTGGGGGTGCAGGCCGATGCTCGGTTCGTCGAGAACGTAGATCACCCCGATCAGCCCCATCCCCAACTGCGTGGCCAGGCGCACCCGCTGGGACTCCCCACCGCTCAGGGTGGCGTATTCCCGATCAAGCGTCAGGTAATCGAGACCCACCTGCTTAAGAAAATGGATACGCTGGGAAATCCCTTGGAGGACCTCCTCCCGGGCGGCGGCCTCGCCGGCCGTTTCGGCATGGTCTTGAAGAAACCGCCCCGCCTCTCCGATATCCATGGCAAAGAACTCCGCGATCGACCGTCCACCCAGCAGAACCGCCGTGCTCCGGGGATTGAGCCGTCCTCCATGGCAGGTGGGACAATCGCCCGCCATCTGGAAAGTGGACAACCGGGCCCGATAGCCTTCGCTCCGGGTCTCCGAGCGGGCCTTTTCGAGTATCGCGACCACCCCGTCGAAGCGCATGGTTTCGGGTTCCGCCTTGCGACCACGTTTCAGACGAATGCTGAAAAGACGGTCACCCGTTCCATGGAGAATCGACTGCCGGACCGTGGTCGGCAGATCCGACCAGGGCACATCCGGATCAAAGGGCATCTGCTCGGCCAATTGCTTGAGCAGCGTATTGTAGCGGATGATGATATTGCGCCCGCCGATTCTCAGGGGTTTGAGTGCGCCACCCCGAACGGTTTTTGACGGGTCCGGGACCATCAGTTCCTCGGCAAACTGGCGCTGACGGCCGAGTCCGCCGCACGTCGGACAGGCTCCCTCTGAGGTGTTGAAGGAGAACTGCCGGGGCGAGAGGGGTTCAAAGACGTCACCGCAGATCGAACAGGCCAGGTTGCGACTCAGGGCGACCTCTTCCCATTCGTCCGGTCCCCGCTGGATGAGGACTGCGGCGCGGTCGCTCCCCTCGCGGAACGCCAGTTCCAGCGAATCGGCGATCCGGCTGCGCTGGTCGGCCGCAAGCACAAGCCGATCGATGACGAGATCCACCTGCAACTCAGCCGTTCCCGACGGTATCAGTTTCGATTCGTCGAGTTTCCGGATGACCCCGTCGATCCGGATCCGCTGAAATCCCCGCTGCTGCAGACCGCCGATCTCGTCCCGGAGTACCGAAGGCCTTGCCCGCATCCAGGGCGCGAGAAGGACCGCCCGGGTTCCCTCCGGTTCCTCCAGAAGGCGCTCAACCGCACTGTCGAGGGTCTGCTGGAGGACAATCCCGCCGTCCTTGGGACAATGCATCTCTCCCTCAAGCGCCCAGAGCAGACGGGCGTAGTCGGCGATCTCCGTCACGGTGCCGATGGTGCTGCGGGGATTGGCCCCGGCCGTCCGCTGTTCAATGGCCAGGACCGGCGAAAGCCCATGAATGAAATCGACGTCCGGTCTTTTGAGCTGCTCCAGCGCCTGCCGGGCCTGGGTTGAGAGGCTCTCCATGTACTTGCGGTAGCCCTCGGCATAGATGGTGTCGAAGGCGAGCGACGACTTCCCGGATCCACTCACCCCGGTGATCACGACCAGTTTGCCCCGGGGAATGCGCAGCTCGAGGTTCCGCAGGTTGTGCACCCGCGCCCCTTTCACATGGATATCACCTGGCTGGTTGTTCATGAATGAAAGTCCTCAGGATCAGTAATCATCAGCCGGGAAGCAAATTGATACTCGCGCAGAGACGCCGGGGCGCAGAGAAATACGGAAACAATACCCATTAAGGCGAGCCGCGCTCCTGACCAAATCCCTCTTCCAGCCATTCCGTCTTCCTCCTCCGCGCCTCCGCGCCTCCGCGCGAGAAAACCCACAAGCCATGACCGACAGACTCGAACAACAGATCGCCTTCATCCTGGAAGTCGACAAGCTCAAGACAATCCTCCGGCAATCCCTGAAGATCTCGGACCGGAAACGGGAGAACGATGCGGAGCATTCCTGGCACCTGGCCCTGATGGTCCTTGTCCTGGCCGAGCATGCCAATGCTCCGGACCTCAATATCCTCAAGGTGCTGGGCATGGTCATTGTCCACGATCTCGTCGAAATCGATGCCGGAGACACCTTCGTCTACGACGAGGCCGCCATGGTCGGCAAACTCGACCGAGAGCGCGAAGCCGCCAATCGGATTTTCGGCCTCCTGCCCGACGATCAAGGCACTCACTTCCGCGCGCTCTGGGAGGAATTCGAAGAACGCCGGACCCCGGAGGCCCGTTTCGCCGCCGCCCTTGACCGACTTCAGCCCGTCCTTCTTAATATCCACACCAACGGTCATGCCTGGAAACACCACGGCATCCGGCACGACCAGGTCCTGGACCGCAACCGCAGGATGGCCGAGGGCAGCGAGACTATCTGGGCCTTCGCGAAGGCCCAGATCCAGAAGGCCGTCGACCGCGGCGACCTGCTGCCGGCCGAATAAGCGGATTCAGAATCCGCAGCCAGCGAATGTAGCCACGCCGCTATGTCGGCGTGCCCGCGGCATCCTGTTTGAACGATGCACAGGCACATGCCCTCTTCCGTTCGTACGATTCTTTGTGTCTTCCTACCTCACCGAGGAGTCCTTTTCCCTTTGGGTCAAAGAGGGACCCCGAGGCCAATCGTAGTCGACCAGACCAGTTTCCCAGTCGCAGTCAGCGACTTGCGTGGCCGCCTGCCCGAGGCGATTCGGTGACGCGCCCGAAAAATCCCAGACGCGGTTTTCCTCAGCCACGTCGGGTTGCTCGGCCTCGATTCTGTGGGCGGCAGCGACCATTGCTTTGAAGAAGGAAGAATGGCAGCTAAGGAAGAAGAAGGCGAGTTGCTTTTACGCCTCCTGCTCGACTTTCGAGCGTTTACCGATCCTGGCGTTTCGACGTCGCTCAAGACGGGCTGCCGGGTGCGTTGCGGCGTGCGCGTCCTGAAGCTGGTTCCCAGATCGTCACCTGGTCTTTCCAAAAATATCGTCTTCACTCTCAATACCATCCGGTCCTAGCGAAACAATTCGATAAGCTCCCTTTTCTGACTCATCAGTTCGGTAAACATATTCATTGCCCCAAGGGTCGGTGGGTATTCGCTCCAGATATGGACCATCCCAATGCTCTTGCACTGCTTCGTTTGGAGCTAGGAGTACGGACAGGCCTTCTTCCTGGGTCGGATATCTTCCGATGTCGCGCCTGAAACCGTTTAGCTCAGCAGCAAAACCGCTGCTCGCGATTCCAAACGCCAGGTCTTCGTCGTCGGGAATCATCGCAACGTCTGAAATGAAGAAACTACCAAGTACCAAAACTCCCAATACTGCAACCACGAGACCTACCAACTTCGTTTTCATAAGAACCAAAAATCATTTTTCAGGAATACCGCTAATCAAGAGATCCTCCGCTGGTGTTTCTGGAAAGAAGGTCTCAAGATATTCCTCCAGTGTGAATGTATTCACCTCACCGTCCCTCCAGATCCTTCTGCGAGCCCCCATAGAGCGATGATAGAATGGGACCTGAAACACCTCGATACTGTTCAGCAACGGATTCCGCGACAGGAACCAATATGACAACCGAATGCCCATTCATATCAATCTTTCCGATAGTGAATCCACGAATCCTCAATTTCATGATATTCCAATATTCCAGACTGCTGCCCAACTCCTCCTCGAGGAACTCTCAAACTGAGACAGAACTCATCGATACGGCCCCAAATGACGTTCTCTGTAGTTCTCACTGAGACAGCCCGTCTGGGATTGTCTCAAGTGGTTTGTTGGGAATTTTCAAAGCTTCAACCTGCGCTCCCCTAGGGCTTTCTCTCTTGGGTCTTATGGCTTTCTTGACGTATTTTGATATTCACTTCGGTCTTTCGAGTACAGATGTCGATCCTCCATCTCAACCCCGTCCGTAGCATCGCCGAGAGCCCAATAGTGGATCATCACTCTAATTACCCCAATAAGCCCGACAATCGTCAGAAGACTCAGTCCCTCCCAATCCTCTTTCAATTGGGAAATTCCACCATCCCGCAACCGGCTCACTACCATCCACAAAGTCGTGGCTAAAACCCCGACTGCGACCAACATAAAGAGCCTATATCCCGCTTTCAACCTCTTCCACACATTTAGCATACTCAGTCCCATAAACCTTAAGGGCCTCATTGAAGTTGCTGACGCTTTGGCCCGCAAGGATTGCCTGTTGTTCCCACCGCCCTACGTCAATCGACTGCTGGCGCGATGCAAAATAGAATGGAGCTCCCGCTTGAACTATGGCAGCCCCAAACGCCGGAATCGAGGTATATGGATTTGCCGCTGCGGCCATGCGAGTCTGGGTCTGCAATGCGAATAGTGCGAGGCCCGAATACCCGCCTGCGATTTCCAGAAGTCCATTCATTGTCGCCCCCTGTCCGACATCATACGCGCCCGTACCGATACTACCTAGTGACGTGATGGCTGCACCAGCTGCCCTTACAACCGCCGATCCCGATTGTCCTGAAAACCCTATTGCCGCGAGCAAAGTTTGTGAAAAATCTCTTCCAAAACTTCCCGAGGTTACCGAACTTCGGGTTAGAGGATGCTCCTTTAGGAAAGCTACACGATCAAGGGCGGTATTCTTGTCTCCAAGCCGCACCATCTGTGCTTTTTGAAGGGACTTTGCGGCGTCAGCGATTCTGTCGCAATCTGCCATCGTCCGCTTCTTCTCTTGGGTCAATGAAGCACTTTCCGTTCTTTCAATTCTTCGTGTCCTCTTCATTCCTCCATCTCGTCCCCTACTCGACTTCATAGATCTCCACCAGAGCCTGGCCGGTGCCGCCGTCGGCTCCACGGAGTTTCACGGTATAGGATGCGCCGGCCGGCAGGGTCACGATGAGTGCGGCGTCCTTGCTTCCGACCGGGAGTGCAAATGCACCCAGAGCGGTGAAGGTGTCCATCAGAGACGCATCCCAATCGTCGTTCTCCGCGATCTTGGCATTGGAGGCATCGAAGATTCCGACCAGCGGGTCAGCAAGGAAGTTGGTCACCGAAAAGTCCTCCAGCTTGGGACCGATGCCTCGGATCAGCACGGTCTTGGTTCCGGTTCCATCGATGACAAAACCGGCGATCAGGATGTCGGGCCCCGTGCCGACCCGGTTGCGGGCGGACAGGTTGACGAGGCGCAGATCCGTGCCGGATCCTGCGTCATAAGCCTCGACCAGGACCAAACCGGACCCGGCGCCCCTCACGTGAACGGTATGCGGTCCCGACAGGCTCTGCAGGAACGCCGCATCGAGGCTGCCCGGTTCGAAATCGAAGGCTCCCAACGCTGTGAAGACCACGGAGAGTTCAGACGGCCAATCTTCGTTCGCCGTCACCAGGGTGCTTGTGCTGTCGTAGAGTTCAAGCCGCGGGTCCGGCAGACCCGAAAGCCCGAAGTTGTTCATGGCCGGTCCGGCCGCCCGGACCAGGATCTCCTTTCCCCCTCCCTGCATGACAAACCCGACGATCAGTTTCTGAGATATCGCCAGAGTCGTCCGGATCGAGAGATTGGCCAATCGGCTTCCCGTGATGACTTCCTCCTGCCGGATCACGGTGACCGAATAAGTCCGGGTGGCGCCCCCGCCCGCCGCCGTGACAACGACGTTCACCGTATTCTCACCCACGGCCAGGCTGATCGGACTGCTCGAGGAACCGTCGTCAACCGATTCGCCGTTCACTGTCACGGTGGCGCCCTCGATTGCCACCGTGGGTTGGAAGGTCACCTCCGAAGCAAAATAGGGCACATTCAGGGTATAGGTCGTTGTAGCCGGCGAGAACGCCGGAGAGAGGAATCCGAAACTTGGGTAAAGACCAAAAAGATCGGTCGGATTGAACGCCCGGGTCACCGCCAGCGCATAGGTCCGACCCGTTACCCCGTCTTCTGCGAGTACCGTGACGAGGATATTGTTGGTTCCGACCTTGAGAGCGATTGCACCGCTGTCGACACCCGATGCCACCGGCACACCGTTGACCGCCACCAAAGCCATGGCATCGGCCGCCGTCGGACGGACAGTCAGTGAAGATGTTCCGTTGGAAACGGCGACCGAGTAAACGGTCGCGTTGCCACTGAAAGCGGGAGAGAGACTGCCCGAACTCGTTACCAGATTCGCCAAAGCCGCGTTGCTGCTCGGCACGACACGAGCGACATGGATCGTCGTGTAGGTAAAGGTGCTTTCGTCCGCCGATCGAACGCGTATCTCGATGGTGTTGGCGCGGTTCAAGCTTCACGGGCCAGGCCGTCAGCAGGAAGGTCTTCAAACGCACCGCCATTGACCCTCACGGATAAGGTCGCGCCCGGATCGGCAGCCATCGGTCTACAGGCCAAGCCATGGTCAGATCCGGGACCACACACCCGCGCTGGCGGGTGATTCCATCGCCGCGAAGCGCCCGGAACCGGTGGTCAATGACGCAAGATCGGCGAGCGAACTTGGATTGAGTGCCTTTATGAATGCCACGATGACGTCAGTGGAATCATTCGTATTGTTGGCCTTCAGATTGGTGGCGTCCGTCTGGTAAGCGACGCTGCGACCATCAAAGGAAACCGAAGGAAGCAGTGAGTCGGCGTTACCTTCTGCTCCGACGAGGGTCTCGGACAAGCGGACGATCTCGCCTGTCTGCAGGTCCTTCAGGAAGATGTCGGCGCTTCCATTGGTATCGTCATCAACCAGGTTGGAGGCCTGCGACTCGAAAGCCACGTAGCGCCCGTCACCGGAGATCGATGGATTGCGCGACTGCATGTAGTCTTCGCCCCCTTGCGCTGCCTTCGATGAGACCCGGCGAATGCTCTTGTCCATTCGATCGTAAAGGAAAACATCGACCGCCAGGTTCGTATCATAGAAATCGAGACTTTCCAGATTGGACTCGAAAGCGATAAAGCGCCCGTCCGCCGAGATCGACGGGGCCCGTGAATCCGTCGTATCCGCGCTCGGCCCGATCTCCGTCCCGGTGATGCGTTCGACGCCCGTTGTTGCCCGATTGTAGAGCCAGATGTCGCGGTACTGGTAACCCGGGGTGCTGTCGACCGACTTGTCGACCGACAGTTCGAAGGCCACGTAGCTCCCGTCGCTGGAAATGGCAGGATTGAGCGAATTGAGGTTGGCCGCATAGTTGCCGAACGGAACCGAAATGCCCGTGATCGCTTCCGCGGGATCGGTCGCTTCGCGATCGTAAACATAGACGTTGAACTCGCCATTGGCGTAGCCTGTGACAAGATTGTTCGCGCCCGACACAAAGGCCACATAGCGGCCGTCTCCGGAAATGGACGGTGATTCTGAAGCCTGGTTGGCTTCACCCCCGCTGTCGGTCAGCGAAATGCGTTCCGTCGCATTGGCGATACGGTCATGCACGAAGATGTCACTCCCGCGACTGCGCTCGGTGTCGCCGTTGGTGTCATTGGGAACGAGGTTTGTCGCCTCCGACTGAAAGGCCACGTACCGGCCATCTGCGGAGATCGAGGGCCTTGAGGAATCGTCGTTCCCCTCGATTCCGTTGTTGTCGACCGAGATCCGTTCGAGAGTATCCTCCATGCGGTCATAGACAAAAATATCCGCCGCATTGTTGGTGTCCCCGACCAGGAGGGAGCTGTCACTTGAAGAAAAGGCGCCGAAGCGGCCATCGCCAGAAATGGAGGCATCCTGGGAGGCGGCGTCCTGTGAATCAGCTGAGGCAACCGCCACCCCTTCGATGATCCTCGTGATAATGAGCGTGTAAGGATGGACGGTCGTTCCGTCCACTGCGGTGACGATGATCCGGATGATGTTTTCGCCCTCCGCGAGCCCGAATGAGGTCGAAGCCTCGCCGGAGTTGAGCGTGGTGGCGGAACCGCCGTTGACGCTGAGCTTCATGGTGGCGCCGGATTGGGCCACACTCGCCGTGACTGATGCGGCTGTTTTCTCGTCTGTCGTGATCCGGTAGACCGACCGCCCCCGGCTGAAGGGCGGGCTCAGCGATCCCACATCGGTCGAAAGTGACGCCAAGTCGGCATTGGACGAATCCGGAGCCGCGCGGCTCACGACAACGGTATAGGTCAGGGACGTGCCTCCGTCCTTCGAGGTGATCTTCACATCGATGGCGTTGTCCCCCACCTTGAGCACAAGCGGTGCGGAAGCCACTCCCGATACCAGGGGAACAAAGGGCCCATAGTTCGACCGCACGGCCATGGTCGCTCCCTTTTCAGCGGGCGTCGCGGTGACGGTTGTTCCGGTGACTTCGTTTGCGGCAAACGTATCGTAATCCACGGTCGCCGGTTGAAAGGCCGGACTGAGTGCGCCCGCACTGAGGCTCAACGAGGTGAGTTCGGTATTCGTTTCTTCACGGGCGCCCCGGATCACCTTCAGGGTATAGGTCTTGGTCGTTGAACCGTTCTCGGCCGTCACCCGAACCTGGATCGGGTTCTCGCCGGGAAAAAGCGGAAGATCCGCCGACGAATCTTTTGAATCGACCGTGGCCCATGCGCCTCCATTGATTCGCACATCGATCGTCTGCCCGAAGACGTTGGCGGCGGGACGGACAGCCGCCAACGTGACCGAGCTCGACACCGTGACCGAATAGTCGAGACGTTTGGACCGGAAGGTGGGCAGAATCGTGCCTGCGGTCGTGGTCAGCCATTTCAGGTCGGTGTCGGCGCTCAACCGCGATTCGACCGCACCGATGTCCGGAGCCGGCCCATACGGACGGGAAGACGACTCCTGATCGGTGGACGGCGTGTTGGCCGTGACCACACCCGCGTCAATGACCGGCGAGCCAACGAGGGGTGGCATGGTCGACGAAGCGCCATAGGAGGCGAGATCGTCAAGCAGCGGATCTGACGTCAGGGGAGCCGGGCCGCTCAGACGCGTTCCACCGATCTGTGCCCGCACCACATTGGCCCCGATGGCCGTGAAGTCGCCCTCCATATCAAGCGGCGCGTTGAGCTTCGTGTTGTTGGCGAGGATCGTGTTATCGAGGACGAGAACCGATGGGGATTCATTGAGCACACCGCCTCCGACATTACCGGCGATGGTGCAATGGCGAAGGGTCATGGTGGCGTCACGGTCGGGGTCAAAGAACGGGTTCACAGCTGCCCCTCCTTCATTGGTCCCGGACGAATTGCCGCTGAGAGTGGAATTCACAACCAGCATGACCCCATCCGAATTGAAGAGCCCTCCACCGGCACGATCGGCGTGATTGTTGTAGAGGGACGAATTCTCGATCGTCACCGTTCCTCCGTTGTTGATAACTCCCCCACCCCAAAATCCCGCCGCATTTCCAGAGACTTCGCCGAACCGAACTGTCAATTCGGAATCAATCAAAAAGATCCCACCCCCGTTGCCGGTGGCGACATTATCCGAGACCGAACCTTCAAGCATCGTGACGCGGCCTTCGAGGCTGAAGAGCCCGCCGCCATAAACTGCTTCGTTGCCGACAAGATGGCAGTTCTGGAGCTCAAGCTCCGCTTGATCACTGAAAATGCCACCCCCGTCGTCCGCAAATCCATTGAGGATCGTCAGGTCTTTCAGGGTGACCTTCACATCACCGATGATCCGCAAAACCCGGCATTCATGAAACGCATCGATGGTGATGCCGCCGGGAACTCCGGAGGCGTCGATGGTCAGGTCCTTGTCAATGACCAGCTCGATCGCCCTGAGTAATATTGTGCTGAACGGAGGGGCGGCGGGAGGCAGAGGAAGCAATCCGACCGCCGGAGGCGGCAGGAAACCGATATCCAACGGCAGGAATGTTTGATCGCCCGGTTCGATCGCAAATTCGATCCGATCACCCGGCGCCGCCGCTTCGATCACTTCACGCAACGAATCACCTTCTCCTCGACCGAGCTGGTGATCATTTTCATCAACCAGAGTCGTCACCAGAAGCGCCTCCTGAGCGGCAAGGCGCACGGTTGAACTGGGAGCCGACCGGGTGAACCCTTCGATCGCCACAATCCGGAAGTCTTGCTCACCATCCGACAGATACACCGTCGCGGTTCTCTCTGTCGGGCCGATGGGCGGATCGAGCTGCAACGGTTGCCAGTCCGCAGACCCGATGTTGGCGGCTTCGATAAAGAACCCGATTATCTCGACTCTATCGTTTATCGGATGAGCCCACGTCAACTGCGCCTTGTTCTCCGGCAAACGGGTGATGGAGACATCCGTCGGTGGGGTGGGAGCTAAAAAAGTACCTATTCTAACCAGATTGTCGCGCGTATCGTACTCATACCGAACCCCGTCGCCGGAGGGGTAGACGACGGAGCTCAAACGGCCGATCTGATCGTGATTGTAGTGTTGCCCGACCGAGATCAGCGGAAACCCGGCAAGAGCAATGGCGAGAACCGAAACAACCTGCGTGATGATGAGTTTCAGTCGAAACATCTGGCTAAAACGTGGAAAGGTTCTCGATTGGATCGGGCAACGGACGATCCGCGGCCGTCAGCGCCTCGAGAAAGCGCTGGTAGTGCAGGTATTCACCGCCTTTCCCGATCGCGCTTGTAGGCGCTCCGGTCGCGCCCCTGATGACGGTTCCGGCCTTACCGGGAGGCGTTGAGCGGTCCCCATAGCTGACATCCCAGGCGAATCCGGTACCGCCGGTTACCGAGCGTTTCAACCCCCGCTTTGCTTCTCTTTTCAGCGCTGCTTTGAGAGCGGAATCAGCCGAGCCCAAACCAGCCACTTTGGCAATCGAGCTGCGAGTGGTATTGGGGCGAATCGCATTTCCAATCCTTCGGGCTCCGCTGGCCACAGCCTTGTAGGCACCCGTGGTTGGGATGTACTTGCCACCCAACCCCAGGCCAACGGAGACACCGGCACTGACACCGGCATTGAATGCGACGTCCCCAACATCAAATTCCTTGCCGGACAACAACGAATAGGCAGCGTCCTCAACGACGCTACCCGTTGCCGAAGCCGCCGCTCGACTGGCAAAATAGCCGACACCTGACCCCAAGGCGCCGGCAACCGGAAGAGCCCCGATAATTCCGCCCGTAACCGCCCCGCCGATGGCGGCCGAAGCAACCCTGTTCCACTCGATAGGTTTGTTGGCAATGGCTGAGCCGACCACTTCGATGGTTGCCCCCACCACAGCCCCGATACCCGCTCCAACCAACGCGGTGAGTCCGTTCAAGAACTCACCCTGCGGGTCATTGAAATTGATCGGGTCGTTCCCGGCGTAGACATAGCGATTCAGGCTGCCCGGCAGTTCGATATCGCCCAGAACCGAGTCCATGGAAATAAAACGTCGCATCTCCGGCGAATACCACCGGTAGCGCATATGATTCAGACCATTCGGGACCGTCATCACGCCGAACAGACCACCGTATTTGAAGAGCGTATCCGTATCGTCGACGCTTCCGATGACCGATCCAAACGGGCTGTAGCTTATCCGGCCCGAGACTGTTCCGTCCGCACCGGACAAGGCCGTGGTGCTTCCACGCGCATCGTAGTGATGGACCTTGATCACTCCGTCGGTCTCCTCGTAGACGAGTCCCACCCCGTAAACATAGCGGGTCACAGATCCGGTCGAACTCGCCGCGACCAGAACCCTCGCCCCCTCGGCCGCGTCCACCACGGTCAGCTTGACCGTCTCCCCGCCCTTGGTCCATCCGACCAGGCGGTCCTCGACATCGTAGTGGAAGATGAGATCGCCCACCTGGATCATATTGTTGCGTGCGTTCCAGTTCAGCAGATTCGTCTGACCGTTGATCGGACCGCGGGTCAGGTTGCCATCGGCGTCGAAGGCGAACTGGTCGCCGGTCAGCTCATTGTCTTCACCGTAGGTATAGGTGGTTTCAGTCGGTGAATAGGCCGTTGGATATGTACCGGCGACCAACTCAGCGGAAATTCGTCCGTCTTCAGAATACGAGTATTCGTAGCTCACAATGACCGCCCCCCGGGCATCAAAGTCGGAGCGCTTCAGCAGTATCCTCTGGTCGTTGTATTGCATCGATCGAGACGTGCCGTTCGGAAAGGCAATCGCCTCAATCTGTCCGCCCGGACCCCAAGTGTAACGTGTCACCCGGCCGGCCCAATCCCTGAGCGCCACAACCCGCCCCGCCTCATCATAGGTGTACTCCACAGCCTTCAAATCGGGATAGGTCACCTGGGCCACCTGACCAGCCGGGTCGTAGGCGTAACTGACCGTCTTGCCTTCGGCGTCCTCGACCGACGTGGTCCGATTGAGGGCATCGTAGGCCTGGACAATCTTGACCTCCGGAGTCCCCGTTGCACCTGCCCGAGTGCTGACCTTCGTCCGGTTGCCGTTCTTGTCGTATTCGTAGAGGTAGTCGGGATGGGACGACTTCGCGTGATAGGTTCGGGTGAGGCGATTGGCCTTGTCGTAGGTGTATTCCTGCACCTTTCCCGAAGGAGTGACGTAGCGGTTGACGAAGCCGTTGCCCGTGTACTCAAAGGTGGTGACCTGGCCCTTGGGCGTGGTGATGGTCGCCAGCTCGTTCTTGGGCGTGTAGGTGAATAAGGTCTTCTTGCCGTCCGCATCGATGACCTCTTTCACCACGTCGTCGGATTCGTAGACCCGGGTGAAGGATCTCCCGTTCGCGTCGGTCACCCGGTCGATCCGGTTCATGGCATCATAGCGAAATGACGTCTTGGCCCCGCTCGGGTCAGTTCGCGAGATCACCTGCCCGAGAACATCATACTCGTAATTGGTGACCTTGCCCCGGGCATCTATTACTGAGACCGGCAGATTGAGCTCATTGTAGATTGTCTCCGAGAGAGTGCTCCCGTAGCTGTCTGTAACCTCAACCGTGTTCCCGTTCCTGTCGTAGCGGTAGTTGAATCGATCACCGTCGGCCACCTCCGTTTGCACCCGGCCCGCCAGATCGTAGGTATAGCGGGCCGCTGTATTGCCAGCTGTGTCGGTGATCGTGGCGAGGCGCCCGTCACGGTCATACCCGAAGGTGGTGACCTCTCCGAGTGCGTTGGTGATCGAGGTCAGGTTACCATCACCATTGTAGTCGTACAGAGTGGCCTTGCCCATCGGGTCCATTTCCCGCACCAGTTCGTTGCGATAATCATAGGTCTTCAGAATCGCCTCCCCCTGGTCGTTCTGCAGCTTGACGATATTCCCAAGAGCATCGTAATCGAAAGAAAACGCGTTGAAGGCGCCGTCAGACAGGGTCTTCAGTCGACCGGCACCGTCGTATTCGATCGATTCGGTCTCCTCCCGATTATGATCAGGGACGACCGACTTGAGTCGACCATTTGCATCATATTCGAAACTGATGGAATCCTGATTCCCGACGTCCGTCGGAACAGCCAGGGTGCCTTGGGTGGTTGAAGCACGCAGCCCTTTATTCGTCACCTTTATCAACTGACCCTTTTCCGAGTATTCTCTATATTGGCGTTGCCCGTTGGGGCTGGTCACATTCACCAGTTTCGCCGCCGAAGAGACAAACTTTGTTTCACGGCCCAGCTGGTCCTTGACGGATATCAAACGATACGAATCCACATCAGAACCATTAAAGGTTTCGAATTGGGTGGTGCTGCCGTTTGGTTCGATAATCGCTGTCAGTCTCTCTTTATCGAAGTAAGCATACTCGAAACGAGTCAGATTCCCTTCCGGGTCGAGGATCGACGTACGGCTCCGGGTCCCGGGCAGGTAGGTGAAGACTGTCTTGTTCCCGATCTCGTCTTTGACGGACAGCAGGTTGAACAAATCGTCGTGAACGAACTCCACGGCGGATTTTCCCCGGCCCGGAGCCGGGGAACCCGACTCGACAGTTGTCTTCGGACCATCATACGAGAACTGCCAGACCGATGGACTGCCGGCCGCGCCGAACTGGCGCTCCACGCGTCCTTTGGCGTCATACAGATTCGCATAGATCTGTTTCCCCTCGCTGTCGGTTGCCCGGGCAATCCGCTTGGAAGGCCAGGGAACGTAGTCATACTCGGTCCAGTTCGCCGCATCGTATGAGAGGGAGATCCCAAAACCCGAAATTCGGTAGCTCTGATTTTCTGACTGGTTGACCACATGGAGACGCCACGTCCCTTCGGGTGACTCATCCAGATAGTCATCAAGGAGCAACATGACCAGGAAACTCCGAGAACTGTTTTCCCCGTTGAACCGGTAATTCACGGGAATTCTTTTCCCGCCTGGTGTGATCACGGCCACAACAAGGTTCTCCGGATTTTCGCCGTCGATAAACGCAACTACCCGAACCAGGCGCCCCGTGTCGGTGCGGGTGACCTTCAGGTCGTAGAAGGCACCATCCTCTCCAGGGTCCACCAATCCACCATCTGAACCATAAACCGCCGAAAAGAATCGGGTTGGATCATAGATACGACTTAGGCGGGCGTGTTCGTCGTATTTCAGGAATCGAAAGAGATCAGCGTACGAGACCACGCTCAGCAGCGGGTAGTGCTGATAGCGACTCGCGCTCATATTGCGGTAGTAAAGGTCGATCTTCTGATGGGTCACCGGCTCCAAAACCGTGCCCACCGACCCATCCAGATACCGGGTCACGGTCAGTTCTCTGAGGTGACTGTCGGTGATCCGCGTCAATCTCCCGGATTCTGTGAAATGGTAGGCCGTTCCACTGCCATGCTGGCGCAGAAACCAATTCCTGCCGAAATAATCTGGTTGCTGCACCAGCACGAACGTACTCGGCTCGAAAGCATCAGACGAATACCACGAGGGCCGATCGTTGTTCGGATAGAAAGCCAACTGATTGTTATTCAGAAAGGCCGTAAGTTGACCTCCGAGAAAGGCGATTTTCGCTTCATACGGGTGCGTCCAGCCATATCCCACGGCACCTCTTCTGCTTGAGGCCAGGCTCGAGTTGTAGGTCAGACCCAGACTGAGTTCGCGCTCCCCTTGCAGACTGACGAGATTGATCTCCTCGATGAAGGCCCCGGTGGCCGTGTCGACATCGATGCCCGCCCGGCTCTGGAGGCGGGGCCTCCAATCGCCGGCGTAATCACCGGCTGAGAAGATGTCAGCAGGCAAAAGCAGAATCGCCAGGAGGGCGATCAGGCAGGTGGCTGATTTTGATGTCATCTGTGTTCGGATACTGGCCGCGATGAAACGCACCAGCTGGACGGAGACGCAGGCGAATCAGCCAGGTAGGGAGTCTTCTCGGGGAAGTGAAGACTGGGGCGAGATTAGTGACAGTTTTCGTCACATCAACAACAACTAATTGCCCTACAACGGAATCAGGGCGACCACTATTAGCTTTCCGAATCTGACAGTCGGATTATGCGCCCCCACTTCTAATGACTTCCGTCTGCGATACGACCAGGACCGCCTTTGAACCTTTCCCGCTGATTGCTCATTGTCTTCAAGCCGAAGTGCGGAATACGATTTCGTCATGCCCTCAAAGTCGAAGTCCCGCACCCCCACCGAATCCAAACTCGCCCTCCTTGGCGGCAATCCCGTCGGCAAAGTCAAGGCCCCGCTTTTCCCCCAGTTCTCCGCCCGGGCCAAGCGCCGGGTGCTGGACCTGCTCGATACCGGCCACACCGTCGGGCTCGGCAAACATGATCCCATCATCCGGGAAGCCGAGGACGCCATCAGCCGCTACCACGGAGGCCTCCACTGCCTCGGCACAAGCTCCGGGCACGGAGCCCTTCAGATGGCCCTGGCCGGGCTCGAAATCGGACCCGGCGACGAAGTCATCACCACTCCCTATTCGTGGGGTGCCTCCATTTCCTGCATCCTCCACCAGGGCGCCATCCCGATCTTCGCCGATGTCGATCCAAAGACAGGATTGATCGACCCGGCTACGATCGAAGCCCTCATCACGAAAAAGACCCGCGCCATCCTCGCCGTCCACATCTTCGGGCAGCCGGCACCCATGCCGCGCATCTTGAAGATCGCGGCGAAACATGGGCTCGCAGTGATCGAGGACGGCAGCCAGGCCCACGGGGCGACCCTCGGTGGCAAGAAAGTCGGCGGCTTCGGCCACGCCGCCGGGTTCTCCTGCATGGGCGGCAAGCTGCTCGCCACCACCGAAGCCGGCTATCTCGTCACCCGGGATGAGGATGTCTATTGGAAGGCCGCCCTCCTCTCCCAGCACATGGGACGGTCACCCGACAAAGGCTTCCCAGACCGCTGGCGGCCCTATGTCGACTCGCTGGTCTACACCTACCGTCTCAACCCGATCAACGCCGTCCTCCTGACCGAGCAGCTGAAGAAACTCGACCGGGAAATCGACGGACGTCGCCAGAATGTGGAAAGCCTGCGCGCCGGGTTGGCCGACGCGAAATTCCTATCGATTCCGAAATACGCCCGGACAGCCTGCCCTTCCTTCCACCTCCTCACCATGAACTTCAACGCGAAGGCCGCCGGCATCTCCCGCCTGACCTTCCTGCGCGCGCTCAATGCCGAAGGACTCCCGGTCTTCGCCTACGTTCCCGCACCCATACCGGACTGGCACCGACTCCATTGGAAAGACTACAAGGGTCCCCGCATCCTTTGGATGGACGCCCTCAAGCAAAACGGCGTTGACTACGCCAAGACCGCAATCCCCAACTGCAGAAAGAAGATCGCGAGCTCGGTCGAGATGGGTTTCAACTTCGTCCGCCCCGATCCGAGATCGATGCAACGCGCCGCCGAGATCGTTCTCAAGGTGGAAAGCCACATCAATACCCTGCGCGCATGGGAAAAGGTCCAGGCCTAGGCGGATGGCGGACGGCGGATGGCGGATGGCGGATGGCGGATGGAAAGTATATTGAATTCATGAATACACTCAAATAAAACGTAGCAGACTACGGTTTGTTGAAATTTGGATACGAACTGAACCCGAGAACCCGGGCTTGTTGATCAACACACCTGTAGGAGAGGCTTTATGCCTCGATCGCCGGAACCGAATCGAGATATCGAGGCGTAGAGCCACTCCTACAGGGGGAGTCCAAGCCAATCCTCCCTCCTTCGTTACCCTCGTTCCTTTGCAGTTCAAATCTCCTACTCCCCTCCCCGCCCGATGCCATCCCCATCTCCCATCCATGTCCCGGCGCCTAAGCGAGAAGCCGGATCCCATCCTTCATCTCCGCCGGGCGCGAAACCGGCTTTTCTTGCCGGTTTTGGCGTCTCCGACATCACGCCCCGGGTCGGGGTGGATCTCGCCGGATTCGGGCCGTATCTGAATCGGCAGTCGACCTCGGTTCTCGCCCCACTCAAGGCCCGGGCCGCTGCCTTCAAGTCAGGAAACGATCGTGCCCTCATCCTGAGTCTCGATCTCTGCGGACTAACCGGCCGGTTGATCCAGCAGATTCGGAAGTCCATCCAGGAGCGGACCGGTTGGCCGCCGGAATCCATCATGGTCGTCTGCACCCACACCCATAGCGGACCATCCACCGTTGGCCATATCGGATGGGGCCGGCCGGACGACCTCTATCTGGAGACCCTGTCCATGCGGTCGGCCGCAGCAGCTGAACAGGCCATTGCATCACTGATTGAGGTAACCGTCTCATTCGCCGAACCCGCCTGCGAAGGTATCGCCATCAATCGCGACTACGATGCCGCCTACGAGCGGCACCTGCCGGTCGATCATTTCCTCGATCCTGGGTGGCGACCGGCCAAACCGGAAAGAACGGACACGACCTGCGCCGTTATCTCTTTCCGCCACAAAGGCGGGCTTGTCGGGTTCATCAGTTCATTTGGCTGTCACCCCGTGGTCTGCTGTGAACGCAACACCCAGATCCACGGCGACTTTGTCAGCCTCGGCACGATGAGCGCGGAATCGAGCTTTCCCGGCTCTGTCGGTCTCTTCCTCCCCGGCGCTCTCGGCGACGTCAACCCATCCATCTCCCACCGGCCCGCCGATGAAAGCCTGCGGGCCCTCCAGGTCATCAGCGAGCGATTCGCCGACTCCATCCGCCACGGTATCGAAAACGGACACCCGATTCCCGACACATCTCTTGCCACAACCAGCCGATTCCCCCGCTTCCCCCGGGTTGCCTGGTCTGAAACGGACGTGGACGATCGGATTCGGGAGCTGGAGAACCGGCTCCACCAGCCCGGTCTGACCGACGATCCCCTCGCCGGTGATGATGTCCTCCGCCGAACCGGGATGGACATGGTCCGACTGGCGGGACTTCGAATCGTCCGTGATCGGATGGCGCGGGGCGAAGAGCTCAATCCACCGTCCGAAATCCAGGGAATCCGCATCGGCCCAATCCGCATTCTCGGAGCGCCCTTCGAAGTCTTCCAGGAAACAAAGAATACCGTCTTGGCCAACCTCGGGGAGAGCCCCACTCTTGTCCTGAGTCTCGTCAATGGAGCCGAGGGATACGCGCCGGACCCGACCGTGTTCGAGCGACAGGGTTATTCGGCCGAGTTTGTCCCGCTGATGAAGGGCGACCTGCCCCACCGCTGTCTCCATGATCTTCTTGTGAGTGAACTCACGCAACTGGCCACCGATCTGGACCGATCGGGCCCGACCTCATGAAACACACCTGCGTTATCGTCGGTGCCGGGCACCGTGCCATGGCCTACGCCGCCTATTCCCGCGACCATCCGGATCGAATGGAGGTGGTCGGCGTGGCCGATCCGACGCCGCTTCGCCGAGAACGGGCGGTCCGTGAGTTCGGGATTGAACGGGCCCGGGTCTTCCGTTCCGCCGATGAATTGGCCGCCGTCCCGAAGTTCGCCGATTTTGCGATCAACGGTACCATGGATCACCACCATGTGCCGACCTCACTTCCGCTGCTTCGCCGGGGTTACCACCTTCTCCTCGAAAAGCCCTTTGCGACCAATGAATCGGAAATGAAGGAACTCGTCGCAGTCACCCGAGCCGCCGACCGCAAGGTCGTCATCTGCCACGTTCTTCGCCACACTCCGTTTTACACCGCCATCCGCCGCGAGGTCCTCAGCGGCACCATCGGCGAAATCATCAATATCAATGCGGTCGAGCATGTCTCCTACCACCATATGGCCGTGGGCTTCATCCGGGGGAAGTGGAACCGCAGCGACGTTTGCGGATCCACCATGCTGATGTCGAAATCCTGTCACGATCTCGACCTGATCACCTGGATGAAGAGCGGTATCCCGCCCCGTCGCGTTTCCAGTTTCGGCAATAACCAGCAGTTCGATCCATCAAAAGCACCGGATGGAGCCGGGACCCGCTGCCTGGTCGACTGCCCCATCGAGGCCGATTGCCGCTACTCCGCCCGGAAACTCCACCTCGATCATCCAAAGCGCTGGGCCATGTATGCGTGGAGCGGGCTCGAAAACCTCGCCGAACCCACCCTCGAGGATATGACCGAATCACTCAAGACCAGCCCCTACGGCCGCTGCGTCTGGAAGACCGACATGAACGTGGTCGACCACCAGTCCGTGCTGATCGAATTCGCCGACGGCGCCACCGCCACGCTCAACATGATCGGTGGATCCGCCAAGCCGTCGCGTTCCCTTCACCTTATCGGCACCCACGGCGAGATCCAGGGCTGCATGGAGGACGCCACCTACGTGGTCCGGCATATCGACAATCGACCGGGCAGGGAATTCTCGGAACGGGTCGTCGATTTGAACCTGACTGGCGACACCACGGGAGCCCAGGGAGGTCACGGGGGTGGAGACGAGCGACTGGTCGGCGATTTCCTCGACTTTCTCGACGGAAAGGAGCCGTCGATCTCGACCACCAATCTGGAGGACTCGATTGCCGGCCACCTCATCGGTTTCTGTGCCGACCGTTCCATCAAGGAAAACCGGGTTATCGATATCGATTTCGACAGGTCCGCGGGCTTTCCCCGCAGTCTCGCGAACGCAGACTGAAGGGTCGCTCAAACCGTATGCAGAAGACCCGACCTCACTGCCTGGATCGTGCCCCGGAGTTGCGACCCCGGGGTTCCGGTGGTATTCTTCCTCCTTTCCGCCGGCAAAGCGCGTCAGTCAGCGATTTGAACCAATCAAGGCAATGAAAGCATGGGTCATCAGAAAAAGAGGAGAAATCGGCGACATTGAGTACATCGACCTGCCCGAACCGGCCGTCGGTCCAGGAGAGGTCGTGGTGCGGGTGAAAGCCGCAGCCGTCAATCCGGCCGATCTGAAAGTCATTTCCGGAAAGAAAGGCGGCAAATTCCTTCACTCCGGAAAGTCTCCTATCCGCCTTGGGTATGATTTCAGTGGGATCGTCGAGAAAAGAGGCGAAAACGTCCCGGCTTTCCACCCGGGCGATGAGGTCTTTGGATTCCTACCCTACACGACCTCGACCCGAGAGGGAAGTTTCGCTCAATCGGTTGCCGTCAGAACGGAAACCATCGCCCGCAAGCCGACAATGCTGGGGCATGTTGCCGCTGCCTCGGCCGCCACGGTGGCCAGCACCGCTCTTCAATCCCTCGTCGGGTTTGGTGGCATCCAGCGGGGACAGAGCGTCCTCATCAATGGGGCCTCCGGGGGAGTTGGCAGCTTTGCCGTTCAGATCGCCCGAAGCATGGGTGCGACCGTGTGGGGCACCTGCAGCGTATCCAATATCGACTACGTTCGATCCCTTGGCGCCCAGCACGTGCTTGACTATCGGGAAACCAATCTCGGCAGGCTCTTCGACAAATTCGACATTGTCTTCGACGCGGCTGCCACCACCTCCTTCGCTGCCTGCGCGGGTATCATGAAGCCGAAGGGCGTCTACATCACCCTCCTGCCCAGCCCCTCCTTGATTGGCGGAATGCTTCGAACACTCCTCTCCGCCCGAAAATGTGCGGTCTGTATCGTCAAACCCCGAACCTCGACTCTTCAAGCCGTCGCACAGATGTTTGAAGAAGGAAAACTGAACGCCCCGATCGCCGCCACCTTTCCGATTCACGATCTGCCGAAGGCCCTCGAAACTCTCCGTGCCGGCGGGGTGAAGGGGAAAATCGGACTCATCGCCGAGGATCAGGTCTTCTCCAGGTAGGTTCGTCTCCTGACCGAGCTGACGTGAAGCGGATTTCGTCTTCTGTCACAAAATCGCCAGGGCCGAAGGTCCCTGGTCGGCCACCGCGACCCGGCCCGGCCACCGAGACCCGGCAAGGATCCGACAGAAGTCGGGACGATTCGCGAACAGCTTCATTGACGGGCTCCAAGACACACGTCATCATCGGTTCACCATGAAACGTGATGTGACGGTCCTTGGGATTGTGGGGAGTTACCGCAAGGGAGGGACCATCGACTCGGTGGTGGACGAAGTTCTGCAGGCCGCCCGCCGGAAGGGTGCCTCAACCCGGAAAATCTACCTCATCGACCAGCATATCGAGTTCTGCACGAATTGCCGGACCTGCAGCCAGCTGGAAGGCACGGAACCGGGTGAGTGCATCCACCAAGACGATATGGAGCGCCTGATCCGTGACATCAGGAAGGCGGACGCCATTGTCCTCGGCTCTCCCATGAATTTCGGCACCGTCACAGCCGTGACCAAACGTTTTATCGAGCGCCTGATGTGCCTGGCTTACTGGCCCTGGGGCATGAAGGTTCCGAAGATGCGTTCCCCGGACACGGACAAGCCGGCGGTCATCGTCGCTTCGTCAGCTGCTCCCGCCATTCTTCAACGCTGGTCCGGCAGCATGTTGAAACTGTTGCGCCAGACAGTGGAGCTTCTCGGCGCCCACCCGATCGGGGAGATCAACGTGGGCCTGGCCGCCATGAAGCGCCGGCACGAGCTGCCTGCCAACATCGTTGCCAAGGCACACCGCCTCGGCGAACGGCTCGTGGCCAGGGTTCCCGCCCAACCAGCGTCAGCCGCCTGACCGCTTGCGCCCAAGAAATACGACGTGGGCATCCCGCGGGGCGTTCGGGTAGGCCTTCACCCCGACCACGTCGACCTTCAGCCCGGCTTTGAAGAGGCGGTCCGCAAACGACCGGTCCTTTCCGGCCGACCAGACAGCCACGCAGCCTTCCGGTTTCAATGCCCTGACGATCCGGGCGACACCATTGGTCTGGTAGATCCGCCGGTTCTCCTGGAGGACAAAGGCTACTGGTCCGTTGTCCACGTCCAGCAAAATGGCATCATACGGGTCCTTTCCCGACCGACCGATTACATCGTAGATGTCACCCACGATGATCTTGACCCGACCATCCTCAAGCAGCCCGCCATTCAACCGCATCAAGTATTCACGATTCCACGACACGATTTCCGGTATCAGTTCCGCAATCTGGACAACCGCTCCCGGGCCGACCAGATCGAGGACCCCTTTCAGGGTGAAGCCCAGGCCGAGACCGCCGATAAGAATGCGGGGCCGTTCCCTTCCGGTCAGATGGGCACAGGCCAGCCTCGCCAGTTCGCGCTCCGAGGTGCTCGCCCGGGAATTCATCAACTGTTGGCCGTTGAGCAGAATGAAGTAATCACCGTCGTGCTCATGGAGCTTCAGGTTGCGCCCCTCCGGGGTTCGGGCTTCAGCCAGGGTCACGAATGGTTTCATGTCGATCGGTTCACGCATGCGGCAGCGGCCTCCGCGCAGCGAAGGCCATCCAGGGCCGCACTCACGATACCTCCGGCATATCCGGCCCCCTCCCCGCAGGGAATCAGGCCGGCCACTTCGGGATGCTGCAGCTTTTCCGGGTCGCGCGGAATCCGCACCGGCGAACTCGTCCGGGTCTCGAAACCGACGAGGACCGCCTCCTCGGTGACATAGCCGCGCATCATCCGCCCGAACCGGGAAAGCCCCTGCTTCATCCGCCTGACCACCCAGGGCGGGAGAAGGGCGTCGAGCCGGGCGGAGGCCAGGCCGGGCCGGTAGCTGGTTCCGGGAAGATCGGCGGAAAGCCGACCAGCCAGGAAGTCCGTGACCCGCTGACCGGGAGCCCGCTGACCCTCTCCTCCCGCCACCTTGGCCGCCGTCTCAAGGACGCGCTGGAAAGCCAGCCCTTTGAGCACACCATGCTCCGCCGCAAATTCTGAAAGGTCTTCCGGCTCCACCCCGACGACGAGGCCGCTGTTCGCAAAGGGAGAATCGCGACGCGAGAGACTCATCCCATTCACCACCACCTCGTCGTTCTCCGTCGCCGACGGGACAATGAATCCACCCGGACACATGCAGAAGGAGTGGACCCCTCGCCCATCGATCTTGGTCGCCAATTGATAGCTTGCGGCCGGGAGTTGGCGCGGGCGTGGGCTCTCCCTCGGGAAATGATACTGCAGACTGTCCACCAGCGCCTGCGGATGCTCGATCCGCACTCCCACAGCGAACGCCTTGGCCTCAAGTCGGATCCCCTTTTCCCGAAGGATGCGGTAAATGTCCCGGGCAGAATGGCCCGTCGCCAGAATGACGGCCTTTCCCTCAAAAAGCTCTCCGTCTCTGGTGACCACCCCATGGATACATCCGTCTTTGCAGACCAGGTCCACCACCCGGCTTCCGAAATGCACCTCGCCCCCGGCCTTCCGGATGCTCTCGCGCATGGCCCGCACCACGTTGGGCAGGAGATTCGAGCCGATATGCGGGTGCGAATCGACCAGAATGCGATCGGGAGCCCCGTGGGCCACGAGAGTCCGATAAACCGTCGCGACCGGCCCGCGCTTGGTCGCCCGGGTATAAAGCTTGCCGTCCGAAAAGGTGCCCGCTCCGCCCTCACCGAAGCAGTAGTTGGAATCCTCGATGATCTCGCCCTTCCGGAAAATCGGCGCCAGGTCATAACGCCGGGCAGAGACATCCTTTCCCCGTTCGAGAACAATCGGGCACAAGCCCAGCTCGATGCAGCGCAATGCAGCAAACAACCCCCCGGGGCCGCTGCCCACGATGACAATCCGCGGTGCCCCGGACTTCAATTCGGGGTAAAACGCCTCCGGCTTCTCCAGGACCGGCATCGCCCCATCCAGTCCGACCTCGAAGCGGAGTTGGACCTTGATCTGACGACGCCGTGCATCGATGGAATGCTTGCGCAAATCCAGGCCGGTGATCCTTGCCTCCTCCACCCGCAGGCGCGCCGCCACCGCCCGCCGCCAGGCTTCCCGGTCCTCCGATTGCTCAAGAGGCAGGATGACATCGATCATCTGGTTTGCGGGCTCACCCATGCAGTCCTCCAGCGAATCCCCGAAGTTCCGGGAGCGCGAATTCAAAATGCCGGAAAGAATGCTTCCCGTTTTCGCCCGAACCGGCGAAACCGCTTCAGACCAGGTGCATCGGATCCACGTCGATGACCATGATGACATCGTCAGGCATCGGAAAGGTCGACTCGAGCAGGCGGATCTCCCGGACGAGAGCCGTCACTTTCTGGGTGAAATACCAGATCTGGAAACGGTAATGGTCCTTGATCTTCTCGGTGGCACAGGGAGCGGGTCCCCTCAGTTCCACCTCGCTGGAGATCCGGGCGGTCAGCTGCTTCGCCCACTGCTCCGCGACAAAAGCCACCTTGTCGGCATTGCGTCCACGGAAGAGATGCTGCACGAGGTGCCGGTAGGGCGGATAGCGGAACCGCTCGCGGGCCTTGGCCTCCTCCCCAAGGAAGGCATCGACATCGGCCTGACGTGAAAACTGGATCGGCATGGCGTGCGGCGTGAAGGTCTGCACGACCACCTCTCCAGCCACGTCGCCCCGCCCGGCCCGTCCCGCCACCTGGACCAGCAGCTGAAAGGTCCGCTCATGCGCCCGGAAATCCGGGATATGCAGCGAGAGATCCGCATCGACCAACCCGACGAGGGTGACATTCGGAAAATCCAGCCCCTTCGCAATCATCTGGGTGCCCACCAGCACATCGATCCGGCCAAGGCGAAACTCGCTGAGGATCTCGCGGAAGAGATTCTTCCGGCTCATGGCGTCGGCGTCCATCCGCACGACCCGGGCGCTGGGCAGGATACGTCTGACCACTTCCTCAACCCGCTGCGTGCCCAGCCCCTTCCAGCGGATCTGTTCGGAACGGCACTGCGGACAGCGCAGGGGCGCATCCATCGTCTCCCCGCAGAGATGGCACTTGAGGGTCTCATCCGTGCGGTGATAGGTCTGCGCGACGCTGCAGTGGGTGCATTCCGCCACATAGCCGCACTCCCGGCAGACCATGCTCGAGGAATAGCCCCGGCGGTTGAGGAAGAGAATGCTCTGTTCGCGGGCGGCGAAACGTCCCCTCAGTTTTTCCGCCAGAAAGTCGGAAAGCGAAACCGCTCCCCGCTTTTTCATCATCTCGGTCCGCATATCCACAATATGGATAAAGGGAAGTTTCCGGTCATCGATCCGCTTGTTCAACCGAAGCCGTTTGTATTTGCCGGCATCGGCATTGAGGAAGGATTCTAGCGACGGAGTGGCCGAGCCGAGGAGGCAGACCGCCTGGTTGAGCATCGCCCGGTAGACCGCGACATCCCGCCCGTTGTATCGCGGCGTCTCGTCCTGCTTGTAGGCCGGCTCGTGCTCCTCGTCGACCACGATGAGACGCAGGTTGGGCACCGGGGCGAAGACCGCCGAGCGGGCGCCCACCACCACCCGGGAATCGCCTCGGGCAATGGCCAGCCAGGCATCGAGGCGCTGGCCGTCGCTCAGGGAACTGTGCCAGACCACCGCCCGGGTGCGACCATCCCGCTCGAGGCGGGCTCGAAGCCGTCCCACCGTCTGGGGGGTCAGGGCAATCTCGGGCACCAGCACGATGACCCCGCCACCCGCCGAAAGAACCTCGTCCATGGCCTGGAGGTAGACTTCGGTCTTGCCCGAGCCGGTAACCCCCTGGAGAAGCTCGACCACGAACTTCCCGCTCTTCAGATCCCCGCTGACCGTCGCGGCGGCCGCCGCCTGCTCATCGTTGAGGACAAGCGTCTGGTTGCCCACGATCTCGACGTCGCCGAACCCATCATCATAGGCGTGCCTCGCCTCGACCCGAGTGTCCTCGATGACCAACCCTTTCGCCACGGCCGCCCGGCAAATGGCGGTCGATACCCCGAGACGCCGGACGATGACCGAACGCTTGACTGGATGAAGCTGGCCCTTGAGGAACCGGCAGAGTTCATACTGCTTGGGCGACCGGCGCTTGAGCGCCTCCAGGGCCTCGCCATCCAGGCCCCCGGCCAAGGAGAGATACGACTCAGTCTGGACTCCGTGCCCCATCCGGACCGCCTTTGGGATCATTGCCTCGATGATCGCCTCCCGCGACGCCCCATAATAACGCCCCATCCAGGAGGTCAGCTCGATCAGATCGGGAGTCAGCACGGGCATCGGATAGACCACCTCCGAGATCAGCTTCAATTTCGCCAGGGCGACGTCAGGAATGGAATCCAACTCATGAACCACCCCGATATGGTGACGACGGAGAATCGGAATCCGGACCAGGGCGCCCACCTGGATGCTTCCGGACAAATGCGGCGGCAGTCGATAATGGAGAACCCGGTCGAAACCGGCCAGCGGCCAGACCGCCACCACCCTCCCCTCATCCGCTGCTTTCATAAGCCCTTCACTCCGAACAGGTCATTCTCCACAAAGGGATGCCTCGAATCGGACCCCACCGGCGTCCGCCTTCCAGATTGACAGGGCTAAAGTGAAGGCTGACATTGGTTCGGTGAGCATCGAAGCCTGTCGGGAGAAGTTCAAGTCCTTCCTTGCCGATCGCAGTCTCAGGGTCACCGGGCAGCGTCTGGCCATATTCGACGCGGCCTTCGCCGGCGCGGGCAATGATCATTACACCGCGGAAGAGCTTCTCGACCGGGCCCGCGCCATCGATGAATCCGTCTCCCGCGCAACCGTTTACCGGACCCTCCCGATCATGACCGAGAGCGGCCTTCTCCGGGAAATCGACATCGGCAAGAATCTGAAATTCTACGCCGCCAACCCGGACAACGAAACCCAGCAGGCCCAGGTCATCTGCCTGGACTGCGACCGCATCTTCGAGATCAGCGCCCCTTTCATGGAATGGTACCGCAATACGGTTTCCTCAAAGCTCGGGCTGACCCCCGTCGCCCATCGGTTGCAGGTCCATGCCCAATGCGACGCCTTCCGCGAGACCGGGAAATGTCCGCATCGCAACTGAGACAGATTCCTGACCCTTTTTCCCTCAGCCATTTCCAGCACCGTGAGCGACAACGACAGTTTTGAAGTTGAGTTCTTTGAAGGCATCCTGCGCCGTAATCCCAAGGATTCAGGGGTCATCGAGTTGCTCGGCGGCCTCTACACCAAACAGGGAAGGGTCGACGACGGCCTGCGGATGGATCGGCGCCTCGTCCGGCTTCAACCGGAGAACCCGACCGCGCATTACAACCTCGCCTGCAGTCTTGCTCTGAAGAAACGCCATCCCGAAGCACTCAGGACCTTGCGGAAATCAATCGCCCTGGGCTACTCGGACCTCGAATGGATGCACCAGGACCCGGATCTTGAGGGTCTGCGTGATCACCCCGATTTCAAGAAACTGATCAAGGCACTGCGCCATAAGGGCTGAGCGTGGGGAGGTGACGCCCGTCAACCACTGAACCGAGATGACCGACACCCTGCCACTCCAACCGTTCGTCCTCGAGTCCCGAACCGGCGAGGAGCCCCTGACCGCCATCCAGGAGGAGATCCTGCGCCTGAAGAAGGAACAGAACGCGGTCATTCTCGCCCACAATTACCAGGTCGACGAGATCCAGCGGATCGCCGACTTTGTGGGTGACTCACTCGGCCTGTCCTACCAGGCGGCCGAGACCCCGGCCGACACCATTCTCTTCTGCGGCGTTCATTTCATGGCCGAGACCGCCAAGATCGTCAATCCGGGCAAGACCGTCCTCCTGCCCGAACTTGCCGCCGGCTGCTCGCTATCCGACTCCTGCCCGGCCGATCAACTCGCCGCCTACAAGCAGGCGCACCCCGAGGTCTACGTGGTCGCCTATATCAACTGCTCGGCCGGGGTCAAAGCCCTCAGCGATGTCATCTGCACCAGCGGCAACGCCATGAAGATCGTGGGCAAGGTGCCGGCCGATCGCGAGATCCTCTTTGTCCCCGATCAGAACCTCGGGCAATGGGTGGCCAAGAAATCGGGCCGCCGGATGCGGCTCTGGCCGGGCAGCTGCTACGCCCATGTCCTCTTCACCGTCCGTGCGCTCGAGCGCATCCGCCTGCAGTTTCCCGGCGCCCCCGTTGTCGCCCACCCCGAATGCACTGAGACCGTTCGCGAAATGGCGGATGAAGTCTGCAGCACCGAATTGATGATCCGCTACTGCCGCGAATCGCCGTCCAGGGAGATCATCGTGGTGACGGAGTCCGGCATGCTCAACCGGTTGCGGCGGGAAATCCCCGGCAAGACCTTCATCGCGGGGCCGACCGACCACTGCGCCTGCAACGACTGCCGCTACATGAAAATGAACACGATCGAGAAGGTGCGGGATGCCCTCCTCCACCGTGCCCCCGAAATCACCCTGCCCGAGGATATCCGGCAGGCCGCCTACGAGCCCATCAAGCGGATGCTCGACTGGAGCAGGTCCTGAACGATGACTCCGACCGGCGGTCCACCGGGTCAGAATCTGGACCGGGCAACCAGGACCTACAACCGCGACCGCATCCGGGGAGCCTGTAATGGCGTTCTGGAGACATGCCTTCAGGTCTTCGGACTGCTCGTCATCATCCGCGAGTTCCACGCCCCCGGCACGGTCAAGAGCCTGCTTGTCGCCGCCCATCCCTTCGGCCTTCTCCTGACGCCGCTCACTCTCTTCTGGTTCGGCCGGATGGGATGGCCGGCCGGCACCACGGTGGCGCGCAACTACGGCCTTGCCGCGGCCGCCCTCGCCCTCGCGGTCCTGACTCCGTCCCCCATCCTGTTCTTCATCGGGACGGCCGCCACGGCCATGGTCCTGGCCCAGCAGATGCCCCTGATGGTCCATATCTATACCGAGAACTACGTGCACAGCCGCCGCGGACGACTTCTCTCGACCAGCATCGTCCTCTCCGTGGTGGCTTCCACCGTATTCTCGCTGGTCGGCGGCGCCATCCTCGATACCAACCTGCAGTACTACCGCTGGCTCTTCGGCTTTGCCGCTCTCGCAGCCGTGCTGGCCGGCCTGGCCGTCCGCGGGATTCCCTCGAGCCCGATCAGCCCGACCGGTGGCCGCAATCCCCTGGTCAGCCTCCGTTTCGCCTGGCAGGACCACGTTTTTGGAGCGATGCTGGTCGTGTGGATGCTGATGGGACTGGGCAACCTCATCATCCTGCCCCTGCGAATCGAATACATGGCCAATTCCGCCTACGGAATCAATGCCACCAATGCCCAGATCGCAATGGCCACCGCTGTCATCCCCTCCCTCGTCCGTGTCTTCAGCACTCATTTCTGGGGTCACCTCTTCGATCGGTATGACTTTTTCTTCATCCGGATGGCCCTCAATGCCACCGCCCTGGCCGCGATTCTCCTCTTCTTCAGCACTCACTCCATCTGGATGCTCTACCTGGCCGGTGCTCTCTTTGGCTTCGCCGTGGCGGGCGCCAATATCGCGTGGAGCCTCTGGGTGACGAAGTTCGCCCCGGAGGGAAAAACGGCCGAGTACATGAGCGTCCACACCTTTGCCACGGGCATCCGGGGGGCGGCCGCACCCTTCATCGGATTCGCCACCATTGTGGCGCTCTCCCCATTCTCGACCGCCCTGATCTCGTCAGCGCTGATCGTGACCTCGATCGTCCTTCTCATCCCTCTTCGAAGGTGGGCCCTGCGGGGAGAGCGATTTTGAGAGAAGGGGACCCCTGCCGATAAGGCGCACTGTCCTCTTCCCCGCCCCCACTCTCGCTACAACCCGAGGATTCGGGCGTTCTCCTTCAGCCACGCTTCATGGATTTCAAATCCGGGGCAAACCGCCTCCACCCGGCTCCAGAATCGCCTCGAATGATTGAGTTCGATCCGATGGGTCAATTCGTGCACGATCACGTAGTCCGACACTTCCGGGGGCGTCTGGATGAGACGCCAATTCAATGAGATCGTTCCCGTGACCGAGCACGATCCCCATCGGGTCGCCTGATCCCGGACAACGGTGCGCTTCGGAACGATTCCCATAGTCGCCGCAATCGCTTTGAGTCGTTCGGGCAATTCCTCCGCCGCGAGTCCCCTCAGATGGGCGCAAACCGGCCGGCGCAGATCCATGTCCGGGTCGGCCACCGCAAACCGCTGATCACCAAACTGGACGAACGGTCTCCCGAAATCCCGATCGAGGCTCAATACCACCCAGTCTCCCCGATAAAGCACCCGGGAACCGGGGGTCCATTTCTGCTGACTGATTTCTGCCCGCCGCCGCGCTCGCTCGAGATCGACCCATTCCCGGTGCTTTTCCAGAAAACGCGACGCCTCGGCCCGACTGCCTCCCCGTGGAATCGTCACCACCGCCGTCCCATCCATCTCGATCTTCAATCGATAATAGCGCGCCCGTGGATGCCGGCGGAAATGCACCGAATCCTCGCCATCATGGGATCCGGATGGCATTGGAGGATGTCTCATGAGTGATGAAAGGTGTCGTTTGGACCGTGGCTGGCGTTGGAAACGAGGACCAGGGTCTACGGGCCCGGGCACCTCGTCCCCGCCTTGCCCAACGGCCCAAATCAATCCCAGCGACTGATTCAGCACTTCTGAGACAGCCTCTTAAGGGTTGACCGCGCATAGCTGTTGCCTGATGCATAAACTTTCAGCGTATTTCAATGTCAATCATGTCCATCATCAGACCTGCTTTCCCCGCCCTGATCGCCGGGGCGGTCCTCGTCACCCTTGTCACCGCCGGCCAATGTACGCGTCTGGCCATGCACCGGGCCGAAGCCGCCGATTCCGATCCGTCCATGGAGAACTCGATGCCCAGCGGCCTGGCTGAGGCCGCCCGGATAGCCGCGCGCTTTCCCGACTCACAGACCATCGCCAACAGCAATCTCCACTATATTGTCCTGCGTCCCGGCGAGGGTGAGCCTCCGAAGACCGGCTCCTTCCTGACTGTTCACTACAGCGGAACCCTCTGGGATGGCACACCGTTCGACAGTTCCGTGGAGCGAGGCCAGCCATTGAAATTCCGCCTCGGCGTCGGCCAGGTGATCAAGGGCTGGGATCTCGGCTTCGCGTCCATGCTTCCGGGAGAGAAACGGCTCCTCATCATCCCCTATTCCCTCGCCTACGGTGACCGGGGCCGTCGACCGACCATCCCTCCCCGGGCCACCCTGCTGTTTGAAGTCGAGCTGATCGCGATCGAATAAAGGACACGCAGCCAGACGCCGTCATCCGCCTGCAAACGGATCGGCGGAAGGGTCCTCGTTCCAGATATACTCGGCGTGGCGAGCCACCTCGAGACTGACGGATCGGTCGAACAGATGGCTGATCAATCCGAGCGTCATGTCCATACCGGCGGAAACTCCGGACGAAGTGAAGAAGGACCCGTCCTCCACCCAGCGGGCCTGCCGAACCCAGGTGACACCCGGCCCCTGGGTCCGCACCCAGTCAAACGACAGTTTGTTGGTGGTCGCCCGTTTGCCATCGAGCAGTCCGGCCCGAGCCAACAGGGCACTGCCAGTACAGACACTCGCCGAATAGCGGGAGCGACAGCTCCGTTGGCGGAGTTGCTCCAGGAAACCGGGTTTCTCCACCAATACCCGGGTGCCCCGACCGCCCGGAATCAGGAGGACGTCGAGATCGGCTGCATCCGCCAGGGTCGCATCCACCACCGATCGAGGTCCCTGCGCACTACTCACCTCTCCGACCTTTTCGGCCAGCATCGAGAGCTGAACCCGATCCCCGAGGAGCCCGAACATCTCAAGCGGCCCGAAAACATCGAGGAGCTCAAAACCCGGAAACAGAAGGGTCCCGATCTGAAGTGGAGGTTTCATCTATTGGTCTTGGGGCAAACCCGCAATTCCCAGCGCGTCAGGCGTCTACTGCGTCAAGCCTTGAGTGTGGTTTCGCAGATTCACCTCATTGACGCCGACGGTCAAGGCGACAAGGTTCCAATCCGAGGATGCCGTTTGCCATTGAGCGGCCCATGCGAATATCCGAATCCCGCACACCAACATGATTAAAGGACAACTGATTCACCCGGAAATCCTGCAAGCCCTGGCCAGCTCCGGTCACTTTTCCCAGGTCCTCATCGCGGACGGGAACTACCCGGTCTCGACCGGCACCAACCCCCTTTCAAAGAAAGTGCACCTCAACCTCCGGCCGGGCCTGGTCAGTTGCCTTGAAGTCCTCGAGGTGCTCCTGACCGCCATTCCCGTCCAGGACGCCACCGTCATGAGTCCGCCCGGAGATTTTCATCCGGACATCCATGATGACTACCGCCGGATGCTCGGCCAGGACGTGGCCTGGGCGGAAATGGAACGCTGGGCCTTTTACGACAAAATCAAGTCGTCCAACACCTCACTGGTCATCGCCACCGGCGAACAGCGCCGCTTCGCCAATCTCCTGCTGACCGTCGGCGTGGTAAAACTGGCCGAAGAGAGTTTCTAGGAAACCGGGCAGACAGGAGTCTGGATCAGGAAGAATCGGGACATGTGATGGGTCGTAGCCGCGGGAGTCTCTTGCCGCGAGTCTCGATCGGAACGCCCCGGGTGACTGGGGCGGCTACACCAGACAAGCACACGTGAGAGAAATCCCAGTTCATCGACGAGGACTCGGCTCAAGACGATTCAGTCCTGACCCGGATTGGTTGCCTACAGCATCGGTTGCCGGAGAATGGTCTTCCATTTCTCCGGCGCCGCCTTGCGGGTGTCACTCAGGTAGATCTCGTGGTGCCTGCCGCGCCGCCCGGATTGACAATCGATGAACGCATGCAACCGCTCGACGGTGGGTCCTTCCTCGGCGAACGGACCGATATGCAAAATCTGGGCACACCGGCCCTCCGTGAAAGCTCCAAACCGGAGGCGCTCGACCCCCGGCAGCTTCTTCTTTGCCCGAACCATCGCGATCGCTTCATCGATTTCCGCAGCGTCGATAAAGGACGGCTGCATGAGCATCAACGTCCAGAGCCAGCCATCCTTGTTTCCGGTCACAAAGTCAGACATGTCCTCGGACCACCAGAGCCCCTCCAGAGGCATGACCCCATAGTCGATCTGTCGGGGACCTTTCTTCTGCCTGAACTTTAGCGCGTAGGAAACGGAGTACAAGGCCTCCACGGCCTCGGCAAAGGATCCGGAGGAATTCGGGTCTCCCGCGCCGTCCACCATCAGGAAATTGAAGGTCGGCACCTCGACAACCGCAGGCTCCCTAGCGGAAGCCGAATAAAAGGCCTTCAACTCCTTCTTCAGGTCAATCTTCGTCATACGCAATCGAGGTCACTTTCGAGCACCCCAGAGCGACCCGGCCGCCACGCCCAGGCCCAGTCCGATCGGAATACCCAGGGCAACTCCGAGGGCGGGATTGCCCATCGCTGAACCCAAGACCGCGCCCAGCACCACACCCAGCCCGGAGCCGACCGCGATCGCCATGGCAAGAGTGTTTCCCCGCTTCTCTTCGGACCGTTCCCCTCTCGATTCTCTCGAATTCCTCATGATCCTCTCCTCGCTTTACCCTTGATCATCGGTGACACGATGGCCGGCGCACCCCGCAGTCGGCCGCGATCAATCTGAACGAATTCGAAGCCCGAGTCCAGAATCGCTTTCTCTGTGTCGCGGGTCAGATGGCAGTTGCCACAGACCTGAACCCAGACGGGCTGAATCCATCGCTGCCATCGAGCCAATCGATGAGGCTCACCAGCCGTCACATGTTCCAGAAAGACCAGCGATCCGCCCGGCTTGAGCAATCGCCGGATCTCAGCCAGCGCCGCCTTCTGCGAGCGGACCGAACAAAGCACCAGCGTCGCAACCACCACATCAAACGTCCCGGTTTCAAACGGCATCGATTCTGCAACGCAATCCACGACCGAAAACGATCCGCGCCCCAGACGATCCACCTTCCGGAGAAGCTGCTTGCGCATGAAGCGATCCGGTTCCGCCAGGACAAGACGTGATACCTTATCGGAATAGTAAGCCAGATTGGCCCCCGTCCCGCTGCCGATCTCCAGTACCTCTCCTCGCAGGTCCCCGATCAACTCCGGCCGCCACTGGGCAAGACAAGACCGCTCCAGACCCCGCATGGTCGCATCATAGAACCGCGCCGACAGTGAGGACCAGAATGACATGAACGAGAAGCCTGGAGACAAAGCGAAATTGTCGCAACAGCAGGGAATAATAGGTGCTCGAAAGGAAGAGAAACTCTCACGGAGGAACGGATACCTCGATGATCCGCTCCGTGCCTTTGCGTCTCCGTGAGAAAAGAATCCGACAGAGAGAGATTCTCACAGAGGCACGGAGGCACTGAGGGCGAATGAGAATGGGATGGAAATCAACAGCGCCCGGACCAGGTGGTGCAAGATCCATGATCAACTCCGTGCCTTTGCGTCTCCGTGAGAAATGAATCCGACAGAGAGAGATTCTCACAGAGGCACAGAGGCACTGAGGGCGAATGAGAATGGGATGGAAATCAACAGCGCCCGGACCAGGTGGTGCAAGATCCATGATCAACTCCGTGCCTTTGCGTCTCCGTGAGAAAAAAACCAGACAGACAGTGATTCTCACAGAGGCACTGAGGGCGAATAAGAATGGGATGGATATCAACAGCACCCGGACCAGGAACGGAAACCTCGAAGATCCCGCTTATCCTGGAACCTTTCAATCCTGACCCTGTTTGCTGAAGCGTTCGAAGTCCGACGGAAGCGGTGAGGATGCCTCGAAGGCCTGGCCCCGTCCGTTGTACTCGTAATCGACCCGGACCGCGCTGGAATGGAGGAAGAGGCGCTTGCTGCCGGTTCGCCTGGCGAAATCGCGGTTCCACTGGAAATTGCCGTAGGTCTGGTCACCGACGATGGGGAGCCGACGCTTGCCGCATTGGAAGCGCAATTGGTGGGTCCGCCCGGTATGGGGGGTCAATTCGAGCAGGCTCAGGGCGGGAGGCCCCGGCAGAAGACGAAGACGGCGGACGTCCGTTTCAGCCTTAAGGTGCCCGGCCTCCCCTGCCCTGACCGATCCCTTGTTCGCGGTCACGTTCATGCGGTCCACCCAATGGTCCCGGGCCGTCCGCATATGTCCGAAGACCAGGGCCTGATAGACCTTGTGCACCTTCCGGTCGCGAAAGCAGCCCTGAATGACTTCCGCCAAATCGGGATCCGTCGCGAGGAGAATCAACCCCGATGTGGCCGAGTCCAAACGGTTGAGCAGCCAGACCTTCTGGATTGCTCCCTTGGCACGAACGAGAAAGGCCTCTTCGGTCGAGTCGAAATCCGCCACCATCAGCGATCGGCTCCGATCGGTCGGCTTATTGGGATGCGAGAGAATCCCGGCGGGTTTCTCAAACGCGCAGAGACCATTCGTATCCTGCTTGACCAACCTGACCCCCCTGCCCAACGGCCAGCCGGACGAGTTGAGACCCGGCTGATCCATCACCAGTAATGAAAGGTGAAGGTGATCGTCTGTTCGTCACCGAGAACCTGCCGCATGTCCTCCGGCCAGGGCCCATAGGGCGCGCCCTGCTCGATGGCGGAACGGCAGAGGAGAATACCGAGTGCCTTCGAGTTGGTCGCCACGGTGTCGAGGTCGGCAATGGAGCCATCCGACCGCAATTTGAATTCGAGCATCACGGTCGAAGATGTCTCGCGGTAGGAGCGAGCCGCCGCCATGGCGTGCCAGCGCTGCGTAACCACTTCCACCACCCGTTCCATATAGTCGCCAAACTGGCTGAACTTGGCGTCATAGCCAACCGAGCCGGTCTGGGAAACCCCAGCCCGCTGGTCGCGCACCGGACCCGGCGGAGACCGGGGCAATCGCGGTCGTGGCTGTGGAGTCGGCCGCGGAGTCGCCACCGTTGCGGGCGGCGAAAACGGCCGGACTTCATTGGTGTCGGCTTCAATCCCTTCGACCGGTTCGTCGGCAAATACGGGATTGGGCACTTCTTCGGCTTCGGTCATCCCCGTGCCTTCCTCCGAAACAATAACGTCATCTTCAAAACCCGGGAGCGGATCAATCCGCTCCGGGTTGCTGGGAACGGTCATGGGCACCGATAGATCGGAAGGATCCTGTTGGGGCTCGGGGGGAGCAAAGGTCGGAACCGGCGGATTGAGATCACCGCTGACGATCTTTTCCGTGGGGAATTCCTCCCCCTCGGTAGCCGGAGTCCGGTCGGGGCTTATTTCGTCCGGCAATTCTTCATTGGCCGCCTGCTGGTTCCGTGCCGAGAAATTCGCCGTTTCATCGGGCTCGTTCTCCGGAGCCAGGGGATTGGTCTCCACGTACTGCGGCTCCGGCTCCTCAGGATCGCTGATGATCTCGATATCGAATTCCTGGAATCGATCCGCCCGATCCCCATCCTCGATCCGGAGGACACTGCGGGGAATACTGAAGACAAAGAGGAGATGGAAAAGAATCGTCCCGATGATCCCCGCCGTAATGGACCGGCTCTGCCAACGCCTGTCCTCCAAGGGGAAAGACGCCCGGGTCGGCTGGGCTTTTCGGGGTTTCTCCGAAGTCTTCATCCACACATCATCTGCTCAGGCGCCATCATGGCAGGAATCTATGACGGGTCAAAAGCGCTTTTGTTTCCTCCAAAGGCAGACCGATGATGTTGGAGAGCGATCCCGAATGGCTCTCCACGATCCGCTCCCCTTCTTCCTGGATGGCGTAGGCCCCCGCCTTGTCGAGGGTGTTGACCCGGGCGATATAGTCCTCGATTCCGGCTTGATCGAGCACCCGGAACCGGACGTCGCTCGCTACGATGATGGAATCCTCCAGCGGAGGATGCTGGCGCAGAAGGACAATTCCGGTAAAAACAGTATGGGTCCGCCCCGAAAGCCGGGCCAGCATGGCACGCGACTCCGCGAGGTCCGCCGGCTTGTTCAGGATCCGCCCGTCGAGGAAGACCGTCGTGTCCGCCCCCAGCACCACCCGGTCCGGGTAATGCCGGCTGACCCAGTCCGCCTTCAGACGGGCATTGTCCAGGACAAGCTTGCGGGGGTCGCCAAACCGGTGATCGGCCTCATCGACCTCCGCCGTCACCACTTCGAAGGGCAGACCCAACGAATCGAGAAGTTCCCGGCGCCTGGGAGAACCGGAGGCCAGGATGAGCCTGTCAGCCGCAACCATGATCGGGGACAGGCCCATTCCCGCGGCTCAGCGAGACGTCAGAATGGTCCGAACCTCGCCCTTGACCCGTGCCAGCTCAAGTCGGGCGATATTGTAGAGATAGATGGCCTGGACCAGGTTGTCGTTGGCCCGGGCCACGGCGTTCTGGGCATCGATGACCTCGCGGTTGTCGGCCACGCCCTGCTCAAAGCGGATTCGCGCCAGGTGGAGTTCCTCGTCGGCGAGTTGCTTGTTCGTTTCCGCAACCGAAATCTGGGCCAGCCGGGAGCGGGCATCCTGAACCGCAAAGGACAGCTCCGATCGGATCTGGTTTTCCAGGTTCCGGATCACCAGTTCCTGGGACCGGAACCGGGAGTCCGCCAACCGCTTGTTCGACTCGATCTGAAGCCCGTCGAAGATAGGCACATTGAGTGAGATTCCGACCAGCCAGGCATCCTCGCCCTCCAGATCGAAAACATCGAATGAGCCGTAGCCGTATTCGCCGAAGACATCAACGGACGGGAACCGCTGCCAACGGGAGGCACGCTGTTCAAGTTTGTTCTGCTCGAGCTGTTGGGTCGCCTGCTGATACTCACGGCGATTCTCCAGGGCGAGAGCCGGATCCCCCATCGGAGGAATGGCTGAAGGTGTTTCATCCATTCGGTAGGGGGCCAGGACCAGTTCCACCTTTGGATCCAGATTGAGGATCTGCTTCAACTGCAGCCCGCTCTCAACCACCAGGGTCTCCTGTTGCAACCGGGCCTGCTCTTCCCCGGCCAATTGGGCCCGGGCCCGGGTCAGATCGATCTGGGTGGCGACCCCCGCATTGACCTGGTCGGTCGCGAGATCGAGCAGGACCTTGGCCCTTTCGATATTCGCCTCCACCAGCGTCATTCCCGCCAGATTGCGCTGGTGGGTGTAATAGGAACGAACGGTCGCGCTGAGGACCTCCTGCAGGGCGAGCTCATACTCGTATTCGGCCACCGTGATCCCTAGCTTGGCGGCTTCGTAGATCGACCGCGTCGTCGGATCAATGATCGTATAGTTGCCGACCAGCTTGGCGGTGAAGTTGTTCAGCGTCGACGAGCCCTCCTGACCAGACCCGGTCTGATTGATCAGGAACTTGCTCCGGGTCTGTCGGACATTGAGATCCACCCGGGGCAGGATCGATGACCGCTCCCGATTGGCCGCCTCGATAGCCTGAAGAACCGCCTCCTTGCTCAGCAGCACATTGAGATTCGCCTCCTCGACCCGTCTCAGCGTCTCCGCCATGGTCAGATTGATCACTCCGGTATCCGGCATCCCGGAGGCCAAAGGAACGGACGGTTCCGCGTCCTGACCCCGCAGAACAGAACCCGTTGACAATCCAGAAATAGCCAGAACGGCCATGAACACCTTCATCGACATCCCGGGACATTGAGCAGGGACTTGGCCGTTTGGCAAATCCTGTCTCGAAATCAATGGACCTCTGCCCCAAATGTGCGTTTCTGCTTGGAACTGGCAGCTTCCGCGGAAAACTGAAGGCCACTCATGCGCGTCGGGTTGGCCCAAATCAATACCACGGTCGGTGACCTCGAAGGAAATCGGGAGATCATTCTCAAGGCTTACGACCGACTTTGCGCCGAAGGTGCCGAGATGGTCGTTTTTCCGGAACTGGCCGTCTGCGGCTACCCGCCCCGGGATCTCCTCTTCAAGCGGCGCTTTGTTTCGGACAATGAATCCTCACTCGCCGAGATAGCCGCCCACATCGGCGATGTTCCAATTGTCATCGGGTTCGTGGAAACCAACCCCGGGACAGACGGCCGCTCCTTTTTCAATGCAGCCGCTTTCTGCCATCGGGGCGAAGTCCTCAAATCCGGGCGCAAATGCCTTCTCCCGACCTACGACGTCTTCGATGAAGATCGTTATTTTCAGGCTGCGGACGAGCCGCTCGTTTTCGAATTCGATGGACTGCGGATCGGATTGACCATCTGCGAGGATATCTGGACCGCTCAGCAGGTCGCACCGCGCCGACGCTACCCCATCGATCCGGTCGCACTGATCGCCTCCCGCAATCCGGATCTCGTCCTCAATCTCTCGGCCAGTCCGTGGAATCACGGCAAGGAAGGACTGCGCCAGAGCCTGATCCGGGATTCTGCCCGAACCTGCCGGGCGCCTCTCGTCTATTGTAATGCGATCGGCGGGAATGATGAATTGATCTTCGATGGACGGAGCCTGGTGGCCAACACCCGGGGAGACCTCATCGCCGGCCTGCCGGCTTTCCGCGAGTCCCTCGCCGTGGTCGATACCGATTCCCCCGTGCCACAAATCGACCCCCTTTTCGAACAGGAGGAGATGGCGGAGATCGAGGATGCCCTCGTCCTCGGGCTTCGCGACTATGCCCACAAGAGCGGCTTCAGGCGCGCCCTCATCGGATTGAGCGGCGGCATCGATTCCGCAGTCACCGCGGCTCTCGCCGCATCGGCACTGGGCGCCGAAAACGTCATCGGGATCAGCCTGCCCTCGGAGATTTCCAGCCAGCACAGTCGGGATGACGCCCGCATTCTCGCCGCCAATCTCGGCATCCGCTACGAATCCCTGCCCATCACCTCCATCGTGGCCGGTGCGGAGTCCACCCTGAAGGCCCTCTTTGCCGAACGCACTCCCGACACGACCGAGGAGAATATCCAGGCCCGGGCCCGGGGCCTCCTTCTCATGGCGGTCTCCAACAAATTCGGCGCTCTCCTCCTGACCACCGGCAACAAGAGCGAATTGGCGGTCGGTTATTGCACCCTTTACGGCGATATGGCCGGGGGCCTGGCGGTGATCTCCGACCTTCCCAAGACGAAAGTCTACGACCTGGCTCGCCACCTGAACCGGGAACGGGGGATCATTCCCGCCTCGACCATCGAAAAGCCGCCGTCCGCCGAATTGCGTCCGGATCAGAAGGATGAGGATTCCCTGCCACCCTATCCGGTTCTTGATGCCATCCTCCAGGGTTACGTCGAAGAGGGACTCTCCTCCCGCGATCTGGTCAACCAAGGCTTCGATCCCGAAGTCGTGCGCGACATCATCCGCAAGGTCGACCTCAATGAATACAAACGAAAGCAGGCCGCCCCCGGTCTCAAGATCACACCCCTCGCCTTCGGCGTCGGCCGCCGCATCCCCATTGTCCAGAAATACGTGAGCTGACGCCCCATCTACCATCTCCCATCTTCGCGAGCCCGGCTCGCTTCCCTCCCATGCCTGACTCCTCACAATCACTTTTCGAACGTGCACTGCAACTGATGCCCGGAGGCGTCAACTCCCCTGTCCGGGCGTTTCGATCGGTCGGCGGCGCGCCCTTCTTCGTCACCCGCGCCAACGGGGCCACCCTCGAGACCGCCGATGGACAATCGCTCATCGATTTTGTCTGCACCTGGGGCCCGGCCATCCACGGTCACAATCATCCGGCCATCCGGGAAGCGATCGCCGCCGCCCTTGAAAACGGGACGAGTTTCGGCACGCCCAATCCCCTCGAGGTGGCCATGGCAGAGAGAATCGTCCGGATGGTTCCCTCCATTGAGAAGGTCCGGATGTGCAATAGCGGGACCGAGGCCACCATGTCCGCGGTCCGCCTGGCCCGGGGATATACCGGCCGGGACAAGATCATCAAGTTTTCCGGATGCTACCATGGCCATGTCGATTCGCTTCTCATCAAGGCCGGCTCGGGCGCGCTCACCCTCGGCAACCCGGACAGCGCGGGAATCCCGGCTTCCTTCGCGCAAGAGACGATCGTCCTGCCCTTCAACGATACCGCTGCCATCGATGAGGCCTTCGCCGCCCACGGTGACACCCTCGCCTGCGTCATCCTCGAGCCCTACCCTGCCAATGTCGGCCTTATCCTGCCGGATCCCGGGTTCCTCGAGCATCTGCGCGAAGTCTGCACCCGCCATGGCACCGTTCTGATCTTTGACGAGGTCATGACCGGTTTCCGCGTGGCTCCGGGTGGCGTGCAGGAGAAAACGGGAGTTCGCCCCGATCTGACCACCCTTGGAAAGATCATCGGCGGCGGTCTCCCGGTCGGCGCCCTCGGCGGCAAGGCGGAGATCATGGACAAGCTGGCCCCGCTCGGCCCCGTCTATCAGGCCGGCACTCTCAGCGGCAATCCCCTCGCCATGGCTGCCGGAATCGCCTCACTTGATCTGCTCATTTCCGCCAACCCCTACCCGAGACTCGAGGATCTCGGCCGTCGTATCCAGGCGGCCATTTCCGGCGCCGCGAGGGAAAAGGGGCTGCCCCTCCAGGTGCCCCAGACCGGCTCCATGTTCTCATTCTATTTTGCGACGCAGAGGGTTCGGAACTATGCCGATGCCACCGCTTCAGACACGGCCCATTTCAGGACCGTCTTCCATCACTGCCTCAAGAACGGGGTTTACCTGCCGCCCTCCGCCTTCGAGACCTGCTTCATCAGCACCGCCCATGAAGGTTCGGCCATTGACCGGGCCTGTGAGATCCTGACCGCTGCAATCAAGGCCCTTTAGCGCGCATGCAGAGCCTGCTGCAATCCATCCCATGATGAAAAAGCTGAGATTCAGCCGGAAAGAGAAACCTGCCCCGAAACCGGTCGGGATCATGGGGCGGGTGGTCAATCGCGTTCGGAAGAAAGCGGGGACCGCTCCCGGAACCCTCATGCATACCGGGGAACGGAAAACCGAAAAGGTGATCACCCGTTACCTCGATTATGATGAAAATGAGCTGAACGAAGGTGAAATCGCCTCGGCGGAGGATTGTTTCCCGTTTGCCAGGACCCCTTCGATCACCTGGATCGATATCGCGGGTCTGCACGACATGGCTCAGATCGAGGCGATCGGCAAGGCGCTCGAACTCCACCCCCTTATGCTTGAGGACATCGTCAGTCCGACGGAGCGCCCGAAGCTGGAGGATTACGACGCCAGTCTGTTCATTGTCCTGAAAATCCTCTCCTTCGATCGGACTTCCAAGCGGGTCGAGATCGACCAGATGAGTCTGGTCGTGGGGAAGACCTACGTCCTGTCGTTTCAGGAAAAACCGTGGGATGTCCTCGATCCGATTCGCACGCGGATCCGATTGGCCAAAGGACGGATCCGTCACAAGGGATCCGATTACCTGGCTTACGCCATCATCGACGCCGTGGTGGACGGCTACTTCAAGATTCTCGAGGAGATCGGTGATGAGATCGAGGAACTCGAGGAACTGGTCGTAACCGACCCGAGTGCCGAGGTCATGCACCGCATCCATGCCATGAAGCGGGAGGTGCTCGTCCTGCGAAAGGCGGTCTGGCCGCTCCGCGAGGTCCTCGGATCCCTCTACCGCAACGAGTCCGAGTTGATCGAGAGCCAGACCCAGGTCTTCCTGCGCGACGTCTACGACCATGCTGTTCAGATCATCGATATCATCGAGACGTTCCGCGATCTTCTTTCGGGAACCAACGACCTCTACATCTCGACGGTCAGCAATCGGATGAACGAAGTGATGAAAGTCCTGACGATCATCGCCACGATCTTCATCCCCCTGTCCTTCTTCGCCGCGGTCTACGGCATGAACTTCGACTACATGCCCGAATTGAAGGTCCGCTGGGCTTACCCGGCATTTCTTGTCGCCATGGGCCTGATCACTCTGGGCATGCTCTGGTATTTCCGGCGAAAGCGCTGGCTCTAGGGCAAGACTGCGGATTGGTGCCGGCGACGAGCCGGCCATTCCGGCACCGGAGGCGCCCGCCTGTCCGTTCTATAGATCCAACGGATTCGCCCGGCCCGGCCGGCGATTTCCATTGCCCCGAGGTCTCCCCCTCCCAGATTGAATCCTCAGCGACCCGGTAACCGGTCAGTTACATCTGCCCGGCCCGACCCCAGGAAAAAAACCAACCCCGACCCATGAAATTCGGAAACCCTGAAGATATCATCCAGATGACGCCCGACTGGACCGGCGAACGGTTTGAGGACGGCCGTCCCAAAGTGCCCGATGACATCATCCGCCGGATGGAAAAGGTCACCACCGAGGAGGCTTGGGCAGTCCTCTGGAACCGGGGCTACAAGTACAACTTCGAGGGCGGCTGGGTCCAGCTGAACCCGGGCAGGATCCTGGTTGGCCGGGCCGTCACCGCCACCTTCGTCCCCCGTCGCCCCGACCTCCACGAAGCCCTCATGAAGCACGGGCATGAAAAGGAGGGCCGGATCGGCGAGATGAATTCCTGGGTCATCGAGACCCTCAGGGAGGATGACTGCATCGTGATCAACCTCTTCGGCAAAGTCTGGGAAGGCACCTTCTCCGGTGGCAACCTGGCCACCGCCATCGCGACCCGGACCAAACGGGGGCAGGTCATCCACGGCGGCATCCGCGACGCCCAGCAGATGCTCAAGATCAAGAATCTCGTCACTTTCTGCCGTGGGATGGATCCCACCCCGATCCGCGACACGACCATGATCGGGATGAATACCCCCTGCCAGATCGGCGGCGCCATCTGCATGCCCGGCGATGTTGTCCTGGGCACCTACAGTGGGATCACCTTCATACCGCCCCACCTGGCTCAGGAGGTTGTCGAAGATTCCGAACGCACCCGTCTGCGGGACATCTTCGGCCTGCAGAGGTTGACCGAAAAGAAATACACCTCCCACCAGATGGATTCCAAATGGACGCCGGACGTGGACGAGGATTTCGCCGAGTGGCGCAAGACGCACAAACTTGAGGACCTGGAGAAGATCGACTGGTCGAAGGAAACCGACCTCGAGCGCCGCAACCGCAGCGAGGAGACCCGTCTCTAGGAGACAGCCTCCATGAAAGCCGACGACCCGGGCTCTGCACTCGACCACGTGAAGACGGCCTCAAGGCCGTCCGATCTGCGAATCACGGACATGCGGTTCGCCGAGATTGTCGGCGCGCCGATGCGTTGCATCCTGCTCAAACTGTACACCAACCAGGGATTGGTCGGTTATGGTGAGGTTCGGGACATATCCAGCAAGACCTACGCCCTCATGCTCAAGAGCCGGCTGCTCGGGGAGAACCCCTGTGATGTCGATCGCCTCTTTCGCCGGATCAAGCAGTTCGGAGGGCATGCCAGACAGGGTGGCGGTGTCTCCGGGGTGGAAGTGGCCCTGTGGGACCTGGCAGCCAAAGCCTACGGTGTTCCCCTCTACCAGATGCTCGGGGGAAAGTTCCGCGATCGTATCCGCACCTATTGCGATACAGATGTCCGAGGTCGGCTGAACGGTGCCACCATGGGCGCTGCTCTCCGACGACGGATGGAGATGGGATTCACCTTCCTGAAGATGGACGTCGGCATCAACCTGCTCAAGGACATCCCGGGCGCTCTCAACGCGCCGGACGGACGCGACAATCCCATCATCCGGGGCTGGATTGAGAAGCCGGGAAACGAGGCCGCAGATCCCCACGAAAAACGACGTATCCGCAATCGTTCCTACGACAATTACAATATCCCCCATCCATTTACCGGCATCCATGTCACCGAGAAAGGACTGGATCATCTGGAGGCTTTTGTCGCGGAGGTGAGGTCCGCCATCGGCGATGAGGTTCCCCTGGCCATCGACCACTGTGGACACATTCCGGTCGAGGACGGGATCAAGCTGGCCCGGCGCCTTGAGAAATTCACCCCGGCCTGGATCGAGGACCTGGTGCCCTGGCAATACACGGAACAATACCGACGACTCGCCCAGGCCACCACCATCCCCATCTGCACCGGAGAGGATATCTACTTGAAGGAGGCCTTCCTCCCCCTCCTCGAAGCCAGGGCCATCTCAGTCGTTCATCCCGATGTTCTCACGGTCGGCGGCGTACTCGAAATGAAAAAGCTCGGCGATCTCGCCCAGGATCACGGAATCGCCATGGCCGTGCATATGGCGGAAAGTCCGATCGGCTGCCTGGCCGCCGCCCACAGCGCCGCCGCGACCGAGAATTTCATCGGCCTCGAATACCATTCGGCCGACATCCCCTGGTGGGACGACCTCGTGACCGGACCTTCCGGACCGATCGTGAAGAACGGTTTCATTGAATTGTCCGACAAACCGGGCCTCGGGATCGAATCCCTGAACGACGACGTCATCCGCGAGCACATCAATCCCGAAGCCCCCGGTCTCTGGGAGCCGACCGATGAGTGGGACAATGAATGGTCCCATGACCGGTTGTGGAGTTGAGAGACTGATCCCGAATGGCACTCAGTTAAGCCGTTTCTTCGACACAGAACTGGTATTTCTTGTTCGTGCGATTGCCAGTTGTAGTCGCCCCAGTCTCTTGGGGCGTTTCAACGTGGATACGCGGCAAGAGACTGCCGAGACTACATCTTGTGATCCCTCTTGGATACCCCTTGTTATTGCCATTCAGGACTGATCCCGAATACGGTTCAGTCCGCGTAGACCGCTTCCTGCAGTCCCCGGATATAGCCGATGGCAAAGAGCCGGCCGATGGAGGAGTAACCCGGCTCGTCATTCCTGTCGCCTTCCATGGTGGGAACATGGTCGGGCCGCAGGACTCCGTCAAAGCCGATGTCGCGGTAGGCCCTCATGCAGGCCAGCATGTCGGTCTTCCCTTCATCATGAAAGGTTTCCACGAAGTTGTCGGGCGTTCCCCGGACATCACGCAGGTGGACGAAGAAGATCTTCTTCTGCCGGCCGAATTCCCGGATGACCGAGGGCAGATCGTCGGTCATCAGCGCAAAATTCCCCTGGCAGAGGGTGATGCCGTTGACCGGACTGGGAACCAGGTCGAGGAGACGCTGGAAATTCTCGATCGACCGCATGATGCGACCCACCCCGTGGATGGGGGAAAGGGGCGGATCATCCGGATGCATGGCCAGCCTGACCCCAGCCTTCTCGGCCACCGGCACGACTCTTTCCAGGAAATAGCGAAGCGTTTCCCACAGGCGCTCCTCAGAGACGGGCCCACAATCCGGCCGGGGGATCTTCTCCAGATCCTGCAGATTGAAACCCGTCACCTTGGCCCCACCCCGCCCCTCGATTCCCGTCCCGGTCCGCACCCAGTTGTAGAACGTCATCCATTCGTAGCACCAGACCGGGATGCCCGCCCGGCCCATGTTGCGGATCAACTCACAGGTGTACTCGATCTGTTCGTCCCGTCCCGGCAGACCCAGCTTGGCCAGTTCCAGCGGGGGCCGGCTCTCTATCACATCGAGCGAGAAGCCGGCTTCCTCATAAGCCGCCTTCACCTTGAGGAGCGATTTCAGGCTGACCGGCTGGTCCTCGGCCGGCGCACCGGCGATCGGGCGAAAATCGATCCCTCCGACCGCGTGATGGATACCGCATTGCTTGATCATGCGCATGAGCGGACCCGGAATCGGCTGGAAGACTTCGGCGATTTGTATCATAATGAGGTTTCCTCGGAAAACGGACGGGGCACGAAGCCATCAGAGCCGTTCCGCTCCATGGATACAAGACCGGTCTTTGGCCCCGAATCCCCCCGCGGTCGGCCGGCCGGATGAAATCGTTCGAGAAACCGGGATGGACTCGATCCGTTCTCCTGATCAAGCTTCAGCTGGACACAGATCCTCCGAAAACAAAGGAAACCCATGTCCGCCTGGAACCCCTCCACCTCATTCGGCCGAAGCAACCGGACGGGAAAACCATCCACCAGCAGAGGTGGTCTCATCGTCGTCTGCGTCTTCCTCACACCGTTTTTTGTGGTCGGGGCCGCCTTCCTTGTCCTCGGTCTGCGGAAGGTGGTGCAGGGCGAACCCGGCGAAGGTTGGCCCATGTCCGGAGTCGCGATTGTCTTCCTCACCGTCGCTTCGGGTTTCCTTGCCCTGGTCCTCCATGGATTTCGCAAGTCGCGACGAGACGCCGAGGTCGCGGCTGCCAACCCGTCGGCCCCCTGGCTCTGGCGCAAGGACTGGGCGGCAGGGACGGCACGCTCGAACCGGCGCGCCTCGGTCATCGCCATGTGGCTTTTTGCGATTTTCTGGAACGGGGTTTCCTCCCCGATCTTCTTCGTCTTCCGCCAGGAATGGGAAAAGGGAAACAAGGCCGTCCTCATCGCCCTGCTCTTTCCCCTCGTGGGGATCGGCCTGCTCGCCGCCGCAATCCGCCTGACCCTTCAATGGCGGAGGTTCGGCCAATCCGTGCTCCACCTGGAAACCCTGCCAGGCTGCCTCGGGCAACACTTTCAGGCCCGCCTGGAGATCCCGTGTGTCATGGTGACCATCCAGGAAATCAGGCTCAAACTCACCTGTGTCCGACGAACCACCACCGGAAGCGGAAAGAACCGGAGCACCCGGGAGGACCTGCTCTGGGAGGAGACGAGGGTTGTTCCCCACCGCGCCATCGCCCTGTCCAACGCGGGGTTGAGCCTGCCCGTCTTCTTCCCCCTGCCCGACGATCAACCGGAGTCCCTTGACGGAAATCCTGCCATTGTTTGGCGGTTGAAAGCTCATGCCGACCTGCCGGGAGTCGACTACGCCGAGACTTTCGAGGTGCCGGTCTTTCGATCCCGTGACACCGTTCCGAAGGAAAGGGTGACCGACCCTCTGGCAGAGTTCCAAGCCTCGCCCGATGTCGGTAGTGAACCTGTGATGAAAGGCGTTCGCATCCGCGAAACCGCAGTCGGCGTGTCCATCGACTTCCTGCCCGGTCGAAATAATGGGTCCACCTTCGGGCTGATCGTCTTCACGGCTGTCTGGACCGGCATCCTCTACTTTCTCCTGCAGGTCGATATGCCCCGGCTATTCCCCTTCATGTGGGGAGCCTTCAACCTGATACTTCTGGCCGGAGTACTCTCCGCTCTCTTTTACGGTGTCCGAGTGACGACGGAAGACCGCCACCTGACCATCCGGCACCGTCTCATCCTTCCAACCGTGACGCGATCCCTGCCGCCGGGCTCTGTCCGGGCGGTCACCGCCCAACCCGGCATGCGCTCCGGTTCGACCCAATTCTACAAAGTCGTGGTCGAGGATCACGCCGGTCACAAATTCCACGCCGGCGGCGGCATTCGGGAGAAACGCGACGCCGTCTGGATCGCGGAACGACTCGCCATGGCTGTCGGCCTCTGAAGTGGATTAGGAGAAATGCTGCGTCCTGAGGCGGAGCGATCGTCCTGCCGCGTCAAGGAGGGTTGAAGTCTGCGGGCCCGGGGAACCTCCGAGCACCACCTTGGGGATTCGAGGATCCGTCTCGGGCCGAGGGGGAGTCAACGATCAAGAGTCAATTTGACCCTCATCCGGGCAACAGGATCATCCGGGGCATGGCAAGATGACATCGGACCTAATCAAGCGATGGACTTTTCTGGATTTCGTCCAAGACTTCCGCCTTACCCACAATCAACGAATGTGCCTTCCATGTTCAAAGCCATACGGACCCTAATCGAGAAGAAACCCACCTACGTTCTGCCGTTCTGGCGCAAAATCGCCTACAGTCTGGCCGCCCCGGCTGACATCTGGGCAGTCTGGATACCACTCGGTATTGCTTCGCCGATCCTTACGATCCAGTTCGGCATCAAGCCCTGGATTGTCAGCATGCTCTTCATGGGCTTCCGACTTTGGGATGCGATGACCGATCCGCTCATGGGCTGGATCTCGGACAACACGAAGTCGAGATGGGGCCGGCGGCGGCCCTATATCTTCGTCGGCGCAATCCTCCTGGGAGTCTTTTTTCCTCTGCTCTGGATGTTCCCCCGGGACGCCACCCATGCCCAGATCATCGCCTTCATGATCCCGATGGGGCTGTGCCTCTACACCAGCCTGACCATCTGGGCCATGCCCTATCACAGCATGTTCATGGAGCTCACGCCCGACTACCATGAACGCACCAACATCAATTCATTCCGCTCCCTCTTTCAGACGACGTTCGGCATGTTGGGAGGCTGGGTTTGGGCGATCACCCAGATGGATGTCTTTCATCTGAACGGTGTCGCCGATACCCTGCACGGCATGCGCTGGTTTGCCCTGGGATGCGGCATCGTCATGATCCTCATCGGCGTCCTGCCCGCCCTCTTCGTCAAGGAACGCTTCAGTGAGACCAATCTGGTCAAGGACCACAAGCGGAACAGCCTCTGGAGGGACCTCAGACTGACCCTGAGCAACCGGGACTTCCTGGTCATGGTCCTGATGACGGTGCTCTTTGCCGGAGGCACCAGCCTGACCCAGAGCTTCAATGTCTTCATCGGCACCTATTACGTGCTCGACGGCGACCAGACGGCCTCCTCGATCTGGACCGGCTACGGCTCCACCGCCTACTATCTCTCCGTCTATCTGGCCATCGTGTTCTTCTCCACGTTTTCCAAAGCCAAGGGGAAAATCACCGCCCTGAAAGTGGCGCTCATCGTTCAGCTGATCGGAGGGGCGTCCAATTACTTCATCTTCATCCCGGGCATGCCGGCCCTCATGTTGATCAACTCGTTCCTCATGGGCTTCGGAGGCCAGGGAACCTGGCTTCTGGTCGGATCGATGATCGCTGATATCGGAGATGAGGATGAGCTGAATACGGGCAACCGACGGGAGGGGAGTTTTGCTTCGATCTTCTCCAATGTCGTCAAACTCTCCTTCACCCTGGGGTTCGGCGTTTCCGGTGTATTGCTGGAGCTGACCGGTTTTGATGTCGCCGCATCGACCAACCAGGTCGAGGTGTTCATGAGAATGAAGTTGTTCATGGCCATCATTCCGGCAGTGGCCCTGGTCTTCGGTATATGGATACTGGGGAAGTACAGCATCACCGAGGACAAGGCTGCCCGCATTCGCGGCGAACTGGAAGCGAGACGGGGAAACATCTAGTTCCCGTCGGCCTGATACGAACCTGGCGCGTAACCGCGCAATCGACCTGAGCGACCCCAAACCGCGCTCCGCACAAGACCCTGTGCGGTTGCCGGGTTTGGCTCGATTTCAGTCCTCGATCTTCGGCGGATTTCCCTCTATCCAGATGGCATCCATGGAATCCCCTTCGATCTGGCGTTTGCGCGGAGCCTGTTTCGGGCAATTCGTTGCCATCGGCATCCTCGCCACCTTCGAGGGTGTCTTCATGAAGGAACAGGGGCTCGGCGAGACCACCATCGGTTTGGTTATCGGCCTCGGGACGGCCCTGATCACCGTGTCGGGGCTGTTCTGGGCCCGTCTGGCCGACCGGGGTATCCCGGAAGAACGACTGATATCGATCGGCTTCGTCTTCGCGGCGATCGGCCTGGGCCTGCTGCCGTTCTGCCAGACGGCCTTGGGCTTCTCGCTGAACGCCGCCTTTCGCGGTCTCACCATTCCGATGGCCTTCGCCCTGATGCCGGCATTGGCCGTCGCCCGTCTCGGCCCCTCCAATCCGGGACGCCGCTATGCCCGTTATCGTCAGTTCGGATCCGCCGGCTTCATCCTGGGCACCCTCGGGCTCCCCCTCATGGTTGACGCCACCCGGGGAGTCTTCTGGTTGGCCTCGGGCCTGCTTCTTGTGGCGGCTCTCCTGATCGCTCGTGACAGGCCCGCCCGGGTGACGGGAAGGACCCGGCGGGAAAACGTTCCGATCAAGTGGAGTCGGCCCCTCGTCACATTTCTCATGGCCAACTTCTGCATCGGCCTTGCCCTGCCGGCCATGTTCGGATTCCTCGCGGTCTATGCCCGGACGATGGGTGCCGACCGGGTGCTTATCGGGTTTCTCGCCGGTTCCAACGGGATCATCGCCGTGCTCGCCCTGCCCCTGATGGGATGGGTCGTCGATCGATTCGGGGTTCGGCGGGTGCTCTGGCTGGCCTTCGCCGCCCACCCGATCCGCCTGGTCGTGTATTCACTTGCCCCCGACTACTGGTGGTTGTTTCTCGCCCAGCCGCTTCATCTCTTCACCTTCGCCGGCTACGATGTGGCCAGCATTCTCTACATCGCGAGGAACGTTTCCAATGAGAACCGCGCGATGGCCCAGGCTCTCCTGAGCACGACCCGGATGGCCGGCGTCTTTGTCGGCGCCATCGTCACCGGATATCTGGCGGAACACAGTGGCTATATCGCCATGTACCAGATCATGGCGACCCTCTCCTCCATCGGGATCATCGCCTATATGATCGGTCTGCGCGGGCAGCCGCCGCTCAAACCCATTTACGGACAAGCCATCCAGCTATGAAACTTGATCACATCAATATCGTTGTCCGCGACATCGAGGCAGCCAAGGGCTTCTTCCGACACTTCGGATACACCGTCGCCGATGAAGCGGACCTCCAGGGAGAATGGATTTCCCGGGTGGTCGGATTGGACCGGGTCGAGGCTCACTACGCCCAACTGGTCGCGGACGACTCACCGGTCCGGATTGAACTGATCCGTTACCACCGTCCGGCGCCGCCGGAGGAAGGAGTCGGTGAATCCGCCAACCGGATCGGCTACCGCCATATTGCCTTTTCGGTCACCGATATCGAAGCGGAAGTGGACCGCCTGTCCTCATTGGGGATCGTCTTTCTCAGCGGCATTCACACCTACCCGAAGACCGGAAAGCGCATTGTCTATGGCCGGGGACCCGAAGGCATTCTCTTCGAGCTCGCCCAATACGATGGGTAGGGCCGGGGCGGCAGGGAGTCCGTATCCATCCCGAACGGTTGCGACCGATTCGACACTTCTATCGAAGTCAACGGTTTGTCTCCGGGAAGATGTATCCGTATGGTTGGATTGTGAGCCTTTCTGAGTCGCACCCCTCTTCCCTCCCCAGAATCGTTTCCCGTCTGGAACTCGATCCGGCTCATGTCGCCTACTACGGAAACCTCAAGGCGAAGGTCGATCTCAACGCCCTCCGGAATCCACCCCGCCAGGGCAAGCTGATCCTCGTCTCCGCCATCACCCCGACCCCACCCGGCGAAGGAAAGACCACCATGTCTATCGGGCTGGCTCAAGCCCTGCAGCATATCGGCAAACGCGCCGCCCTTGCCCTGCGGGAGCCATCGATGGGACCTATTTTCGGGCGAAAAGGCGGGGCGACCGGCGGCGGGCGCAGTTGTCTCACGCCGGCCGATGACATCAATCTCCACTTTACCGGAGATTTCCATGCGGTCACCTCGGCCCATAATCTGATGGCCGCAACCATCGACAACCGCCTCCACTTCGGAACCGCACCCATGAGCGCCTCAGGAGTCACCTGGAAGCGGGTCATGGACATGAACGACCGCTCCCTGCGAAACATCCGGATCGGCATCGGCGACGAGAAGGCGGAACGCGACTCCGGTTTCGATATCACCGCCGCCAGCGAGATCATGGCGATCCTCTGCCTGGCCCAATCCTATGATGACCTGCGGGATCGTTTGAAACGGATGGTGGTGGGTTTTGCCGTGGACGGCCAACCGGTTCGAGCCGATTCGTTCGGAGTGACCGATGCGCTCCTCGCCGTGCTTCGGAACGCCCTCCAGCCGAACCTCGTTCAATCCGACGAGGGCGTGCCCGCCTTTGTTCATGGCGGCCCCTTCGCCAATATCGCACACGGGTGCAATTCCCTCCTCGCCACCCGAATGGCCCTGGGCCATGCCGACTACGCAGTGACGGAAGCCGGTTTCGCCTTCGATCTCGGTGGTGAGAAGTTTCATCATATCAAGTGTCTTCAGGGCAACCTGTCGCCCGACCTTGTCGTTCTCGTTGCGACCGTGCGCGCCCTCAAAATGCACGGCGGCCAACCCCTTGCCGAAATCACCCGACCCGACGCGGAGGCCGTCAGTCGTGGCCTGCCCAACCTCCAGGCTCATCTCGACGCCATCGCCGCCTTTTCGCGCCCGGTAGTCGTCGCCCTCAATCGGTTCGAAGGTGATTCTTCGGAAGAAGAGCAGATTGTCATCCGGTATTGCCAGGAGGCCGGCATCCCGGTCGCCGTGGCCGACATCTTTGCGAAGGGCGGTCCGGGCGGCGAGGAACTGGCCCAGGCGGTTGTCCATGCCACCGGGATCAGCACGCCCCCTCACCGTCCGGTCTATGGGTTGAGCGATTCCGTTGAAACGAAAATCCGGACGATCGCCACCCGCATTTACGGAGCCGATGGCGTCGACTTTACCGATGAGGCCCGGGCTCAGATGGCGAACTTTGGTGACCACGGTTTTGATCAGCTGCCCATCTGCATGGCCAAGACTCAGATGTCCCTCTCAGACGATCCCAGACTGCTCGGTCGGCCGCGCGGCTTCCGTATCACGGTGCGTGGATTCGAAGTCGCCGACGGCGCCGGCTTTCTCGTTGCCCTGACCGGCAAGATGCTTCGCATGCCCGCCCTGCCCCGCTCCCCTTCGGCGGAGCGAATTACGTTCGGGCCGCAACAGGAGATCCGCGGGCTATGAAGATTGAGGGTGGGATGAAACCTGCGGGATGGCCGCTCACCGCACGTGATCAGACCTTCCGTCTGACGCTCCCTATTAGAAGTAGGGGACAACGCCCACGTTGATCAGGTCATTGCGCAATTCGAGGGTCTGCACTTCGTAGGGATGCTGTCCCGCCAGCAGTTGCCGGCTTGCCGATAACTCGTCGGATGAATCGGCTTCTGGAAACCCCTCGAGCGCCATCTGCGCGATGATGGCCGGCTCCAGGCGGCGCAACTGTTGCACAGCCTGCCGCAATTCATTGCCCATGTCGGTCTTGATTGCCTGGGCGAAGATGTCTCGAAAGGCTCCCGCAAGTCTTTCCGTCGAACCATAGGTCCCAAAAAGAAGATGGGAATTCGTGTCCCAGAGGCGGGTCGCCTCAGGCCCGGACACCGTGATCAGGCTGCCCCCGGTCGTGTAGCCTTCGTAAAACGGCGCAAATTCCGGCTCGGGATCATTCGACTCGACCCCGATGATGGAGGGATACCATCCTGAGACCTCGCTGAAGATGCGGTTGCCTTCCACGCTGGTCATGAAATGCAGCAGATCCATCGTCTCCGCCATATGGGGCGTCGCCTTGTTCACATAAAGTGAAAACCCGGTGCTAACGCCACCATCGCCAACCGGACCGATGACGTATTTTCCGTAGACCGGATCGTCTTTGTCAGGGAAAGGCATCCGGACGATCCCCACTTCAAAGGGCGCAAGTTCACGGATGCTCGGGGCATCCCAGGTCCCTGTCCCGATCATGAGCGCCTCACCCCGGATGAACTGCTGGGTCGCATCATCGCGGGAAAGTTGAAGGAAGCCCGGGCGCATCATCCCGCCGAGTTCCCGGACCATCTGCAGGCCGGCCTGGAGATCCGGGGAATCATGCGACCACTTTCCGTTCAGGTAGCCGAACGCGAGGTCGTGCAGCAGGAGCTTGAGCTTGTGATCCCGGTCGAGCGTGTAGAGAAACGGCATCATCAACCGGCCGAACATGTAGTCCATGATCCACTTGGAATTAAGCTGCCCCCCGGCGATGGGAACAAGCGCCCGACCGGTTTCCCGGCTGACCCGGTTGATGGTCTCTCCCATCTCGAGAAACTCGCGGTAGTCCGACGGCGGCCGATCGTATCCCGTCACCTCCTTCAGCAGGTCCTTGTTGTAGAACATGCGGATGCTCACCATGCAGAGGGTCGGCGCATAGTAGTGATTCAGGTCCGGATGAAAGCCCTGCGAGCCTCGCATGCCGTCGCGGAATGTTTTCCGCCACGGCACGCCTTCCATCACCGTGCCCACGTTGTAGGGATTGGGAAGATCAACGTAACGGGTCACCGGCTGGAAATACCGCGGAATGATATCCTTCATCCCGGGAAGCCAGGTTCCGAATTCGACGATATCAGTTGCGACCCCCCCGGTCAGATTGGCCCGCAGCCAGAGTTGGTAAACCCGTCCGGGCACGAGGTTCTGCTCAACCCTGACTCCGGGATTGAGCTCCTCGTAACGGTCCAGCTGGGCCTGCACGGCCTCCGGTATATTGCTCTCGATCTGCCAGTGGGTCAGCCGGATGGTCACCCGATCATCCACCACATCCACCGCCTTGCGAAAAAACACCCAGAGCACTGCCGCGACATAGACGGCGATCACCACCAGAATTCCGACAATCTGCCTCTGTCCTCCAGATTTCATCAGTCCGTCTCCTCCTCGCCGGTGATTGCCTCAATCTTCTTCTGCACCGCGTAACGACGTTGATCGCCGTAGTATTCCGACACGAAACGCCGGTAATAGGGCACCGCGTTTCCCGGTTGCCCGGCAAGGACATAAAGCTCGCCGATCCGCACCAGGACATCCGCTCGTGACCCGATATCCAGGACACCCTCTTCCTCCGCGGCGACAAGGTGGGGGAGCGCTCCGGTATCCTCGAGTTTGTAATGAAAGTGAGCGCTCGCCATGAGCAGATGAAGGTCCCGTCTGGCATCTCTTCCTGTCGCCTTGGCCAGAAGCTCACCGGCGGCCGCCAACCTTTCGGCCGGTGCCCCGGCATCGGGAAGGGAGTAGACGATGAGCAGACCCAGCTTGACCAGACTCATCTGCGCCCAGCGCGATTCCGGATGTTCGTCGATCAGGAGCTGAAAATGACGGGCGGCCTCTTCCGGCTCCATCGGACTTCGATAGATCTGGTGGATCCGCCCCAGGAGGAATCGGGATCCCAGACCCAACTCATCGTCCCCGGACTCGGCCAGCGAAAGGAAGATGCTCTCCGCCAGATCGAGTTGTTCCCTGGTTGCGGGATTGGCCGAGAGCAGAGCGACCGCATAGCCGAAACGGGCCTCCCGCGGACCCTCCTCAAGTCCACCGCCCAGTTCCCCAAACCCCAGCAGCGATTCATTCGGGAAAAAGGTGGCCGCACTTTCCCAGGCCGCCTTCATGATTTCGTCCGCGCCCCTCTCCTCCCCGGCCCCCATTAACCGGCAACTCAGGGCACCGACCAGGGTAGCGGTTATCAGGGATGACCTGACGAACAGACTCAAGAGGGGCGATCTCACCATCGATTCACATGATGAGAGTATCATTTGACGGAGCAACTACGGATCACCGATCCCCGCCGACACTCACCGGATGTCGAGACTGTCAGCCACCGCATCCAGAATGGGCAGCCAGGCATCCATATCCTCCGCCCGGGCCGTCCCGACAACCGTGTAGAGGTCATTTCCTCGGGAAAGACAGGTGAAGACGAAACCGGTTTTCCGTCGGCTTCCGTCCGCCTGGCGAACCTCCGAGACGAAAGAAGCCCTGGCCGCTTCTTCCCCGTCGACAAACAGCGGCATCGGATTCGACTGCGCCTCCACCGGAAAGGACTTGGCGAAATTGTCCAGTTTCAGGAAGAGCAGACGCACCGGGGACTTCGATTGGCCGGAAGCGAGGGGTTCCCGCAAGACCGTGATGCCCACCGTCTCGGATTCGTCCGTTATCAGCATGAGAACCGCACCGCCCTTCGGGACGGTCGCCCCCCAGTCATCCGGCATATCGACGGAAACGAGGCCGTCGGCCGAGGTGAGAATCCGACCCTGCGTGACATTCCCCACCAGGCAGAAAGCCATCGAAATGAAGAAAAGGACCACCCCCACGGGTCTCCGGCCCTTCGCCCAAAGACTTCTGTCCACGAGTCGCCCGTTCATTCCCCGATCATCCGTGCACCAGAATCCAAGTCGACTCCATTTTTCAGGCGGTGAAACCGCCCGATCCGCAGGCAGCAAAGCGGGCAGTGTGCCTGCGCAACACTGCCCGCCCGTCATGGATCGGGAGAGCCGGGCGGTGCGTGGTCACCGTCCCGGTCATCTCCCATCCCCTCGTATCATGCCACCGCCTTCTTTTCAGAGAAGCGTCGGCGAAGAACAGTCAGCCCGAGGAAACCGATGGCGATCCCGGTGATGATGGTGGACGGCTCCGGCACGGCCGAAAGCTTGGCGTAGAAGACATAGTCGTTGTAGTCGTGGTCATTGCGCGATGACTGCGAATTGATGTCCTCCAACATCCAGACATAGTGGGTGTCCATGCCATCCCGATAAACGTAGGTCCTGAGGTTGGCGTCGTCATAGAGATGCACGTCGCCCGCCGCCGAGGCATCATACCCGCCGGCCGTATTGGTCAGGAAGACGAGATCAAGTGACTCCGACGGCGTGTTCGTCCTGATCCGGACCCCGTCGGTATTGGCAAGGGGCTTGTTGCTCATGAGGAATGTATTCCCCGCCAGGATATGCAGATCATTGGTGTATCCCGCGCTGGAGAAAATCTCCTCGATCGTCAGGGAGGCTCCGCCGGTGGCGAAAGTGGCGAACGGAATGCCGTTGTCGCTGGTGTCGTCCCGCAGGAAGGTGAACCCGGTCGTTGGGATCATCATGGTGACGTTATTGACCGTGGCCCAATCGGTCTTGGTCATCGACCGGAGTTCATTGGCGACCGCCGACTCCCCGATGGCATTGACCGTCAGGGCGGCCTGGGCGGTGCTGATGACAGACAGACTGATGACCGATGCGGCGATGGCCGCGTTTCTGATCGTTTTTGTATTCATATTCATTTCCCTCAAGTGTGTGATGCGATTTCTGATACGCGCTTCCTTCGATCTTCCATTTCCACCCATTTTCCCCAGGAGTAAAGCGCACAACGCTCCATCGGTAATCAAACGGGGAGACACCGAATATACACGTACGGGTGGACTGAGTAATTGCCCCTAAGGCGATGGGGGAATCTCCCCATCGCGCCCCGAAAGTCATTCGCCCCATGCCAAACCCGGCTTGAGCTCAAATGCCTGCTTTCAGTTGGGACTTGCGAAGAATCCCGCTACGTTGATCCTCGAGCGAACCAACTCATTTCCCGGGTGTCTCATTCCCCACCATGTCTCTGCGCAGGCTCATACTCCTGATCCCGTTTCTCGCCGTCCTTTTCGGTCCTGTGACCCGCGCCGAGCTCGAAATCGGAGGGGTGGATGACGGTGTCCCCATGCCGGCCTTCCTGCCGCCCGAAGAGCGCGGCGCCGGCTTCGTGCCCGGCGAGCGTCTCGAGTTCCACGGCGGCTGGGGCATCTTCTCGGACATTGCGAAAATCATAGTCACCACCGGCGAAGGCGTTGAGGAAAATCAAGGCGTCTTTCACATCGTCAGCCTCGCGTCAACCAAAGGCATCATTCGCGCCATCTATCCGGCGGACACCCGGACCGACACCCTGCTCGATCCAAGGGCCTGGACCCTCCTCTCGTCCCGCCTGGTGGGACGCTCCGGCAAGGACGACAACAAATCCCTGACCCAAATCGATTACGAAAACGGGGTGGTCCGCCACAACGATGAGATCAAGACCGAGGCCTCCTACGTCCAGCCCCTGCCGATGTCCCCGGTTCTCGACTATATGTCGGCGGTCTTCCAGATGCGCGGTCTCCCGCTGCAGCCCGGGAGCACCTTTCCCATCTTCGTCCAGGGAGGAGGGAAATTCTACTTCGTTCATGTCGACGTCACCGGAATCGAAGAGATCAAGACGGCGTTGGGACGGGTCTCCTGTTTCATTCTGAAGCCCAGAATGGACAAGCCCACCGGAATCTTCGCCCGGGGAGGAGGCGTCACCCTCTGGATCACCAATGACCCCCATCGCCTCCCGATTCGCGCCGACGTCAACCTCGGGTTCGGGACCGCCCGCCTGCGCCTCGACCGCTACGAACCGCCCGAGGGCGAGGCCCGCGGGAAATCCCGCTAGAACTGAACGGGCCGCGCCAGGGATCAGGCCAGTCTGCCCTGCAGTGCCTTGCTGACCTCTCCAAAATCGATAAGGGCGGCGTCCGGGTGTTTCTTGATTGCACCGATGACCCGCCCCATCTCCTTTCGGGAAGTCGCCCCCGTCTCTGCCAGGACACGATCAATGATGGCCTGAAGGCGATCGCCTGTGATCAACTGCGGCAGATAGGTCTCAAGCACTTCGATCTCATGGAGATTGGCCGAAATGAGGTCTTCACGATTGCCCTTTTCGAAATCGAGGTTGGCCGCCGCCAGGTTCTTGACCGCCTTGCGCAGCGTCGCGATCACCAGCTCGTCGTCGATCGGCACATTCTGATCGAGGGAAGCCCGCTGAACGGCGGCGTCAGCTGAGCGCAGAATCAGGGCCTGACCCGAGTCGCGGGCCTTGACGGCCAGGATGATGTCCGCACGGAGTTTTTCGTAGAGGGATGCCATGAACGAAGAGCCATACAGATGCCGGACGCCAAGTTCAAGGGACCGTTTTCTTCATTCTCCTCACGGAAAACCGGCACATCAGGCCGCAGAAATCATCCTCCGGAGCTTTTCAGATCGCGGTCGGCCGCAGCCCAATACCCTTGAGAATTCCTCGGGACCGGCTAGATTTCCGCAATATCCATGAAGCAGTTCACCTTCAGGACCCTGCTCATCATCACGTTTTTCGTAGCGGCAACCGCCCTGACCCTGTCCCTTCGCCTGGGTGAACCCTCCCCCATCTCACCCAGGGAAGCCGAACTCCAGCGGGAACTCGATGCGCTCGAGCAGCGGATCGAAGACCTGACAGGCAAATTGGCCGCAGTCCGCGAGGAAGATCCCCTTCCGGGTTTCGTGGCTGAAACGCCCCATCCGCCGCCACCGGTCGAAACCTCCGTCAATTCCACCACCGCGGCGCGGGTCGCCGAGATCGGAGAAACCATGGAAGATGTGCGCTGGACCATGACCCTCCGCGGGATGATGCCTCCGACAGCGGACCACATCGATCGGTCCCGATCGCTGCTTTTCGATCCCAATGCCGATCTGCGCGAGCAACTCGCAGCCCTGAGGATCCTCCGGACGTCCGACCAGCTGACCGACGACGATGTCCGCCAGATGGTGAAGATCTTCAACCAAACCGATAATGAGAAGGCCCGGGTGGAAATCATCCGACGGCTCGATAACGTCCGCACCCCGGAGTTCCTCGACACCCTGATGATTGCGTCGTCCACCAGCGACAACGCAAAGGTCAGGGCAGAAGCGATCGATTCCCTCTCCGGGTATCTCCCCGATCCGGACCTCAAGGACTGGCTGACCGTGGTTTCCCGAGACGATCCCAACAAGAAGGTGCAACGCGAAGCAAACCGACTCCTAGAAAAGTACTGGCCCAAGGTCGAGGACGAAGGATGACCAGGACGGGAATTGCTGGGGACGCACGCAGTGGTCAATGAGTAACCAAATCGAACCGGCGACCGCGGCCCGACAATCTCGCTCGCGCCGGGTCACCCGGCGCCGGAATCCGCAAACCACCTTCCCTCCTCGTCCCCGGCATTGACGGAGGGGACCAGAGAAGGGTTCAATCAGGCATGTCTTTGAATCTTGTCGGCCAGCGCTGCGTCAGCGAGACCGAGCCCGAACTCGGCCTCGGCATCGTTGTCAGCATCGGGCGTCACCAGATTGGCATCGATTTTCCGGGCTCCGGGGAAAAGCGGCTCTACGCTCCCGGCACGCCGATTCTCAAGCGGGTCCGGTTCCGGGCCGGCGAAACCATCCGGACGACCGAAGGTGCGTTGCTCGTGATCGAGTCCATCGAGGAAGTCGACGGACTCCTGGTCTACCTCGGCAATGGGATGAGAGTCCGGGAAGATGCCATTTCCGATCAGAATCTCGCCAACGGCCCCCTTGAGCGCCTGATGCAGGGCCAGATGGATCCGCTGGAGGTCTTTGATCTGCGGACCCGCTGCCTCGAGGGCCAGGCGGCCTTCCGTCAATCCCCCGTCCGCGGTTACCTCGGCGGCCGCATCGACCTGATCCCCCACCAATTCTATATCCTGAACGAAGTCGCTTCCCGGCAAATCCCCCGTGTCCTCCTGGCCGATGAAGTCGGACTGGGCAAGACCATCGAAGCCTGCCTCATCCTCCAGAGACTCCTCGCGACCGGCATGATCCGACGGATCCTCATTCTCGTGCCGGAGCCGCTCGTCCATCAATGGTTTGTGGAACTGCTCAGGCGGTTCAATCTCTGGTTCAGCATCTTCGACGAGGAGCGGTGTCATTCGCTCGAGCACAGCCTTCCCGACAGCAATCCTTTCCTCGATGAACAACTGGCACTGTGCAGCATTGCCTTTCCGGCCGGAAACGAGATCCGGCGGGCACAGATCCTCGAGGGTGACTGGGACATGGTCGTGGTCGACGAAGCCCACCATCTGGACTGGACCCCTGAAAGATCGAGCCCGGAATACGACCTTGTAGATCAACTGGCATCCAAGGCCCTCGGTTTGCTTCTTCTCACCGCCACTCCGACCCAGCTCGGAATGACCGGCCACTTTGCCCGCCTTCGTTTGCTGGATCCGGACCGTTACGGGGATCTGGAGACCTACCTGAATGAAGCCAAGAACTACGCCCCGGTCGCCAAGATAGTGGGCCGTATCCTCGAAGCGGAAAAACTGACGGCCGCCGACCAGAAGGATCTCAAACGCATTTTCAAAGGCGACGAAAAGCGCCTCGGCCGGCTTCTGGACGAAATGAAGAACGGCAAGGCCGAGGCGAAGAACGCCCTGCTGCGTTCGCTTCTCGACGAGCATGGCACCGGCCGGGTTGTCTTTCGCAATACCCGAACCGCCATGACGGGATTCCCCAAGCGTGCCTATTCGCCCGCCCCGATCGACAACCCTTCACCGACTCTGATCAAGCGGATGAACCGCGAATTCGAAGCCGAGGCCACCGGGCACGAATCCGACATCCGCTATTCCTTCTCCGACGACCCCCGCATTGACTGGCTGGTCGGCCTCCTCAAGGAACTCAAGGAAGACAAGGTGCTGCTGATCTGCCACTCCCGACGCAAGGCGATGGCCCTCGAGAGCGCAATCAAGGAGGTTACGAATCTGAAGATTGCCCTCTTCCATGAGGAACAGCCGCTGGTCAGCCGGGACCGCCAGGCCGCCTGGTTCGCCGAACCCGATGGCGCCCGGCTGTTGATCAGCTCGGAGATCGGCAGCGAGGGACGCAATTTCCAGTTTGCCCATCACCTCGTCCTCTTCGATCTGCCGATGAATCCCGGGCTTCTCGAACAGCGCATCGGCCGACTCGACCGCATCGGCCAGACCCGCACCATCCGCATTCACTTCCCCTACCTCAAGGGGAGTGCGCAGGAGTACATTCAGGACTGGTATCATCAGGGCCTCGACGCCTTTGAGACCCTCATCCACAGCGGGACCGAATACGAAGCCGCCTTTCGCGATCGGGTCATCGGTTTTGCCCTTGATGCGAAGGCGCATCAGCGGCCGAGGGGTCAGGTTGCGGGGGAACGTCTGATCACAGAGACGATCCGGTTCCGGAAAGCCCTGACCAAACGTATGCAGGAGGGACGCGACCGCCTGCTCGAACTCAATTCGTTCAATCCGGAGATCGCCGAGGCGGTCATCGGGCAGGTCCGCCAGGCCGACCGCGACCCGCGGCTCCGCGATCTCCTCTTCGAACTGATGGAGCATTTCGGTGTCCGCATCGTCGAGCATGAGGACGGCGACGTTTTTCTCGACCCGAGTCACGCCTACGTCGAGGCTTTCCCCTCACTGCCCCGGGAAGGCACGCTGGCCACCTTCGATCGGACGCGGGCCATCCAACGCGAGGACATCACCTTCCTCACGTCGGATCACCGCATTCTCCAGGATACGCTCGATCTCCTCCTCAACTCGCCCACCGGTACGGTCTGTTTCTGCACGGCGAAATCGACCGAGCCAAACATCTTGCTCGAGGCGATCTACCAGCATGAGTCCGTTTCGAGAGTCCAGTGGCACGTTGAACGGTTTCTTCCCCCGACCCCCGTGCGTGTCGTGGTGGATATCCGGGGCAATGACCTGAGCACCGGGTTCAGGCTCCCCGAAACCACAGAGTCCGGAACCGAACCGGCCCTCCGTCAACTGCTTGATTCCGGGGGGCTCAATCTTGAAGTGATGAAATCCCTGCTCGGGGCAACCACGCGAGCCGCTGAAAAGGAAGCCGAGCACCGAAAGGTGGAGGCCGGCAAGATCGCCGTCGAGGCCCTCGGGACGGAACTCCAGCGATTGATCGATCTGAGGAAGATCAACGATCACGTTCGGCCCGAGGAAATCACCCTGGCCCGGAGCCAGCTGAACGAGACACTCAAAGCGATCACCAAGGCCCGGCTTCGCCTCGATTCAATCCGGCTGATCCTGATGAATTGAAGGCCCATGATATCCTGAAGGAGTGAAACCCCGGATTCGATCAACTTCGGTCTTTGTTCCCTCTCCGGAGGAAGGAACCTGTGTCATGGGCGGATCCTACTACACCCGCGCCACCGGAACCGATCTGATGAGCGTCCACACCCTCTCATCCCGATCGGACATCCTTTCACACGAGTACTACCGTTTTTCGAATGACAACGGGAGGACCTGGTCGGAGCCCACCCTCGTGCCGGCCGGCCGGCAGACCCAAGCCGGCATGCTCCGGCGCCACCAGCGCGGTGGCTATCTGGATCCGGCGACCGGCCGGTTCATCAAGCTGCGCAACGAAGCCGTTCTGCCCAACGACGAAGTCCTCGAATTCATGCGCTTCAACACTGTGCATTACGCCGTCTCGCTCGATGGCGGCCGGAGCGACCTCTTTGACGAGCCCCTGGTTCAGAGCGGCCCCGGGTTCAGCGCGGATCACCCCCTACCCAACGTCCGGCGCGGTCATAACTGTTTCATGCTCGGCGATTCCACCTGCCTGCCGATCACCCTGCCCGACGGGTCCCTTCTTCAACCGGTGCAGATTTCCCCGACCGGGCCGGATGGCGTTTATCGCCCGCGGGGACCCGGCTTTACCGATACCGATTGCGCGGTCATCCGGGGCACCTGGCGCGACGATCTCCACCTTGACTGGGAACTCACCGGCATGGTCATTGCCGATCCCGGGCGGACCACACGGGGTCTCATCGAGCCGACCCTTGCCCGACTCGCCGACGGCCGCATCCTCATGGTCATGCGCGGCTCAAACGACCAGCGACCCAAGCTCCCTGGCTACCGCTGGTTTGCCCTTTCATCCGACAACGGGTCGACCTGGACCACGGCCGAACCCTGGACCTATGAATCCGGAATTGCCTTTCATTCCCCGAGTTCCTGTTCCCAGTTGATCGCCCATTCTTCGGGTCGACTCTACTGGATCGGCAACCTCTGCCAGAAGAACCCCCAGGGCAATCTGCCCCGCCACCCCATCGTGATCGGCGAGGTATCCATGGAATCCGGACGCCTGATCGAAGAGACAGTCGCAATCATCGACGATCGCCACCCCGACGACGGCCCTTTCCTGACCCTGTCCAACTTCTATGCCCGCGAGGACCGGGAAGACGGCACGATCAAACTCCACCTCCTGCGCTGGTCAACCGGAGGCCAGAGGGGCTACCAGGGGGACTGCATGCTCTACGAAATTGAGATCACAGAATGAAGATCACCATTCGAGTCCCCGACCCTGAACTGGACCAGACTCCGATCCGGGCCCACCAGGAAGACCAGATTGATTTCAGACTGGACCAGGTGGGCGCAGACCGGACCACGGTGGCGTTCGCCGCCCTCGAACTGAAGCAGTTTCTCGATCGGACAATTGCCGGGGCTGAAGTGGCCTTCGCTTCGACCGCGATCGGAGGGAACAGCAGAGGAGGCGAGGAAGATCTCAGCATTCACCTTCGGATTTCCCCGGATGGCCGGCCCGTCGGCAGCTATCGTTTCGAGCCCGAAATCCGGGGATTGACCATCGCAGGTGAAGACCGCACCGGCGTCCTCTACGGCGTCTACCACTTTCTGGAAAGCCAGGGATGGAAGTGGTTGTCGCCCGGACCGGGCGGCGAGATCCCGCCCGAAACAGGCGCAGAGCTGACCCTGCCCGCCCGCCCGGAAACCCATTCACCCGCCTTCACCCTCTGTCGTGGATTCGACTTCGCGGCCAGATCAATGGAATCGGTCGAGCTGCTTCACTGGATGGCCCGGAACCGGCTGAACCTGGCCGGTCACCGTCCGACCACCGGTGCCCTCGGCCGCAAGCTCGGGATGCTCTACAAGAACGGGGGTCACATCTTCGAGCCCATCCTCGATCCCGATCGCGTGCTGGAGGACGGACGGACGGTGTGGGAAGCACATCGCAACTGGTACGGCAGGCCCGCCAAGGGCGAGCTGACCAAGGCAAACGCCCTCCGAACCCAGTTCTGCGTCTCCCAGCCGGACCTGCTTGATTTCCTGGCCGAGGAACTGGTCCACAAGATCGAGACCGAGTGGTCCGAGGCGGACCTGGTCGCGGTTTGGGGGTTCGACACCTGGGGAAGCTGCTGCACCTGCGAAAAGTGCCGATCCCTGGGCAATGACTCCGACCAATACGTCTTTCTCCTTTCCCGGCTCAGGCAGGAGATCGACAAGGCCCGCGCATCCGGACGGCTGCGTTATCCGGTCCGCATGGCCGGCTGCGCTTACGAAGGCACCAGTACTCTGGGGGGGCCAAGTGGAGCCATCCCGCAAAACCTGATCGATGCAGGTGACGCCATCATCTTCTACCCGATTGACCGCAGCTATGCCGCCGATCTCAACGACCCCTCTTCCGACACCAACCGGCCCTACGACGCTGCCCTGGACAGCTGGCTGAACCGATCCGAACGCCTTCCGGTCATCGTCGGTGAATACTACAATGTTTCCAAGTATGAAGACCTGCCCGCCCTCTTCACGAAGAGGATCGAGAACGACCTGAAGGCCTACCACGACCGGGGCATCACGGGCATGACCTACATGCATTTTCCCATGGTCAACTGGGCGGTGCGGACGCTGACCCAATACCACTATGCACGGGCCAACTGGAACACGTCCGTCGAGGCCGGTCCGCTTGTCCGTTCGTATCTGAACGGCCGATACGGACCGCACGGGAAGGACATGGCCGATGCCTACGGCCTGATCGAATCGGGCTACAGCCGGATCGGCGAATGGAGGAACTGGCACTCCAGCGTTCTGGAGGCCCTCATGCATTGGGATGGGGCGCCCCCCGGGAAGCCCCTCAAGGTGGCCAATGACCTGGGAGATGCGGCTGGCGCGATCTGCGATGGTGAACGCTCACTGGGCGAACTGTCGCAGGCCCTCCAGATGATCGAAGCGCTCGTCCAGAGGGAGCAGGAACGCGATGCGGAGAATCCCGACCTTTCCTTCCGGGTGGCAGTCAATCCGGTGGACTATACCGGCATGAAGAGGGGCTCGCCCTATGCCCTGTCGCTCGGAGAGGATCGAAGGCTGCTACGCTACGGATGCGACACCATGGAACTGATGACCGAGATGGTGCGCTATCACGATGCCCTGGTGCGCAATGACCTGGATCTCGCCGATCTTGTCTGGCGACGGTTGGAGGGAGTAGCCGACCGGATGGACACCTACTGGGTGCCGATTGAATACATCTACCCCGGTCCGGGCCTCAACAGCAGGGACGCGTTGAGCCGCACCCAGTTGCGTGACCTCATCGCCCGTTGCCGGCGATGGAGGAGGACTCGCGGACCGGTTCGGTGTAAAGAGAAAGTCCAACGGAACGCATGAGACGGGTGTGCGCTTGAAAAGAAACCGTTTTAGGCCGTAGTTACCGGAATGTCGCTCAAGAATAACTTGCTCCTCGCCCTCACCTCGGTTCTTGCGGTGTCCACCGCTTCTGCCGGCAAGAAGGAGGATCTGGCCGCCCAATCGACGATTGAGCTCTTCAAGGAAGCCAAGGCGACCGCGCCTTTCTTCGAGAGCGCCTACGCCTACGCGGTCTTCCCCTCCATCGGGAAAGGGGGCATCGGAGTCGGAGGCTCCTACGGCAAGGGACAGGTTTTCCGGAACGGCAAGCACCTCGGCGACACCTCGATGACCCAGGTCACCATCGGGTTCCAACTGGGAGGTCAGGCCTTCTCCCAGATGATTTTCTTTGAGGACGAGGCCGCCTTCACGGAATTCATCAGTGGGAATTACGAGTTCGGCGCCCAGGTCTCGGCCGTGGCCCTGACCGCCGGCATCGAGGCGTCCGCCGGGACCGGAGGCACCACCGCCGGAGCCTCGGCCGGAAGCGACAGTGCCCATGCCCAGCACGCGTACAGCATGGGCGTGATCATTTTCACCATTGCCAAGGGTGGTCTCATGTACGAGGCCTCGATCGGCGGTCAGAAATTCAAATATCACGCTCTGGACTGAGAGGCCCGATCGGTAAATTCCCGGTAAGAAGAGCCCAAGGCAATCACCTACGGGCATCGGGGGACCGATGTAATCCGCCAGAGTGGTTGCGCTCGGCAAAGAATCCGCGGTCAGTTGGCTGAAAAGAGTCGATCAGACTCCGGAAGGCCGGCGCGATCTCAACTGGTGCGTCATTCGCCGGGTCTGTCACAAACCTGAACTCTCCCGCGAAGAACGGCGCCGACGTATCCGATTTCTCCTCGAAGGGATCTCCCGACTCAATGCGTGACGGCGTGATCGGGATCCGCAGAACCTTTTGAGGAATACGCAAGAGCCCGCCTGATCGGCGGGCTCTTGTCGTTTACCGCCTCAGAGATGACCGTCGCTCAGTTGCGGGCCCGGTCAACCGACCCGGAGGGAGTCACGATCGTCGGATTCTGGAAGAGCGAGTTGGGAAGGACACTCTTGAGTTCCTGCTTCTTCGGCGAACCTCCCGGGCTGACCAGGTTGGCGGTGACGAAGATGAGGAGATTGCGCTTGGTCGTTGACTCGCCCTCCGATCGGAAGAGCCGGCCCAGCATCGGAAGATCACCGAGGAGTGGGATCTTGTCATTGATCGACTTGGTCTCCTCGCGGGTCAGACCGCCCATGACAACGGTGGCCCCGTCCCAGATGGTGACCTTGGTCGTGACTTCCCGAACCGAGAAGATGGGCTGATAAAAACCTGGCGGGACCGTCACGGTCGTTCCGGACGAAATGGCGATGCTGGAGCCGCCGTATTCGACAAACCCATCGAATTCGGTGACCCGCGGATTCAGATCCAGACTGATGCTGTAGTCATCCTCTTCCACGGTCGGCGTGACGGCCAGCTCAACTCCGACATTGCGCGTCTTGAAGTCCTGGGGAGTGCCTGCCGTGATGGTGACGCCCGCGGAACCGCCCGTGGTCACACCACTGGCCTGGCCCACCTGGCTCTCAATATCGGTATAACGTTCCGGATAGCGGAATTCCTGGGCGACCGTGATGGTGGCAAGATTTCCCGACAGCACCGTCACCTTGGGCGAACTGAGCAGGTCGGTACCGGTCTTCCGGGAGAGGGCGCGGATACTGGCCTCGATATTGAAGTCTCCGATGATACCGCTCACAATCGCCAGGGGAGACGAGCCGGTTCCCAGATCGACATCACCGGGAAGGTTGGGCGGCCCGGTTTCATAGCTGTCATTGTTGATCCGGATTTCGTTGGTCGAGCCACCGGTCTCAAACGTACTGGAAAGCGTCCGGAAATCGCTCTGGTAAACCTGGGTGCCGTCCGAGTTCTGGATCAGCCAGTCGATTCCGGATTCCTCGAGATCACCTTCCGCCACCTCCATGAATTTCGCTTCAATCTCCACCTGGCGAACTTCACTGTATCGATTGAGGATATTGCGGATGCGCTGCAGGTTCCGGCTGGTATGGGTGACGATCATGGCGGATCCGTCGTAGACCAGGCTGCTGCCGGGAACAGATTCGAAGTTGACCCCCGCCTGTTGAAGGAATCCCCGGATCGCACGCGACTCGCCGCTCGGGCTCGCTTCGGAGCTTCCGCTCGAACTGAAGGGATCGTTCGCCGACGACCTCGATCCCGGACCTGAATCGCCGCTCCCCGCGACCATCCGTATGACGGTCGAACGTGAAACCGGGAAGAACTCAGTATCCAGATTGGACAACTCGCCACCGGGGCGAACGACAACGGCATCCGCCTGGACTTCATACTGGAAACCGACCGAATCGACAATGAAGTCGAGCACCCGCTTGAGCGACAGATTGCGCAGGGTGAGGTTGACGATCGGATTGGTCTGATTGGGGTCGAGCAGGACGATGTTGACCCCTTTGGAACTTGCCCCCGCCGTATCATACTCCTCGGAGATCTGGCTGAGGCCGTTGATCACACTGCTCAGGCCGACTCCACTGTAGCTGACGTTCGGGATGACGATCCGCTCGAGCTTGCGCAGGAGGGGCGCCTGCTCGTCTTCGGCCGGGCCTTCGCGCTCCCGCTCCTCGTAGACACCGGGTCGCTGCCAGGACTGGGTGACCTCGGCGAGGAGTTGCTCGCGGGTCTTGGCCTTGTCCAGCCAGCCGGTGCGCTGGCGTTGCTCGGCAATCCGCTTGAGGAAATTCTTCGCTTCGACGTTCCCGGGATCAATCGTCTCCACTTCCTTGAACGTCTCTTCAGCCCCGACCAGATCTCCCGCGACATAGCGACTGCGACCGGTCAAAATCATCCGCTCGATTTCCGCATTTTCGGCGACAAAATCCGGACTGACCTGCCCCAGGGGAAGCATGGCTTTGCGACTCCTGTTCTCATCGTAGCCTTTCGACGGCGCGCTCGGCGGCGGCGTTGATCTGGTCGAAGCAGAAACCGGCGGCTCATTCATCCGGGCCAGTTCATCGCGTTCGGCCCGGATTTCATTGATCAGCGAAATGGTGACCGGATTCGGCGTCAATTGCTGTACCGCCATGTCGTAGGAACCGATGGCGGCATCGATCTGGCCGCGGTTGGCCTGGCCACGGGCGGTGCTCTGAAGCTCACGGGCCCGTGCCATCGATTCGGCCTGCCGATCCGCTTCCGCGGCAGCGATCTGCCTGGGATCCGGTGGGGGTGGAGCGGACGAGGAAACAGAAGACCCGCTGGTCGTCGTGGTCACCCCGGCCGGTCGGGGGGCGGCCTGCTTGGCCAGTTCTTCATTCACCTGGGAAAGCATCCGATCCACGGTCGCCTCGTCGCCGGCGATCCCTTTCAGCTCAATGAGCTTGTCGCGGGCTGTCACATAATCACCGGAATCGCGGGCCCGGAGGGCATCCGCCATCAACTGAATCTTGGTCTCGGTGACGGATTGGGCTTTGAGGTCTGGAATGAGGACCAATGCCATCGCGAGGGTGAGGAAACCGGCCAGGAAGACCGAGAACCGGAGGGTTAGGCGCATAGTCATGATCAGGAATAGGTTGGAGGCCAGGATTGGGGTTATGCAGAAAAATCGTGCCGAGGTAAAGGTCAGTTATCCGAATTGCTTCACCGACGTTCAATCTGAGGGGAGTTGATGTAGCGCGGAACAGGGCTGATCGTCCGGGTGGTCGGTTCGTTCCCGTCTGCCTCGATCAGAGTCACCGTCGCCTGCGCCGGACTGATGACGAGGGCGTCGATCCGATAGGTCTGGGAACCACTGGAGATCTCTGCCCCCTCCTTCAACAGGTACTCGATTATGGGATTGGCCGAAATCCGAAAAACCGCCTCAGGCCCCGGCAGCATCGCCTTGGCCTTGTCGGTCAGAACCCGGTCCTCCCCGGTTTCTTCGTCATAGACCACCGCCACCGCCACCGTGTCGAACACCGGCGACCCGGAGCCCGACGGAATCGCCTCGCGGCGGAGTTCGAAGGAACGAACGGTAACGCCGATGGAATCAAACCGCGTGCCCGGCCGCCCGGTCATGGTCTGCCCCGTGGTGACGCTTTCAAAGGTGGCCAGGTAGTCTCCATCCCGGCCGACATAGCCCACCAGCTGGAGACGGAAGGGCTGGGGCCTTACCTCCAGCAATTCCAGTTCGAAGCTGTCCTGCTTGAACTCGACCGGTCGCTCGAATTCGGGCGGAGAAACCGTGAATTGCAGCGTCACCGGGTTGTAATAGATGAAAGGTGGCGTGAAGACGTCGTAAACCCACTCCGGACCGCTCGACTGCGACGGCGCCTTTTCCCAGGTCTGCGTGACGATACGCAGCGGCGTGGCCGGATCCGGTTCATAGGCATTCAGGGGAGCCCCGACGAGAGACTCTCCGGCGCTGATCTCATCGATACGGGCGAACTGACGGAGGGACCAGTAGGCCGTCAGGGCAAAGAGGATCAGGGCGACCCCGAGAAGGATTCGATCGGTCCACCGAAACAAGGCCCTGAAGGTTGGCATCACGGGACACCTCCCCCCGCCGGCTTGGGCGGTGTGATCCGAATCTCGAGAAACTCCAGGGTAACGGAAAAAGACGAGAGGTTCTGATCCACGATCGGAACCCGGGCGGCCTGCAGAGCCGGCAGATCCAGAGCTGACGCCTGGTTCGCGATCCGTGCCATCGGGTCGTCTCTCCGGGCGCGGGTCCGGCGGTCCTTGGGCGCGGCCTGCGACATCACCTCCACGCTCCGGACCACGATGGGAAGGTCGGACGAAGCCATCTGGTTCATGAACGACCGGAGCGCACCGGTCTGTCCGATAAACGAAACCCGAAACGCATAAGTCTGCACGACCTTTGGCACCCGAGCCGTGACCTGGGAGTCAATGACGAAAGTCCGGACCACCTTGTTTGCACCCGGCCGGGTGATCGGGCGGACCCCTCCCGGCTCATCGGGGGCACGCTCCCAATCGTCCCGCAGCACCTCGGTCAATCGCTCGGGTTTCGCACTGAAGAGTGCTTCGAGAATGACCTCCGCGATGCGCCTCTGCTTGAAAACCGCCTCGATGAAATCCGCATCCGGCCCCTCATTGGCGTAGGCTTCGAATCCGAACCGCTCTTCCGGATCGATGGCCACCCCCGCCGTCGCGGCCAACTGACGGGTCCGCTCGACGAATGTAGCCAGATTGAAGTAGGCATCGGTCCGGGATGGGGGCACCCCCTGGAAAAGCAGGAGATCGCCGGAACCACTGACATTCAGTGTATCCAACATCTGGACAAGAACCTTTGAATTCTGCTCGAGGTCCGCCGCCACCAGCCGGGCGTTCGCGCTGGTCGGACCGACCCGGTTCTCCAGCAGGTTGCGGTATTGCCTCTGGCGCAGGTCAAAGTCGCTGGCAAGGGACGCCAGCGACTGCCGACCAATGATGAGCGCCACCAGTTCCGCCGTCACGAGCAGGAGCAGGACAATCACGATGGCGGAGAAAACCGGATACTGACGGATGCGGTTCATCAGTTCGGTCTCAAAGAGGATGGTCGGGGTCGACCACGAGGGTGAAGTCGAAGCGGAGAATACCCTCCTGGGTGTTGTCGAAGCGTTCATTCTCCACTCCGACGATAAACTGCGAACCGGAAAAGCTGGCCAGGAGATTGGTCACCCGATTGTAGGAATCACGGCTGACCTTGGACAAGGGGTTGTTCTGGTCGAGAAGGCGTCCGGTCACGTTCAGGCGGAGGGACTGCCCTTCTTTGGCCGGTTTCGCCTCCGTCCCGGAAAGGGATCCGAACAGATTGCTCGAAATGCTTCGCTGGGCTCCCTGTCCGCTCGCCCGGGTGACCTGGAGCTGCTCCAACCAGACATCCTCGACCTCCACCAGGCGGGACTGCAGGTCCGCGAGGAAATTGATCCAGTTCGATTTCGTCTCAACCAGCCCCTTGATCGCATTCATCTGGTCCCGCACTTTCTGAATGGCGGCAAGGTTGGTCCGGATCTGGCTGCTGAAGCGCTCAAGCGGCTTGAGCTGCACGTCATAGGCGGCAATTCGCTCGCGGTAGGCCTTGCCCATGGCAAAATCGCTCAGAATCGGCAGGGCGAGCGCCCCGGCGGCCAGCAGAAGCGCACCGACATAATAGGGTTGCTGCCTGCGAAACCGGCGGCGACGAACCACGCTGGGGGGAAGCAGATCGACCTTGAGGGTCGGGAAATCGCAAAACCCGAGTGCCGCGCCAACCGCTTCACTCATCTGGTGGGCGTGCGCCCGGGCGATATCCCGGTCGACTCCCGGACCGAGAATCACCTTCCGCAGGGGATCAAAAACCTCGACCGGGAGTTTGAGCCTCTCGTGCAGGACATCCCTAAGCCCGATCAGACCCGCCCCACCGCCGGCCAGGTAGATCCGTTCCGGAGCTTCAGTCGAGGTCTGTCGGCGAAAGGTGGCCAGAGAGCGGGTGACTTCAAGTGCAAGTCGGGACCCGAAGCGGTCGGCGGCCGAGGCGATGACCTGCCCCACCTCGCCCTGCCCTCCAGGCAGTGCCCGGGTCTTGTAGGCTTCCGCTTCCTGGAAGCTCTTGCCGGTGGCATCGGCAATGCCCTGGGTGACCGAATTGCCCGCGACCGGAATACTGCGGACAAAATAACGGTCCTGCTGGAGAAACAACAGATTGGTCGACCGGGCTCCGACCGCGATGAAGAGCAGGTTGGGCGGCGCATCCGGATGATTGAAACGAAGGGCGTTGATCAAGGCGGACCATGAAGGCTCCAACTGGGCAAGGGATACCCCGAGGACCCGGCTGCGTTCACAGAGATCCTCAACCGTCTCGATCTTGACTGCGGTCAGGACGACATCGAGATCGGCGCCGTCCGTTGAGACAAACTGGTAGTCCCAGACGACTTCGCTCAGGGGATACGGGATGTTCTGGTGGGCCTCGAATTCGACAATCTTGCGCCGCTGCGCTTCGTCGACATTCGGCACCTTGATGAATTTGACGAGGCTGAGATGACCGGGCAGGGTGGCGCGGACTTCCCCGCGGAGATGATGGCGCTCCCGCAGACGCCGAAGGATGTCCTCGACCGCGGCCACCCATTCCAGATCGTCGGTACTCGATTCCGTGATCGATTCGACCTCGAATGCTTCCAGAATCGGACGACCGGTCTCCGACAGAGAGAACTCAGTCAGACAGACCCGACTGGCGCCGCAGTCGATCGTTGAGAACCGAGATGACTTCATCGGTGGGATCGAAAAATCACCCGGTGATCGGTTCGCCCGTTATCATCCAGTCAGCGCCCACGCCACACAAAGGCAGGCGTATCCCGGGCATATTCGATGAGGAATGGTGTCTTGAACTGCGGCAGAAGGATGCCGTCGTTGCGGACACCATCCTGCGCGACGCGATCGCGAAAGCTCCGCAGGGCATCCGCATTGGCGAGAACACTGGAAACGGCGGCTGCGGTCTGCGCAATGGGTCGGCCGTCGATCCAGACGTCCACCGCAAAGGCGAAGGGTTCACCGCTGATCTGATAGCGCCGGACCACGGCCGGCGGCAGATAGAAGCGGAAACGGGCGGCACCCGATTCCAAAGTCGAGGCTTCGGCATCACTCCTGAAGAAAACAAAGTCGGAATCGCCTTCGAGCGGGTTGCGCAGGCTCAGACTCAGAGCAACCCGCACACTGTCGACAAACTGGGGATTGCCCACGGGAGTCCCCCGGACATTCAACTCGACCGTGACCTCCAGCCAGTTGTCTGACCCACCCATCGGCCGGACGTAGCCATAGCGGACATTGCGGACCTCAATCGGCGTTCCGGATTCCGACTGACCGAAAAGGCCGCCCGGGGCCAGAACAACCAAAGTAAGCGCCAGCGTTCGAAAAAGATTTCCTCTTCCCATGCAGTGCGGTCAGTTAATCGTTGCCGGACCACACCTGTAAACAAAATTTACAGGTGCCCGATTCCACCCGATGGCAGGCCCTTCACCATGAGAACGTACAAAATCAGTGTCCTTGTCTTCATTCGCAACCAGGACGGACATCTGCTTCTCCTCGAACGGAGCCGGGCGCCCAATCGCGGGCAATGGAGCCCGATCGGTGGAAAACTCGAGATGTCGACCGGGGAATCACCCCACGAATGCGCCATCCGGGAAACCCGTGAGGAAGTCGGTCTGGATTTGTCGATCGACGACCTGCACCTTTTTTCGATGATCGCCGAGAAGGCCTACGAAGGCGGAAGCCACTGGTTGATGTTTCTTTTCGACTGTCGGCGGGTCCTCCCGGCCCTCCCGCCTCCGATCGACGAGGGCCGATTCGCCTTCCACCCGCGCGCGGAGGTTGACCGCCTGCAGCTCCCGAAAACCGATCGCCTTGCCCTTTGGCCTGTCTATGATCGGTTTCGAGGCGGTTTTATCGCCCTTCGGGCCGACTGCACGCCGGGCCAACCGCTGGAAGTCCATATTGACGAGGCGATCGGCCTCCCACAACTACCTGACTCACAGGTTTTTCGGCATTAGGCTGGTCCTTCGGAGCAAGACACCGACCCATGGGGTTTCGCTTGTCAAACCCGAGTATCTCCTTGATTAATGGGGGGATCGCGTACTTTTTCGCCATCCACCACCAACACCTGAATCCAACGTGACCAAGAAATCCACCGCCGCCGCCAAACCGATGGAATCCGTTGCTGCCAAAGCAGATGCAGCGGCCGCCAAAGACCCGGTCAACAGCGAATTGTCCAAGGAGGCGAAGATCGAACTCTTCCGCAAGATGATGCGGATCCGGCGCTTCGAAGAACGCACCCTGCGGGTTTATCAGCAGGGCAAGATCGGCGGGTTCCTTCACCTTTATATCGGCCAGGAAGCCATCGCGGTCGGGACGACTTCGCTGATGGGCCCCGACGATCACGTCATCACCGCCTATCGAGACCACGGTCACGCCCTCGCCGTCGGCATGAGCATGAATGCATGCATGGCCGAACTTCAGGGCAAACGCACCGGTTGCTCCAAGGGCAAGGGCGGCTCAATGCACTTTTTTGCCCCGGACAAGAATTATTGGGGCGGACATGGCATCGTCGGGGGGCAAACCCCACTCGGCGCCGGCCTCGCCTTCGCCCTGAAATACGAGGGCAAAAAGGGCTGCTGCATGGCTTTCATGGGCGACGGCGCCGTCAACCAGGGTGTCTTCCTCGAGACCCTCAACCTCGCATCGCTCTGGGATCTGCCGGTGATCTTCGTCATCGAGAACAACGGCTACTCCATGGGAACTTCGCTGAACCGGTCGTCCAAGGGTTTGCCCCTCGCCAAGCGGGCCAACGGGTTCGACATGACCTGGGACACGGTCAATGGCCACTCGGTCTACGACGTCCGGGCCAAAACGGCCGAGGCCATGCGCCGGGCCCACGAGGAATCACGCCCCACCCTGCTCGAAATGTCCACCTACCGCTACCGTGGCCATTCGATGTCCGATAATGAGAAGTATCGCGACAAGGACGAGGTCGAACGCTACAAACAGACCAGCGATCCGCTGAACCTTTTCCGGGCCACCCTGATCGATGAGGGCATCTTCGACGAAGACGCCGCCAAGCAGATCGACAAGGAAGCCCGCGAGGAAGCGGAAATCAGCGCCCGCTTTGCCGACGACAGCCCCTTCCCTCCGGAAGAAGACATTTTCAGTGATGTCTACTACGAGACTGATCACCCGGACAAACGCACCTCCAAGGGTCGCCTTTTCTTCAACGACTGATTTCCCGCTCCCATGCCGCTCATCACTTACAGACAGGCAGTCAACGACGCTCTGGCCGAGGAACTGACCCGCGACGAAAAGGTCTTCATTCTCGGCGAGGAAGTCGCCGAATATGACGGTGCCTACAAAGTCACCGAAGGTCTGCTCGCAAGATTCGGTCCCAAACGGGTCATCGATACCCCAATCAGTGAAGCCGCCTTCATCGGACTCGGGGTCGGTGCATCCTTCCTCGGATTGCGGCCGGTCATGGAGCTCATGTTCTGGAGCTTCTCCTACGTGGCCTATGACCAGATCGTGAACAATGCCTCCTCGGTCCGCTACATGTCGGGCGGTCTGATCAATTGCCCCATCGTGATCCGCGGCCCGGCCAACGGCGGAACCAGCGTCGGGGCCACTCACTCGCACACCCCGGAGAACCAATTGGCCAATTTCCCCGGACTCAAGGTGGTCTGCCCGGCCACCGCCTATGATGCCAAGGGCCTGATGAAGGCCGCCATCCGGGATCCGGATCCGGTCTACGTCATGGAAAACACCCTCCTCTACGGCGAACAATGGGAAGTGCCGGAAGAGGAATACGTCATCCCTCTCGGAGTGGCCGACATCAAGCGGACCGGACGGGATATCACCCTGGTCGGACACGGTCGGGCCGCCCTGACCGCGCTCAAGGCAGCCGAAGTCCTCGCCGAAGAGCATGGTATCGACGCTGAAGTCATCGACCTGCGCTCGATCCGACCACTCGACGAAGAAGCCGTTCTTGAATCCGTGAGAAAGACCAATCGCGTCGTCCTCGTAGAGGAGAACAAGCCGTTCTGCGGTGTCGGCGCCCAGCTCGCCTATACCATCCAGGCCAAGGCCTTCGATTATCTCGACGCTCCGGTCAAGAGGGTTTCCGCCCTCGACGCCCCCCAGATCTACAGCATGCCCTTGGAAAAACTGCAGATCCCGGATGTGCAGCGTGTCCTGAAGGCGGCCCTCGAACTCTGCTGACGGCGCCGGATTCCCGAAAACCTCGATCATCCATCACCGAATCTGATTCCACTCTATGGCTACCATTATTGAGATGCCGAAACTGAGCGACACCATGACCGTGGGCACCCTGGTCAACTGGCTCAAGGCTGAAGGCGACGCGGTTTCCAGCGGCGACATGATCGCCGAGATCGAAACCGACAAAGCCACCATGGAGCTTGAGGTCTTCGATGATGGATTCCTCATCAGGCAGTTTGTCGGGGCCGGCGAACAGGTCGCCATCGGCACCGCCATTGCCGCCATCGGCGAAAAGGGTGAAAAAGTGGATACGCCCAGCGCGCCGGCGGAGAGCGTGGGAAAGAAGCCGGGGACGAAATCCGAATCCGGAGAAAGCCGTGGCGAGTCCAAACCCCTCGCCCCCACCGACCTCCCGGCACCCGCTCCCGGGACGATCAAACAGCGCCCGGCCCCGACCGGCGGACCGGTCGCCGTCGAATCCGTGGACAGCAGTGGACGGACCCGGATATCCCCGCTCGCCAAACGTCTGGCCGAAGAAAAGGGTGTCAATCTCGAGGGGATCACCGGAACCGGACCCGGTGGCCGCATCGTCAAGGCGGACATCCTTGAAGCGGCCGAACAAGGACCGGCTCCTGCCCCGGAAAAAGCATCCGGAACTTCAAAGGGCGGCCAGACAGCCCGCCCCATCGCCCCTGCCGGAGCTCCCATCGCCGAAGAGTCCGACATCCCCGTGACCAATATGCGCGGGATCATCGCCTCCCGCCTGGTCGAGTCGAAAACAACCGCCCCCCATTTCTACGTCGACATTGAGATTGATGCCGCACCGCTCGCGGACCTGCGCGCCGCCCTCAATGCCAACCTCGCCGATCTCCCGCCTGAGCAGGGCGGCATCAAGTTCAGCGTGACCGACTTCATTCTCAAGGGAGCGGCCGAGGCGCTGCGCCAGGTTCCTCAAATCAACGCCTCATGGCTTGGTGACCGGATCCGCCAGCACGGCGCCGTTCACCTGGCACTCGCCATCGCGGTGCCGGATGGTCTCGTCACTCCCAAGATCGAGAATGCCCACAGCAAGACCCTTCGACAGATCGCGGCCGAGGCCAAGGATCTGGCGATCCGGGCCCGCGACAAGAAACTGCGGCCGGACGAGTTTACCGGAAGCACCTTCACCGTCTCAACTCTCGGCATGTTCGGAGTGGAGAGCTTCTATGCGATCATCAATCCACCCAATGCCGCCATCCTCTCGATCGGTGCCATCACCCGGAAGCCGGTCGTCGACAAGAACGACCAGATTGTTCCCGGTCAGCGGATGCGGATCGGACTCAGCTGCGATCATCGCGTGGTCGACGGCGCCACCGGGGCCCGCTACCTTGCCGCATTGAAGAAGATCCTCGAGACCCCGGCCTTGATGCTGATATAGATCCGAACGGAGAAGACCGGATCACGGCCTTGAGTCGCTCCGCTTCTCAAAGACAAGGTTCTCCAGCAGGCCCAGATAATAACGGCGCTGTCCACGAAGCGTGAAACCATGTGAGTCGAAGGTGGCGCGCAGGGACCGGCGGTCAGGATAGTGCCTGAGACTGTCGGCAATGTAACCGTAGACATTCGGATTGCCGTGAAGAAGCCAGCCCCAGAAACCGCCCCAGAACTTCAGCGCCATGTGACCCAGGACCCGTCCCGGTTGCGTCGGCGCTTTCGAGAAGTCGAGAAATGCAAGTTTCCCGCCAGGTCGCAGGACACGGTGCATTTCATCAAGCAGCCGTTCAAGATCGGGGGCATTGCGAAGGGCGTAGCCCCCGGTCACAATATCAACCGAGTCATTCTCAAAGGGCAGGTTTTGCATCGACCCTTCAAGGTAATCCACGGTCCGGTCAAGGGTGAGATGACGTGCGATATCGATCATTGCCGGCGTCAGATCGAGCCCGACCACCTTTCCTCCGGGATAGCGGGCAGCCAGGAGACGGGTGATGTCACCCGTCCCGCAAGCCAGATCAAGACAGAGCGGAGCCGGCCAATCCGGCAGAAATGCCACCAGCTGTCGTTTCCATTTGCCGTCCCGCCCAAGTGACAGGGCCTTCGTGACAAAATCATACTTCGGAGCGACCACCGAAAAGAGCTCAAGGTTGAGCGCCTGCTTCGCGGCATGATGCCCCAGGTAGTCGCGCGGTCGCAGTCCAAATCGCCGGCTCACCGTCCCTCCCTTCCGACACTATTCTGCCCGTCGGCAACAGGTGGAAATCCCGGAATCGTCAGCATGGCAAAATCGGGGGCGAGGCGCTCCCGGAAGGACGAACCCAGGAGGATGCGTGAAATGAGCAGGCGCCGCATGACCGATGCCAGGATTCCGACGCGGGTTCCGAGCCACATGCCGCGGGCGGCGCGATCAGCTGCCACCCGGAACGCGCGTCGACGGGCCCGGTGGTAGGCTGCGAAGCCTTCGTAATCGACCTCCCGGTTCTCAAGTGAATCACCGAGGACACGATCTAGATGGGCCGCATCCGCCATCCCCGTGTTCATCCCCTGTCCCCCGATTGGACTCATCACGTGAGCGGCATCCCCACAAAGAATCACCCGCCCCTTGAAAAACTCGCGAGCCAGCCCACGCCGGGGTCGAAAACTGCTCTGAAAACGTGCTCCTGACAACGGGAGCCCCACCCCGACGCGCTTCCGAACGATGTCAGCGACCCTGCTCCCGATCACCTTCCGGTCACCAGGGATATGGTCCGTCTGCACAATCCAACGCCTCAGTCCGTCGGGCAGAGGAAAGGACTCCACCGATCCGCTTGGACCGAAAAAGAGCCGTGCTTCCCGACCCCAGGTCGTATCATCGTCGAAGTCAGCCATCAGGAAACAGGGGCGGTAACTGCGCTCTCGCCACCTGAATCCCGCGTGCACCCGCGTCCTGCTCCGGTGCCCGTCAGTTCCGACCAGAAAATCGGCGCTTGCCTTGAAGAGAACACCGCTTTCCGTGTCCCTGAGCTCAACGGAAACGAAATCGTCCGTCTGCTGATGGCCGACCACCTCAACGCCTTCCAGCAGTTGGACACCCGGAAACGCGCGCAGATTATCTCTGAGCAATGCCACTGTGCGCGACTGCGGCAACGAAAGGATGAAGCGGTGCTCGGCCGGAATGCCCGAGAAATCCAACTCGCCCAATTCCTCCCGGTTCTCAAACACCCGCGCGGTGTCGATGCGGACGCCATGGGCCATGAACAAATCATCCAGCCCCAATGACCGGAAAAGACAAAGGGTGGGAGGCGTGATTCCGATCGCCAGAGAACCGGCTGTCATCCGCCTGCGTCGCTCGATCACGAGGACCCGGTAACCCCGACGACCAAGCAGGTTTGCCAGATAAAGCCCAACCGGACCAGCTCCCGAGATCACGACGTCGGCACCCCGCACGGTATGGTTCACACCGGATGTCTCCGGCCGGGCCGGCGCCACCGGCTTTCTCAACGGATTCAGGAAAGGAACCCTTGCCCGGTAATGCCGGAACGACTCTCCGAAATAACGCAGGTAGCGCCTTTCCTTGAGTATGGCGCCAACCAGACAGTAACCGGTCCAGCCAAGTGCCATAACCAATTGATCAGGAGTCCAGTCCGCGGCGAACCAGAGGATGAGGGCGAAGGAGATATAGATGGGTTGGCGCACATGGCGGTAGAGACCCTCTTGCGCGAATGGCCGGTATACCGGGATCCGATTATTGAATACGGAACTCCAGCCGAGAAATCCGGTTTGAAGACTGAGTTGGCTGTCGGACATCGCCTTGGCGAGAAGCAGCCAGGACCCGGCTGCGCCGGTGCCGATGGCGAATCTCGCCCAACCGGCCGATTCCCACCAAACCATCCCGGTCGGCGACCAGAGCAGAAACACCGCCAGCAACTGCACCGAGGCAATCGCGGCGAAAACCGTCGAAGACATTTCCTCGCCGATACCGAAGGGAACCAGTCGATTCATCATCCGGCGACCGCCCGGCGTGAGCAGCCAGGAATGAACCAGAGGGAACGAAGCCATCAGGCCCAAGTCGGCCATTGCCGCCGGCCAACCGCGAAAGGACCCCATCCCGATCCGCATCCCGTTGAAGAGCGCCAGGGCCATGGCAATGATGGCGGCGGCGAAAAGAAGATGGCACGCAATCCCGCCGATCAATGCGGTCAAACGCTGGGCCGGAAGATAGCGGGTCCGGTTCTCAGGAAGGCTGGCCTTGTCACTCACGAGGGCGCCCCTCCCTGGTCGGAACGGAAGCGGTGAAGAAGATCCAGTGGCTTGGCGGCACCGTCCTTGAATGCATCGACAAGGATGAATTCCTGATTTCTGCGCAGGTAGTCCCGGGAAACCGGCACGATTCTCCACGCAGGTGAAGGATGGATGTCGAATCCGGATCTCTCACGAGAGACCGGAGAAAAGCGGAACTCGACCCGGGCCGAGTCCGGACCGTCGATGAATTCGATGACCAGGGCCGTCTGCCTGCCCTGCTTCAATCGCCGGTTCTCATACTCGGAAAAGGCATCCTGCAATGCACCGATATAGTTGGCGGCATCCTGCTGATCACCCCAATTCCCCCGTTCATTCTCAGTGATGCGGCTCAACACGACCTTCCCGAAACCTGTGTGCAGAACGGTCTGAACGATCGGATCCCCGTTCCGTCGGACAAGGCGAACCTCACCTTGGGGAACCAGCCGATTGGGAACATAGGCCCGTGCCAAGATCTCCGTTTTGTTGAAGCCGGCATCGTCCGCACCGTGCGCCAAGGCGGCTCCCAGAAGGAGCCACCAGAGGCTAACTCGGATCCGTTTCCGCATTGGCTCTCCCGCCGGAAAGCGCCGGCACCGCCTCCCCCGGCAAACGTTCCATCATGGCCGCCTCAAGGGTCAAACCGGGACCAAACGCCATGGCAAGAACCGGGTGTCGCCTCTCCCCATCCATCTCAGGACGCATCAGGATGCGACGCAGGACAAAGAGTATCGTCGCGCTGCTCATATTGCCGAAGTCGCGCAGAACAGCCCGGGAATCCTCAAGTTGGCCAACCGCCAGGTCCAGCTCCTGTTGCACCTTGTCGACGATGGACCGACCACCCGGATGCACCGCCCAGGTTCCGACACTCCGTCTGTCCCATCGGCCTGAAGCCATGATGCGATCCACCATCCCCGAAATGCTGGCGGCAATGATATCGGGCACATAGCTCGAAAGTCGGATGTCGAACCCCCGGTCCCCGATCGACCAGGTCATATCCCCCTCGCTGTCCGGGGCAAGCGCCGAGGAAAAAGCATGGATTTCAAGCGAAGGCCGGCCCGGAAAGGGAACGCGCGCACTGACCACGGCCGCGGCAGCCCCATCGGCAAAAAGTGCGTTCGCAAGCAGACTGTCCGGCTCTTCACGCAGCTGCAGGTGCAGACTGCACAATTCCAGGCAGACAATCAGGACCACTGCATCCGGACACGCCAGGCAGAACTGCCGCGCCATTCGGAGTGCGGGAAACGCGGCATAACAGCCCATGAAGCCGATCTGGTAGCGTTCCACCGTATCGGCCAGTTCCAACTCCCTGATTATCTCAAGATCAAGTCCGGGATTACAGAAGCCCGTACAGGATACCGTGATCACATGGGTTATCTCCTTCGGCCTAAAACCGGCGGCATTGTTGATCGCGTTTCTGGCCACATCAACGCCGAGAATCCGCGACCATTTGGCATACTGTCGGTTGCGCGGTTCCGTTGTCGGTTCCACCATGCGACCTTCGGCGTCCTCATTGAACAGGACCGGCTGCGCCCCGGGTACAAAATCGGGCAGGACACTGTAGCGGGTTTCGATGCCGGACCGGTTGTAGATGCCCCGAATCAAACGCTGCGTCCTCCTATCCGGCAGCCAACGCATCATGCGGTCACGGGCGAATTCCTGCCGATAGGCATAGGGCGGCAGAAGCGTTTCAATATGATGGATGGTCACACTCATGATCGATTCAACCTGATTTCCCAACCAATCCGGCCACTTGGTTCTCGATTGGAGGATGGACGTCACAAGTGACCACTACTTCATCACCGACCCGGATCACGCCCAGCAGCGACGGGGGCCGGAGTCCGAATGTCTTCAGCGATACGGGGAAGTCCAGCAGGAAGGAGACCCCTCCGCTGTCTTCGTGCCAATCCGAAATCCTGGCAAGGATCGTCTCCGTCCGGTCCCTAATCCGAAGAAGCAGCGAAATCTCGCCATTGCCGCTTTCCGGTATGCGCGCATCCGCCACGGAAACCTTGATCACCGGAAAATGGACCAGATCCAGCATCCTGTGCATGTTCATGTCCCGCTTCTCATGGTGCGTGGTCAGTTCAGCCGCCAGAACACTGATTTCTGCGCTCACGGCCAGGTCAGACTGACCGGTCGTTCTGTCCGACAACCGAACCGAAAAGACCGGCGGTGGCATCGATCCCTCGAAATCGTGCAGCGTCGAGGTCCCCCGGAATCGGATATCCGCCGCTGCCTGATAAGTGGGCCCCGCCCATAGTCCCGCCGCGGCAACCAGAAAGTGAAAAACCGCCAGGGAAGGAAGCACGTACCGTCGAGGTGGACTAACTTGACACATGGAAAAGAATCTTGGAACACGACACGGTTCACAGACAACGACCACTCGGAACTGTTCGCAACTGAAAGAATCTGAAGTATTCGTAAGGTTTGACCATGGATACCTCAATGAGTCGTATGGGCGGTGATTGCCTGTGAAAGATGATCCGAGAGTTCTGGAATCGCAGCCCGCCATTTTGGTGGTCGAAGATGACGCCAGCATCGCGAAGCACCTGACCGAAGGTCTGCGGGAGGCGGGCTTCAGCGTCAGCCGGGTGTCCTCGGGCGCTGAGGCCCGTATGTACTGGAAGGATTCGAGCCCTTCACTGATAATTCTCGATCTCGGTCTTCCCGACGTCAGCGGTATGGACCTGCTGCAGGAACTGCGAAAGGATTACCCCGATCTTCCCGTCATCATAACGACGGCCCGCGATCAGATTGCCGATCGAGTCCGCGGTCTTGAGAAGGGAGCAGACGATTATCTCGTAAAGCCCTACTCGTTCGAGGAGTTGTTGGCGCGCATTCGAACACAACTGCGTCGTTCCGGCCGAGCACTCCTGAACCGGGCCGTTGGCGACCTCGAACTCAATCTCCAGAACCGCTCCGCAACCTCGAACGGCAAGGCACTGGACCTTACGCCGAGAGAGTTCGACTTGCTGGCTCTTCTCGTCAGCGTGAATGGAAACGTGGTCACACGAGAAATGATCCAGCGAGACGTTTTCAACGTAAAGTCACGCATGACCTCCATGGACAACGTGATTGATGTGCACCTTTCCCGTCTGCGCAAGAAACTCGACGAATGCGGGTCCTCTTTCGTCATCCAGACCATCCGGGGCGTGGGCATCGCCTTGAGGAGGGAGGCATGAAGCGATCCATCCGTTTCCGATTCTTTCTCTGGTTGGGAGCCCAGACTGTGATCATCTTCCTCGCCATCGGCGTGGTCGTCCTTGCCTTCAACCTGAATGAGCAGCACGAACATCCCGAACTGCGCACGGAAGAGGTCGAGGAGTCCCTTGTGCTGTTCGGAGCGATGATCCTGCTCTTTCCGCTCGCCCTCGGTTCCGCCTGGATCATTTCGCGCAGGCTTCTCGTCCCCTGGCGCCGGATGGTGATCCAAGCCGAGCGAATTAGCGCCGGACATCTTGAGGAACGCATCGAAGTGCCCGATTCGCGGGATGAAGTCGGCCGCCTGGCACATACGCTTAACACTGGATTCGATCGCTATCAGGATCTCCTGGATCGCCTGAACCGCTTCAGCTTCAACGCGTCCCACCAGCTGCGGAACCCGCTGGCTTCGATCCGGACCAGCGGCGAGGTCTGTCTTCGACAACCCCGGACAATCGCCGAGTATCAGAGTGTCATGGGCAGCATGCTGGAAGACGCGCAGCGGCTCAACCGAACGATTGAGCATATCCTCTTGCTGGCCCGTGCCGAACCCGGCAACCTCGAAGAAAACAGTCGGGATGTCTGTCTGCTTGCGGTCGCAAAGGAGGCCGTGGATGAAGCGAATGCTGCGGGCGAACTGCGAAACATCCGGATCAGCCTCGATGCTGATGACAAGACGTCTGCCCTGCGCTGTGTACCGGATTTGATCAGAGAAGCCCTCGCCAACCTTCTCGACAACGCCGTTCGCTTCTCACCGGAAAACGGCCGAATCCACGTGTCCATCGCAACCAGGCCCGGCAATCGCCTGCGGGTGTCCGTCGAGGATTCCGGGGCCGGTCTGTCCGCAAAGCGGAAAGCAATGATCTTCCGCCCGTTTTCGCGCAATCCGGATGCCGGCACGGAGAGTGTCGGCCTGGGCCTGAGCATTGTGGCGGACATCTGCCGCGCCCACTCCGGATCGGTGGGCGTTGACGACCGAGCGGGCGGTGGGTCCATCTTCTGGATGGAATTCCCTGCGTCTAGACGCCCACAGGACGAGGCCTCCGTCCAGCCGAGTGAATGAGTAGCCGGCTTCAACCTGCCGAATTCAGGCTTCCTGATCCTTGCTCCTCCGGTCCGCGTCCTTCTCGATCGCCTCGCGCAGCTTGGTCAGTTTCTCACGGGTCACATCCTTGACCGCCTTCAGTCCGCCGGCATCGCCGACCTCCTCCCGCGCGAACAGGTAAAACTTGATTTTCGGCTCGGTCCCGCTTCCGCGGACGGCGTAGGAATAGCCATTGGCCAGCTCGAGAAAATAAAGATCCTGCGCCGGGATCTTCTTGCCGTCGGCATCGTGCACGGTCTCACGGCCGAAATCGGTGAACTTGGTCACGTCGACGCCTCCGAACTCCCGGGGCGGTGACGATCGATAACTCGAGAGTATCCGCTGAATCCGGGCGACCCCGCTGGCCCCTTCGTAATAGATCTGCCCGAGCATTTCCAGGAAGTAGCCGAGCTTGAGATAAAGCGCATCGAGGGCCTCCGGAACGGTCGCCCCCTCCTTCTTCAAGGCGGCGGCCAGTTCGGCGAAGGCAAGGCAGGCGGCGTTGCCGTCCTTGTCCCGCACAAAGTCGGTCGGCAGATAGCCGTAGCTTTCCTCAGAACCGAAGGCGTAGAAGGTTGAGTGTTGCTGGAGCAGCTCGGCCCGCTTCCGGAAAGAGGTCCGGTCATAATCAAGACCGAGGCCCTGCTCGGCCATCATCTTCAACTTCAGCCCTTCCTCGTAGTCACGGATCTTCTCCCCGATCCACTTGAAGCCGGTCAATGTATTAATAACCTTGATACCATGCGCCTTCCCCAGGGCATCCTGCATGGGAGTGGTCACGAAGGTCTTGATCAGGGCGATCGACGATCCGCCCTTCTCCGGTATCCACCCGTTTTCCTTCAGCTTGCGGATCCGGTAATCGGCCAGCAGCGTCCCGATCTGATTCCCAGTGATCAACTCCATCCGGCCGTCACGGTTGCGGACGGCCACTCCCATGCGGTCACAATCCGGATCGGTCGCCATCACGAGGTCAGCCCCTTCCTGCACCGCCAGGTCGACCGCCATCTTCAAGGCCTCGGCATTCTCTGGATTGGGCGATTTGACCGTCGGGAAGCGCGGATCCTGCTGCTCCTGTTCCGCCACGGTCAGCACTTCGATTCCCGTGGCCCTGAGGGCGGGAATCGACATGACCCCGCCGGTTCCGTGAATCGGACTGAAGACAATTTTCAGGTGGCTGTCCGTAAATGCGGCCGGATCGATCAGGGAATGGCGGATGGTCTTAAGGTAGGCGTCGTCGATTTCCCTGCCCAGCACGACAATCCGCGAAAGATCCCGTTCGAGAAAGGCCGGCAGGTCGCCCAACTGCACCTTGTTCACTTCCTCGATAATTCCGGTGTCGTGGGGCGGGACCACCTGGGCCCCATCCTCAAAGTACGCCTTGAAGCCGTTGTCATGGGGAGGGTTGTGGCTCGCCGTGATCACGATGCCGGCGTGGGCGCCGAGGTGCCGGACGGAAAAGCTGAGTTGGGGGGTGGAACGGGGGCCGTCGTAGATGAAGGCAATGCCTCCCAGGCGCGACCAGGTTGATGCCGCCAATTGACAGAATGACTTCGAAAAATGCCGGACATCATGCGCGATGACCAGCTTCGGTGGATCGACCCGACCCTCGCCGGCAAGGAATCCGCTGGTATAGCGGAAAAGTCCGATGGTGGCCCGGACGATGGTGAAATCGTTCAGTAGATTGCTGCCGACCGCGGCATGCTCGGGGCCGCCCTGCGGTGTAGGTTGCCCACGCTCCGCCTCGGTCGAGACCGCCCCGATCGTGCGTCCCCGCATGCCTCCCGTCCCAAAGGCAAGGTAACGGAAAAAGCGGTCGTTGAGTTCCTCATGCGCTCCGGCCTCGCTCAACTCGCGGATAGCCGCCAAGGCCCAGGCCGGAAGAAATCCGGCCCCGAGCCACGCCTTAAGGTTGTCGACCGTGCTCTTGAGGAGCTTCCCCTCATTTCCGGCCTTCTCGAATGCGGCAATCAGTTCCTGGCTCATTTCAATTGGTCTTAAGTCAGATTCGGGATTGGGATTCAGAATGCCTCGGGTCGCATGCGGGGACCGCACCATCGACGGCTCGTGTTCTCCGTCATTATTCCAGAACGAGCCCGTCGCGGATCTCGGGCTTGGGATCAAATTTCCGCCACGATTCGACAAAGGTATCCTCATCGTAACCAAACAACGGGGAAACTTCAATCGCGATCCCCGGCAGGCCGGTATCGTCCGTCTCAATATTGACTCCCGCCGCCCGCAGCCATCGCGCGACCTGGCGTCGCTGGTCATCGGCGCAGGTCCGGGGCGAATCCACTCCTTCGGCGTTCTTGACCGGGCTGAATTCGTCCGCCCGGCTGGTCTCGACCACGATCGGATTCGTGGCGAACGGCAGGGCGTCAAAGACAAAGAGCTCGAATTTCACGCCATTCGGCTTGGTCGGTCTGACCGGTCGTCCTGCGTCATCGACCGTCGGGATCTTCTTTTCAGCCCGGTGGAAAGGCAACACCACCCCGGCGCCACCTTCACCCAGACGCCGGGCAAAAGCCGTGGAGACAATGTGGATGGCGATGCTGCCGGCCCGAAAAGTGAGTTCCCCATCCTCATCCACCCGGTGGATCAAGGCATCGGGCATGTCGCTGTACTCGATGACCACCAGCTTTCCGTTCTCAAAGCAGAAATGCCCCAGCTTTTCGTCCGGATAGGCCTTCGGGATCATCCGGCTCGACATTTCGGAACCGCGAAGGAGGTGGAAACCGATGAAAGAGGAGTCGATGCAATGAACCAGAGGATTATCCACCTGAAAGTAGCTCACCAGCTCGATCCCGGCAGCCTCCATCCGATCGAGCGCCCCACTTCGCACGAGGGCCCGCAGCGAGCCGCCATGCCCGTCGGGACTCATCGCGATGGTCGAGGTTGTCTCGAGCAGTATCCGTCCCTCCAGATCCACCGCGGGCATCCGGCCCTGCCGGAAAAAGTGAACCTGGTCCGGCCCCAGCCCGAAATGGCCGTTCTCCAAAAAAAAAGCCTCGGTCGCCTCGTGGTTGGCATGACTGGTCATGATGAACCAGGGAATTGGCCTTCCGTAACGCCGTCCGGCCGCCCGCAGCTTCTCTGCGAAGACCTGGAAGAGGGTCGCCTTCCGCACCGGAGTCGCCGGAAAGGTCCCTTTGGGCCCATCAAACCCGAGCCGGGTCCCTTGCCCCCCTGCCACCGTGAACGCACCCACCTTGCCGGCACGCAGCGCAGCCTCTCCGGCCAGTTTGGCCTCCGCCCAGGCCACTTCGTCGGCCGGGGATCTCTCGAGTGGGATATGGGGAGCCGGCTCCAGATGACTCAGATCGATCGTGCTGACTCCGGGATTTCGGATCAGGGTCTCGGTCAACCGCGTGATTTCATCGAGATCGATCTCTGCCGCCTGCTCCAGCAGCCGGTGCCGCTCATCACCATTCAAAGTCTCCCAGAATCGGAAGACATGACCTTGGCCTTTATCTTTAAATCTCTGAATGATAATATCTTCCGGATTCATACGATTTCGCACTCACTTTACGGGAACCTCGTTCCCTGAGGGGATCAAGCGGCCCCTTCGATTCTTCCCGGCAGGGCCGCGCGCAGCCGGCGGTACCCGGCCCGAACGCAGCGGCCAACCACCTCTCAATTCTCAAACCGGAAAACCACTTCATCCGGTCGGGCATAACCGAGACGGTCCCGGATCATTCGTTCAACGAAGGCGGGATCCTGCTTGAGACGCTCGAGAATATCCCGCTGTTCCAGCAGGCGCAGTTCCGTCTCGGCCAGATGACGACGGTTGGTGGCTTCCTGTTCCTTGAGGTTCAGGAATTCCCCGTAGGTCCGATAGAAGAAGACACCAGCAAAAACGCTGAGTGATAGAAACACGACGGCGTAGGCGATGAGGAATAAGCGGCTGAAAGTCATGGCCAAGACTTCGCCGAGGATTGGCCAAGCCGGTACGAAAGAAAAGCAATTTTTATCCGAATAACCCTTTCGGTGCTAATCTTAAACTTGCGTGGGATTCTGTCGAAACTACTCACAAGATGTATGCGGATTATTACGGATTCTCGGAGTTGCCTTTCAATATCACTCCGGATCCCAAGTATTTGTATTTGAGCCCGACCCATCAGGAGGCGATCCAACACCTCAAGTATGGGATTTCCGAGCGCAAGGGCTTCATCGTACTCATCGGGGAAGTCGGCTGCGGCAAGACCACCCTTTGCCGGCATTTTCTCAACAGCCTCGATCCGGATCGCTACGAAACGGGGTTGATCCTCAATCCCCGCATCACTGAGACCGAATTGCTCAAGACGGTCCTGACCGAACTCGGAGAGCCGTCCGATGGTGATTCCAAGAACGATCTGAGCACGCGCGTCAACGCCGCCCTGCTCGATCGCATTCATGCGGGCAAGGACATCGTCCTGCTCATCGACGAGTGCCAGAACCTGACCTTTGAGCTCCTCGAACAGATCCGCCTCCTTTCGAACCTCGAAACCGACAAACAGAAACTCCTCCAGATCGTCCTGATCGGACAACCGGAGTTCAAGACCACCCTGAACGAACCCAGGCTGCGCCAGCTTCGACAACGCATCCTGGTCAATTACGAGCTCAAGCCGCTCACCTTCGGGCAGATGGAACACTATATCCGGCACCGGATCAGCCTCGCCGGGGGGCTCGGACGCCCCCAATTCTCGCCCTGGGCGTCGCGCATGATCCACAAGGCCAGCCAGGGAATCCCCCGCCTGATCAACAACCTCTGCGACAAAGCCCTCCTCGCCGCCTTCTGTCGCGAAGCCGATATCGTCAACTACTGGGACGTGCGCCGCGCGGTCAAGGAATACAATGCCCTGGCCCTGGTCTGACCTGACCTTGCCCACCCCTGAACCGATCCCCACTGCCAACCCGACCCAATCATGAGCTTGATCAACGATGCACTGAAGAAAGCCCAAAGCGTCCAAGGCCCTCCTCCTGGCATCGCCCAGAACCGGTTTTCAGGCCCTCCCGGAGGGACTCCCGGCGCGATCAGCCAGCCGGACGGAGGCGGCCACGCGACGATCGCGCGGCGCGGCAACCCGATGTCCGCCCAGAAGCTGGTGCTCATCCTCCTCGTGGCCGGTGTTGTCTTCATCGGTTTCATCGGTGCGATGGGTGTCGGCGCCTACATCATCATCAAGGAAAAGCAACCCGCAGAAATGGCACAAGCACCCGCGCCTGTGGTGGACGCCGCCGAGGTCATCGCGATTCCCGAACCCGAACCGGTCGCGGTGGTCGAAGCCAAACCGGAACCCAAGCCGGATCCCCTGCCGGCACTCCCGCCGCCGATCCGGGTCAATCGACCGGACCCGGATGTGCTTGCCTATGTCAACACGCTCAACGTCCGCGGGATCCGGATCTCTGACGGCGAATCCAAGGTTCTCATGAACAACAAGGTTTACAAGACGGGTGAGATCGTTAACTACGACCTGAATCTCAAGCTGAGTGAAGTCTCCGGCAAGGAGCTGATCTTTGAGGATGTTCAGGGCAATACCTATATCGCACGCTTCTAGCCGCCACCTCGGCCGGATATCCCTCCGGCCTGCCGAACGCCGCGGGTCTCAGCAATGACCCGCCCGGGACCCGAACAACTGGATCTTTCCCTGACCCCGGTATCCCGCGGAGAGTTCTGGACCGCCAGGCAACGGGCGGCCAGCACCCTCCACGAGATATCCTACCGGGCCTGCTTCAAGCCGCCTCTTGCGCGCTACTTCATTGAGCGATTCAGCCAGCCGGGCGACATTGTCTACGATCCCTTCATGGGACGCGGCACGACGGCACTCGAATCGGCGCTGCTCGGCCGGGTGCCCTGGGGACGTGATGCCAATCCCCTCTCGCGGATGCTGCTCGAACCCCGCCTTGATCCGCCGACGCTTGAGGACGTTGAAGAACGCCTCGGCACCTACACCTGGGACGCCGAACCCGACCCGATCGACGAGAGTCTCCTCGTCTTCTTTCATCCCGATACCCTGAGAGAGATCAAGTCCCTGCGCGCGATCTACCTTCATCGAGAGCGCACGGGGTCACTCGATCCGATCGACTCCTGGATCCGCATGGTGGCCCTCAACCGTCTGACCGGCCACTCGCCCGGATTCTTCTCCGTTTACACCCTGCCGCCCAATCAGGCCGTCTCGGTCAAATCCCAGCAGCGGATCAACGCACGAAAAAACCAGACACCGCCGAGACGCGAGGTTCCCTCACTCATCCTCAGAAAATCCCGGTCCCTGCTCAAGGACGTGACCCCGGAAACCCGGGCGGATCTCCGCAAGATCTCAGCGCTGGCCCGCATCACCACCGGCGACGCCTGTTTCGCCCCGGAACTCCCCGACGGCCAGGTTGCCCTGGTCTTGACCTCACCACCATTCCTCGACGTGGTCGACTACGCGACCGACAACTGGATGCGCTGCTGGTTTGCCGGAATCGACAGCAAAGCCGTTCAATTCGATCAACACCCCAAAGTGCCGGACTGGTGCCGATTCATGGCCTCGGCGGTCGCCGATTCGGCCCGCCTGCTCCAACCCGGTGGCGTCCTTGCCCTCGAAATCGGGGAGGTCCGGGCCGGAAGCATTCTCCTGGAGGAACACATCACCCCCCTCGGGCTGGAGGCCGGACTCCGGGCCGAGGAGATCCTGCTCAATGTTCAGGATTTCACCAAAACCGCCCACGTCTGGGGCGTGACCAACAACACCCGGGGCACCAACACCAATCGGGTCGTCCTCTTCCGAAAACCTCCGGCCGACCGACCCGACGCCATCCCGACTTCCAACCCGCCAACCCGATCATGATTGTCAGCCAAGCCGAAGTGCGCGTCCGATACGCCGAAACCGACATGATGGGCATCGCCTACCATGGGAATTACCTGCCCTGGTTTGAGATCGGTCGAACCACCCTCCTGCGGGAACAGGGCCTTCCCTATGCCGAACTGGAGAAGCTCGGTTACCGGCTGCCCGTGCTCGAGGTGAACGCCCGATACCTCCGCCCCGCCCTCTACGATGACATCCTCACCATCGAAACCAACATGAAGTATAGACCCTTCCTGCGAATCCGCCTCGACTATCGGATTCTCCGGGGAGATGAGCTTCTCGCCACTGGCTTTACCGAACACGCCTTCCTCAATCATCAGAACCAACCCGTCCGTCCACCCCCCGTCTTCGTCACCCGAATGAGGGAGATCTTCACCGGCGGTTAGGGTGGTGTTGCGGATGAAGGCGAACAGTAGCTTGAGGCATGGGCGGTCGCGCAGTAGCCCGAACCTCGACCTCGTATCTGGTGGAGGGCGGTCCACTGCTTCGAAAGGCTCAACAATCTGAGTCCATCGAAGGGCCGGGCCACCGCACGGCCGGCCCCGGCACACGGTCATCTCGTCGCGGAGAAACCCGATTTCAGGGCTCCCGGGTCGGAATCCCGTGAGGTGTTCGCTCCCAAACGGCGTATTCCTCGAGCACGGTCTCATCGGTTTCGGCCGCTCTGGCTCCTTCCAGCATGGCTCGCGCCCGGCCCGGCTCCAGCCGATAGACCGCCCAGACAGCGTGGGCCCGCACCAGGGCGGTGGAACTCCCGGCCAGTCCGACCAGACCGTTCAGGAGATGGTCTCGGGAACCTCCCAGCCTGCCGTTCCAACCCTCGTCGCGATCAAGATTTCCGGCCACCACACAGGCATTGCGAAGCAGACGCTCCAGCCTGAGGCGCTTGAGCGGGGTTCGGCGGAAGACAACGGCAAACCGCTCCGGTGTCAGGCTCAGGAGCTCGATCAAGGTAAGTTCGGCCAGATCGAAGCGGGCCGCCAGCAGAAGCCCCCGGCCGGCTTGGGCAAACCGGTTCCACGGACAGACTTCAAGGCAGATGTCACAGCCGAAAATCCGGCCACCCATCGACTCCCGGAATTCACGCGTAATCGGCCCGCGGTTCTCGATCGTCTGCCAGGATAGACAGCGATGCGCGTCAATCAGGCCCGGCTGGCGGATGGCCCCGGTCGGACATGCCTCGATGCACCGGACACAGGATCCGCAGAAGCGTCCGAGCGAGGGCGGTCCGTCCGCCATGTCCCGGCCGCCCGGCAGCGGCTCATCCGGTACGATCCGGCCCCGGATGAGGATCGCCGCAAGGAGAAGCCAGTTGCCGTGGGAACGGGAGATGAGCATCCCGTTCTTCCCCAGCCAGCCCATGCCGGCCTTCGCCGCCCATCCGCGTTCCATGACCGGCCCCGTGTCGACATAGGCGCGCCAGTCGCCCGCTCCCAGCCCGAGCCGCGCCGCCATCCGCCCGCCGCCCGCCCGGACCGCACGGAGAATATTGTCATGATAATCTTCATACAGGGCATAACGTGCCCAGCGCGATTGACCGGCGGCGCCCTGTTCTCCCGGCAGGTAATTCACACCGAACAGGACCACGGTGCCCACGTCCGCCAGGATCAGTCCGGGGTCCAGTCGCTTCTCCACCGTCCGGGTCATCCAGTCCATGTCCGCCTGCCAGCCCCACTCCAGCCAGGCCCGGAGCTGTGTCGGCGGAACCGAGTCCGCCGCGGCAAAACGCACAGTGTCAAATCCGAGGTCGAGCAGATCCCTTCTCAGGGAATCCCGCTCAGCGACGTTGGACGCGTTCGAAATCACGAGCCTCCCTCTGGTAGACGCGACAGACATGAGCGACGACTTCGAGGAGCGTCCGATGATCGGTCAGGATCTGCGTGCCGCTCGCCCGGTAGTACGGCTCCCGTTCTCTCAGCATGGCCGCAATACGCTCTTCCGGGTTCTCGACGTTCAGGAGCGGGCGGTTCTGGTTCGAACGGGTGCGCTCGTGAATCGTGCCGGCCGAAGCCTGAAGGCAGACCAGGACCCCCCGGGATTTCAGCTGACCGATCATTCCGGCCCCCAGGACCAGGCCACCCCCGCACGATACCACACATCCGCGCTCGGGATGACCCGCTTCGATGAAGGCCCGCTCCAGCTGCCGAAAACCCGATTCGCCATCCCGAGCGAAAATATCCGAAATGGGCCGGCCTGCCTGCCGCTCAATCTCTGCATCGCTGTCCAGCCATTCCATGCCCAGGCGCTGAGCCACCATCCGGGCCACCGTGCTCTTGCCCGTGCCCATGAATCCGACCAGATAGAGGTTGGTCCTCTTCTGCGTTTCACGGCTTTTCTGGAACGTCGGATTCATCGGCGGAAGGAGCATCGCCCGAATCGACCGGACCTGACAAGTGAACAAACCTTCCGAAAAGTGCTCAGGGTTGCGTTGACCCACCTGCCCGGACGGGTCTTTCTACACCTTGCCAATCCCATGACCCTGTCTTCGAACAACCCAAGTGACCCGGCAGCCTTTCTCGCCGCCATAAGGCCGAGGCTCGAGATGGAGATCCAGCAATCGGTGTTCGATCTGACTGATGATCTGGACCCCGCGCTTGAAATGGACGCCTTCGGCGTGATTCTCCGGGATTACCTGAAATCGCCGGGCAAACGCCTGCGCCCCCTCCTCTTCCTCCTCACCCTCAAGGCACTCGATCCGGACCGGGACATCGACGATGGCAGCCTCCGCTTTGCGGCCGGCCTTCAGGTCTTTCACGAGTTCCTTCTCGTCCACGACGATCTGATCGACGCCAGCGAAAGCCGCCGGGGAGGACCGACCCTCTGGAAACGAGTGGCCTCCCTTCCCGATCTCACCCTTGAACGGGCCCGTTCCATCACCCTGGTTCTCGGCGATCTGCTCTATGCCCGGGCGGTCGAGCAGATCACCTCCCTCGATCTTCCCTCCTCCAACGTTCTCGAGGCCCTCCGCTTCCTCATGGTCGTCGCCCGCGAAACCGGATGGGGTGCCGCAGCCGAAATTCGACTGTCGGCCGAGCCCATCGCCGGCGCAATGGGCCCATCCATCCGGGCCGTCTACCGCGCCAAGACCACCCGCTACACCTTCGAGGGGCCGATGACCCTGGCCGCCATTCTGACCGGAGCCGGTTCGGAGATCCGCCCCCTGATCAAGACCATCACCCGGCCTCTCGGCCTGGCCTTCCAACTGGAAAACGACCTCCACGAACTGGTCTCCCTCGCCGCCCCCTCGACCCCGATACCCGCCGATCTGAACGGACGGATCAAGACGCTTCCGATGATTCGCCTGCTCGAGGCTCTTCCGGATCGGGATGGACAGCGGCTGAAGGAAATCTTCGATCGACCCATCGGCGCGGACGAACGCCGGTCCATCAACCAAATGGTCGGCGATTCCAAGGTCATTGAGGCAATCCGGACCGAGATCGGCGGACTCTTCAACGAACCGTTCACGGCGATCAGGGCGGCGGACATCGCTCCGGAAATTCGTGACAATCTGAGCCGGGTCATTCGCTTCATCCAGGCCAACCGCAATCACTCTGAGGCCTGACCATGCGGCTCTTCCGGTTCCGATGAAGGTTGATTTCATCGTTGCAGGAGGGGGCCTGGCCGGCTCCATCCTCGCCTGGACGCTGCGAAAACGCGGCCGATCGGTCGTCCTTTTCGATGGATCCCCGGGTCCCGTCTGCTCACGGGCCGCAGCCGGTCTCTACCACCCCTTGACCGGTCGGCGCCTGACCGTTCCGCGGCATCTGCCCGACCTCCTCGAGGCCGGAGACCGCTTTTTTGAGTCGGTCGAGGCGGTCACCGGCACTCCCTGCCTCCACCGCCTCGCGATCCGCCGGTCCTTTGTCGATCGCGCCATGGCCGAGACCTGGGCGGAACGACGTGCGAACGCCCGGGCCGCCGGACTCGACCTGAGGGACTTTGCTTCCGAACCGGACGGTCTCACTTCATCTCCATTCGGTGGATACGAATTGCGGGGATGCGGGTGGATGGATCCCGCCGCATTCCTAAAGACGGTCGCCGAAATCTTGGGTCGCGAAGGCCGATACGGCAATCAGATCATCAAGCCGGACCGCCTGGAGTCTTGTCGGGACGGTGTCATCTGTGGAGAGATCCAAGCCAGAGCCGTGATCTTTGCGGAGGGACATGTCGCCCGGGACAATCCCCTCTGGAAGCATCTCCCGCTCAAGCCCAATCACGGTGAGATCCTGGAGATCCGCATCGAGGGCGACATCCGGCCGTGCATCCACCTGGGAGAACTCTTTCTCATCCCGCGCGACGACCAAAACTGGCTGGCGGGGGCCACCCACGACTGGACGGTCGACCACGGTAAGCCGACCCCGGCCGGCCGGAGGGAGATTGAAAACAAACTGAAGGCGTTTCTCCGCTGCCCGTTTCAGGTGGTCGGACACCGCGCCGGGGTGCGCCCCGCGTCCGGAGATACCATGCCTTTTCTCGGTCGGCATCACGAGAACGCCGCCATCTGGATCTTCAACGGCTTCGGCTCACGAACCCTCCTCATGGCCCCCTGGTGCGCGGAGAAGCTCGATCAGGCCCTCACGGCCGGTGAATCCCTTCCTGAAGAACTCGACATTCACCGATTCGAGCCCGTCGAGGCCGTTCAGGCCAAGCCGTTTCGGGCCACGCGGGCGGCCCAGGACCGGATAGCCGAAGTCCTATGTCCGGGAGACCTCGCGATCGACGCCACCGCCGGGCGGGGCCACGATACCATATGGCTCGCCGAACGTGTCGGTCCCGCCGGCCGCGTCCTTGCCATCGATATCCAACCCCGGGCCATCGAGGATACGGGCCTGCGGCTCAGAAAGGCCGGGCTGGCCGGCCGCGTCAACCTCGTCAGGGCCAACCACGCTGATCTTGCAGGACTGGTTCCGCCCGACTGGTCCGGGCAGGTCGCCGCCATCCTTTTCAATCTGGGTTCCCTGCCCCATGGCGATCGGAACATCCGCACCCGGCCTGAATCGACCCTGAAGGCCCTCGAGACCGCCCCCCGACTGCTCAAGGCCAATGGGCGCATCACCATCGTCCTCAACCCCGGTGATCCCGCTGGACGCCACGAGGAACAAATCGTCCGGTCCTGGATGATGACTCTGTCGCCCGATCGATTCGCGTTCGAGGAGGTCCACTCGCCGGACGCCCCTCCTCCGCTCCCGGGTGCTGGTCATCACCACCCGCCCGACTTCCGATCAGCTCCCCTCCCCGGCAGCTGACCTGCCGCAGGTCCCTCCGTGTGATCCCTGAAAAAGGCCAACAACCAGTCTGTCGCCACCAGCCGGAGGATCCCGAACGCCTGCCGCGCGTCACAAGGTGGTTTTTGCCGACCGTGAGATCATCAAGAAACCACCACCCGGAGAGAGCCCGGATGGACTTCGACGAGCAACTCCGCGCCCATTTCATGGATTTCTCCATCGGTATGCACCGGCCCGGGCTTCTCGCGGACTATCCGGAACCGCTCGCCCACCAGGGTCACCGTGTGTCTGCTCCGATCGAAAGTCCCGGCAAAAAGCCGTGCCGCCAGCCCCAGACCGAGCACCGGATGGGCAGTGGTCACGGCGACTAGGTCCAGGCGACCGTCGTCCAGTCGCGCCCGCGGCGCAACCCGGGCTCCGTTTCCGAACTGGGTCGAATTGGCGACCGACAGCAGAAAGGCCTGGAAATGCTGCCTCCCCGCCGACTCCGCCTCCACCCGGCAGGTCTGCATCGCATAACCGAAAAAGGCCGTGGTCCCAAGCCGCAGATAGGTCAGAAATCCGCGGCGGGAGGAAGAATTGAATCGTCGCCCCAATTCGGCATCAAATCCCATCCCCATGATATTGAAGAACGGCTTTCCGTTGACCGACCCGCTGTCGATGACCCGCACCCGTCCCTGCAGGGCCACCACGACCGCCCGGTCGAAAGCGAGCGGCAGCCCGAGGTCCCGAGCGAGGCCGTTGCCGCTTCCCAGGGGGATAAGCCCGAGAGGCACTCCGGTTCCAACCAGGCCGGCGGCCACCTCGTTCATCGTACCGTCTCCACCCACTGAAACCACCCGGTCATAACCTTCCATCACCGCCCGGCGCGACAATTCCCCGGCATGGCCCCGTCGTTCCGTCATCCACAGACCGGCCTCTACGCCCATTTGGCGGGTAATCCGATCCAGCCGTTCACCTCGACCATCGCGACTTCGCCGATGGCCGGAAACCGGATTGATGATGAAGCAGACTTTCATCGGATCCACCTCCCGGCCTACTGCAGGCGCCGACGGGTCATCACGTCGAAGAGAAGCCGTTCAAAGTCGCCGATTACCGCTTCCCAGGTGATTCGCAATGCGTTTTCCCTGGCGGCCCGTCGCAGACGGTCCCATTCCGGCCTGAGAGCGATCAGGCGACCCGCTTCCTCGAGATAGGCCTCCGGGTCGTCGAACGGCGCCAGCAGTCCGTTGACTCCCGTCCGGATGAATTGCCGGCCCGCTGCATAGTCGTAAGTGAGCACAAGCAGTCCGCAGGCCAACGCCTCCGTCACGACATTGCCAAAGGTCTCCGTGATGCTGGGAAAAAGAAAAACATCCCCGGATGCATAGTGGGTCGCGAGGTCCTCGCCCAGACGCATGCCGCAGAATTGGAAATCCGGGTATCGGGCTTTGAGGGCGGCCCCCTCCGGACCGTCTCCGATCAGGATGAAGCGGATTCGCGGCTCGGTCTTCCTCATCTGCTCGAAGGCACGAACCGCCAGGTCGACATTCTTTTCCTTGGCCAGCCGCCCCACATAGACCACCGCAACATCGTCACCGGAAAGTCCCCAGGACCGCCGGAGTTCGTCGCTCCGGCGGGCCGGATCGAAAAGAACCGTGTCCACCCCTCTCGCCATCACGGTGACATTGCGATACTCCTCAAGTCGGAGGGTATCCGCCATCTGGTTTGTCGGCACCATCGTGCAGTGGGTCCGGTTATGGAAATGCCGCAGATAGGCAACGGCCACTCCTTTGATGAAGCCAAACCCGTAATGCCGGCCGTACTGATGGAAATTGGTGTGAAAGCTGGACGAAATGGGCAGTCCCATCCGTTCGGCAGCGGACAAGGCGGCCCACCCCAAGGGTCCTTCCGTCGCGATATGAACCACGTCGGGAGGCGCTTCCATCCAGAGCCGCATCAGCCGGGAATAAACCGGCAGCCCCATGCGGAGCCCCGCATAACGCGGCAGCGGCACACCCGGAACCACGATATCCCGAAAAGGAGTCGCACCGTCCGGCCGATCCAGCGAACCCTGCCTCGGTCGGATGACACTGACCTCATGGCCCCGCCCCGCCAGTCCCCGAACCAGCCGGTTCAGGGTCATGGCCACCCCGTTGACTTCCGGGGGAAAGGTCTCGGTGACAAGGGAGAGGCGCATGATCGGATCGACTGGGGAACTTGGGGAAATGAAGCCATCTGCCGGCGACCCCCGCGGTCAAACCGACTCCGTCTGGATGCCTGGACCGGGCAGACTTCGCCGACAACGGATCACTGCATGCCCGGGGCCGGAGCGTCGACCGGCTCTGGAATGGCCGCTTTCACCTCCAGCAGTTCGACATCGAAAATGAGCGCCGATGCGGGCGGGATCCCCGGCCGGCCGGCATCGCCGTAGGCCAGGTCCGAAGGAACAAAGAGACGGATTTTGCCGCCTTCCGAGATTTTCTGGAGTCCCTGGGTCCAACCCGGAATGACCTGGTTGAGCTGGAAGGTAAGCGGCTCACCCCTTGGGATCGAACTGTCAAAAACCGTTCCATCAATCAATTTGCCCGTGTAGTGCACGACCACCATGTCCTCCGGAACGGGAAAGGCACCCGTGCCCTGCTCAATCACTTCGTAGCGCAGACCGGAATCCAGAACGATGACATTGGGATCGGCGTCCAGGTCCGCAAAATAGGCGGCCGCAGCTCGTTTTCCGGCCGAGCTCCTGGCGTTCTGGATCGATTCGGCCCGGGCCGAGAGGTATTCCTGAACATAGGGAGCGATCTCCTCCAGATCGACCTCCAGCTTCGCACCCGTGGCCGCGACCTGCATGCCGCGGGCCAATGCATTCACTTCGGCTTCATTCAGGTTAAGGCCGACCAGGTCGATCTGCTGACCGAGGTACCATCCCCAGGCTTCCAGAATCTGATTCGGAGAATAGGCATCGCCCGCCTCTTCCGTTGCTTCCGGCGCACTCTCGGCAGCGGTGAATGATTCCTGTGCCGACAGGAAGATGGGAAACGTAAGGGCCAGGAGAAACAGTGAAGCTTTTTGAATGGTTTTCATAGGTGCGTAATTCCGGAGACGCCGATTCGATCTGACGCTTGGAACGACCACGGGTAGAGTAAGATTTCCCTTTGTAAAAGCCCTAAATTTCGACATGACAGAACCCGCCCCATGGGCACGGGGCCGATTCGAGGACGCCTGAATCACGATTTTCGCTCTTTTCGGTTCACAGACCAAGGCAACCCGCACCAGTATCCTGACTCCTGCAAACGTCCGAGCTTCCGCCAAGTCTCCTCAATGTTCCCAGAGAAATCTTTCAAAGTCCTCGTCGTCGGTTCCGGTGGTCGTGAACACACCATCGTCCAGTCCTGCCTGGCCAGCCCACTGGTTGAAAGCGTCATCGCCGCGCCCGGAAACGGAGGTATGGAGCGCGACTGCCGCTGTTTTCAGATCGCAGCCGATCAGATTGACGCTCTCGTCGCCCTGGCGGTCGAGCAGGCAGTCAATTTCGTCATCGTCGGGCCCGAGGTGCCGCTGAGCCTGGGCTTGGTCGACGCCCTCAAGGCGAGAGGGATTTCTGCCTTCGGGCCGACCGCCGACGGCGGTCGTCTCGAGGCGAGCAAGATCGCCTGCAAGGAACTCCTCCTGAAATACCGGATCCCTACGGGGGCCGCCACGGCCTTCAACCAGCTTGAGCCGGCCCTCGCCTACCTCGAAACCAGCGCCTTTCCGATCGTGGTCAAAGCCGATGGCCTCGCGGCCGGCAAAGGCGTCATCATCGCCCATGACCTCGTCGAGGCTGAGGAAGCCGTTCGCTCCATGCTGGAAGCGGACGCCTTTGGCGAGAGCGGGCGCAACATCCTGATCGAGGAATGCCTGGTCGGAGAGGAAACCTCGATCCATGTGGTCATCTCCGGAACCGACCACCTGACCCTGCCGACCAGCCAGGACCACAAGCGGATAGGCGAGAACGATACCGGACCGAATACCGGAGGCATGGGGGCCTATTCGCCGGCCGGGCTGGTCGACGAGGCAACCATGGCAATCATCGACCGGACCATCATCCGGCCAAGCGTCGAAGCGATCGCCGCCGAAGGCATCGATTTCCGAGGCGTTCTCTTCATCGGAATCATGATCACCCCGGATGGTCCCAAGGTGCTCGAATACAATGTCCGCTTCGGCGATCCGGAAACCCAGGTCCTTCTGCCCAGGTTGAAAACCGACCCGGTCGAGCTGATGGCCGCCGCCGCCGCCGGTCGACTCCGGGAGGTCCAGCTTGCCGTCAGGCCCGAACATGCCCTCTGCGTCGTGCTCGCCTCCAGAGGCTACCCGGGATCCTACCCGAAGGGCGAAACGGTCGAGCTGCCGGACAGCCTCCCGGCCCACACCCGGATTTTTCACGCCGGCACCCGCACCGGACCCAATGGATCCATTCTGACCAACGGCGGGCGCGTCTTCGGTGTGACCGCACTTGCCCCCAACCTTCCGGAGGCGGCCTCTCTGGCCTACCGGCTTTGCGACAAGGTCAAGTTCCCCTCCAAGGTCTTCCGTCGTGATATCGGGGCCCGGCAGCTGCGACGGGACGAAACGGCATGACGACCAGTCCCCGCACCATCCGGCGATTCATTGCGGCCCTCGTCTTCCTGCTCGGACCCGCGATCCCGTCGATCCGGTCCGATGAAGGGCCGGCCGTGCCTGTCCTGAGCGATCCGGACCTGTTCCCCGCCGAACTGTTTCCCGGGCTGGAGCAACTCAACGAAAGCGATCTTCTGCTCGAAGGACTCCACCAGCATTATCCAAATCGACTGCTCGATCACCCTCCACCGGAATTGATCCCGACCGAAGGAGATCCGCTCCTCCGTGAGAAGGACGGCGGCGTGGATTATGTCCGGGTTCGCGGCCTGTCGACGGCCCTGCCATCAATCCAGGCGGCCCTCGACGAACCGGTCGCCCTGATTGACTTGCGTTATGTTCATGCGGACCTGGAAACCGCCATCGCCCTGGGCGCCCTCCTCGCCCGCAACGATCGACTGGTGCTCGATCTGATCGGCGACTATGCAACCGTCGCAGGGATGGAGGCGACCGACCGCCTGACCGTGCAGACCGAACCGGCCGATTCCTCCACCAGCCTGGTCATCGTCCTGGTCAACGAGGAAACAGGTGGTCCCCTCGAGGCAGTCCTCGCGGAACTCCAATCCCGTCACCGGATACTCAGCATCGGCAGAACAACCGCCGGACTCACCGCCACCTACCGTCCCCTGCCCGGATTTCCCGGTTGGCATGCGATCAGCGGAGAGATCCGCCCCGCCTCCCTCGGAAGTCTCGTCGGGATCGGACTCCAGCCGTCCATCCCGGTCGACGCCGAGGCCGCAACCGAAAAAGAAGCCTACGATCGGTTCGATCCGGAGAAACCGCTTCAAACCGTACTCGAACAATCCATCGAAAAGGAACGTTATGACGAGGCCCGCCTCCTCAGGGAATTCCCCCATCCCGATACCGCTGCCGTCCCTCGCCCCACCGCCCGGACCACCCCAACGGAGAACGAAACCGACAACCCGCCGCCCCCGCCGGTCGACCAGTCGCTCCGCCGCGCATTTTACGTGATCGAAGGCATGCGCGCATTCGGCCGGATTCCCGAGGATTAAATTTGCCAGACCCCTCCCTCAAAATAGGTTGAAGCCCTTCATGCCGGAACAGCCCAGACCCATTATCTTCGTCTGCACGGCGAATATCTGCCGCAGCCCGATGGCTGAGGCACTCTTTCGGCACGCGCTCGCCGCCGAGCCGGAACCGTTTCGATCCATTGCCGTGGCTTCCGCCGGCGTCTCGGCCCTCGACGGTCAACCCGCATCACCCAATTCCGTGGAGGCCATGCGGAAGGTCGGCTTGAACCTCGCCGATCACCGGAGTCGGCACCTGACCCAGGACATGCTCAACGAAGCCGTCGCCGTCTTCTGCATGACGGAATCGCACCACGACATCATTCGCCTCCAATACCGCAAGATCCCCGAACGAGTCCATCTCATGCGCGAGTTCATGACCGACACCCGGGATCACGAGATTCCCGACCCGTTCGGCGGAAACCTGCGCACCTACGAATCCTGCCGCGACAGCATGGTCGAAGCCATTCCCTCACTTCTCAACTTTGTCCGATCCCTCAAGACCTGAATTCCCCATGTCACTTCCCGACTCATCCACCTCCCCCGGTCTCGACAGCCGCAGTCTCGCCCGGATCGATCCGGAGATCAATGCCGCCATTCAGGCCGAGCTTGAGCGCCAGCAGACCCACATCGAGCTCATCGCTTCCGAAAACTTCACCCTGCCCGCGGTCATGGAGGCCCAGGGCAGCGTCCTGACCAACAAGTACGCCGAAGGGTATCCGCGACGCCGTTGGTACGGCGGTTGCGAATTCGTCGACATCGTCGAGCAACTCGCCATCGACCGGGCCAAGGCCCTCTTCGGCGCCGATCACGCCAACGTCCAGCCGCATTCCGGCAGCCAGGCCAATGCCGCCGTCTATTTCGCCACCCTCCAGCCCGGCGACAGGATCCTGACCATGAACCTTTCCCACGGCGGACACCTCACCCACGGGAACCCGGCCAACTTCAGCGGGAAGTTGTATTCAGTTATTAACTACGGAGTGAGTCGGGAAAACGAGGAGATCGATTACGACGAGTTGGCCGAGGTCGCCTCGCGTGAGAAGCCGAAGATGATCACCGTCGGGGCGTCTGCCTATTCGCGGACCATCAATTTCGAACGGATGGGACGGATCGCCCGGGATTGTGGTGCCCTGCTTCTTGCCGACATCGCCCATATTGCCGGCCTTGTCGCCGCCGGTATCCATCCCTCGCCGGTCGCCCACGCCGACTTTGTCACCACCACGACCCACAAGACCCTCCGGGGTCCCCGGGGCGGCCTCATCCTCTGCAAGGAGGCCCACGCCAAGGCCATCGATTCCGCCGTCTTCCCGGGAGCCCAGGGTGGTCCCCTCATGCACGTCATCGCGGCAAAAGCGGTTTGCTTCCTCGAAGCCGCCAAACCGGGGTTCAAGGCCTACCAGGCGCAGATCGTCGCCAACGCCAGGACACTCGCCGCGGCCATGATCGAGCGCGGCTACCGGATCGTCAGCGGAGGCACCGACAACCACCTCATGCTGGTCGATCTCCGCGACAAGAATGCCGAATTGACCGGCAAGACCGCCCAGGCCGTCCTCGATCGGGCTCATATCACCTGCAACAAGAACACCATCCCCTTCGAAACGCGCAATCCGTTCCAGGCCAGCGGGATCCGCCTCGGGACTCCCGCCGTGACCAGCCGGGGCATGCAGGAGCCCGAAATGATCCTCATCGCCGATGCCATCGACCGGGTGCTCTCTTCGCCGGATTCCGAGGATGCCATCAAGTCCGCCCGAAAGATAGTCCTCGACCTCTGCCGCCGCTTTCCCCTGCCCTATTGATTGAGCCGACAGTCCCGATCCGGACCGTTTGAGCGTGATCCCGGCCGGGATTGCCGTCAGGATGGCCCGCTATCATGCCCTACCGCATACGGAAAGGTGAGGGTCTTGGAGAGGCCTTCCAGCGGATCCTCGCCGAGGAGACTGCGCGGGCGGCCGAGGAATCGGCCTGCGCCGCCCATTCCCGCGATCAGGCCATCCATCAACTTCGCAAGCGTTGCAAGCGGGTTCGGGGTCTTCTTTCGCTCTACCGGGAGATCCTGGGTCTCGCGGCGACCGGGACCGACCGGAAGATCCGCGACTACTCCCGATCCCTGGCCGGCACCCGGTCGGAAGCGGCTCTCGCTGAGATCGCACACCGTTTCCGACTCACGACTTTCCAATCCGCGACTCCCGATGAAACAGAATTGCCGCCAACGGACGTTGCTCTGATCGTTCCTCTGTTGACGCAGGTTGCCTCCTTCTGCGGCCCACTGGCCATGAAAACTGTCCGGAACGACCTTCTCCGCGGAATCAGGAAGATTTCCAATCGATCGAAGAAAGCCTGGACGATCGCCACCCACTCACCGACCACCGCCCATCTCCACCGCTGGCGGACCCAGGTCAAGACCCACTGGTATGCCACCCGGCTCACCCAGGATCTCGATTTCGGGAAGACTGGCTCGTCAAGAAAGCAATTGGCCCGCCTCGGTGAGGGCCTGGGTATTCATCACGATCTCTCCATCATCCTCGATCGATTCGCCGGTGAAGGACGATCCGCCGATGATCCGGACCGTCGCCGTGCGCGGAAATTGCGAAAGCAGATCGCCCGTCGCATGTTGCAACTGGGTTCCCGGGTCTATTCCAAGTAGGACGAATTCAACGCCGATCAGGTCCCGCCGGGCAACCAGTGACGAAAGAATGCGGAAGAAGGCCTCGCGGCAGGAGGCCACGCCGTCAAACATCCAGTAAGGGAAAACCCGCGCCGTGTCCCCGATGACCTCATCGGGTTGCGTTTCCCGGGCCGGGAGTCTACATTCACGCCATGAGATCGGCAGTGGTTCTCCTCCCACTTCTCCTCCCCCTCACTTCACTCGTGGCCGGAATCCTCCCGGGTGATTCCGCCCAGGACGTTCGCGCGGAGCTGGGCGTCCCGAACGGATCCGTCGAAATCGGACAGACCCGGATCCTCTTCTTCGATCGGGGCGAAGTGGTTCTGCGTGAAGGCGTGGTCGCCGACACCAACCTGCTGAGCGAGTCCGAACTTGTCGCCAAACGGGCTCACGAGGAGGAACGCCGGAACCTCCTCGCCCGGGTCGCCGAGGAACGTCGGCTCCTCCTCGAGTCCGAAGGCCTGGCCCTCAGGCAGTCAAAAGTCGACAGCCCGGGCTTTCAGAGTCTGCCTGCCTCCGAACGCGTCGCATTCTGGAAACAGTTTCAGCTGCGCTATCCAACGGTTCCGGTCGACCTCGAACTGGGCGCCGCACTGGCCCAGGCCAAGGTCGAACAAGCCGAGAGGGATCAACGGGCCGCCCGGGAAACCGCCCTCCTTTACGCCGGGAACTGGAACCGCACCGGCACCAGCAACAGTCATGGCGACTTTCCATATGGGCTGGCCTACGGCGCCGGCATCGTCATCGGCGGCTCGCATTCGCCGGGTTACCACCCCGGTCGCCCGGCCCATCCAATCCCCCCGATCCATCCGGGCAGACCACCGGGAGGAAATCGTCCTCCGCAGAAGAAATCAGACCACGATTTCAATTCGAACAAGGGTGCCATCATGTCGGGCATGGACCGCGCCCGTGGGAAGTTGGATGCCGGATACAGCGCTTCCCGCACCGCCATTTATCGAAGCATATCCCCGTAATCCCAAGCTCCCCTCCTGCCCTCCGGAGCCGGCGGCCTACCCTAGGGCAATCGCCAACTCAAGGCAGACCTGAAGGTCACACTTGCCGGTTGCCAACATCGGGATCGACTCGACCTGTCGAACGCTCCGGGGAACCCAGAGATTCGGCAGGCCCGCCGTCAGTAATCGCTGGCGAAGATCACCCATCTCGATTTCCATCGAGGTCAGCAGAACCAGCGACTCCCCCCTGGCATCATCCGGCAGACCGACCACGACCGCCACCTGGTGATCGAGGGAATCCCAACCATAGACCCGCAAGATATGCTCTTCGACCAGCACGTGAGGGACCATCTCGCCTCCGATCTTCGAGAATCGTGAGAGGCGCCCCTCGAGGTGGAGAAAACCGTCCGCGTCAAAGCGACCGACATCCCCGGTCACAAACCATCCCTCGTCGAAGACAGCTTCCGTCGCTCGCTCGTCGTCAAGATAACCTTTGAAAACGTTGGGTCCGCGCAGGCAGATCACCCCGGCCTCACCCAGCGACAACACGCGCTGTCCGTCCGTTGACCGGATCCGGGCTTCCATTCCCGGGATCAATGTGCCAACCGACCCCAGCCTGGAATTCTCCGGAATCGATTGTGCGGGATCCCCCGGCTGATTGACGCTGGCCACCGGCGAAGTCTCGGTCAACCCGTAGCCTTGCATGATACGGATGCCGAAACGCTCGAGAAAGGCATGGTAGAGTTCGTCGCTCACCCGTTCCGCCCCCGCCACCGCGAACTTCAATCCGGCCAACTGATCCGGCTCGGCCCGCTTCAGGAACGGACGTAGAAAGGTCGCGGAACCCACCAGCACATCCACCCGTTCGGCGGCAATGATCCCGGCCAGCTTCCGGGTCTCCAGCGGTGACGGATAAGTCACCATCAGGATGTTCGACAGAAGCGGATACCACATGGTGACGGTGAAGCCGAAGCTGTGAAAAACCGGAAGGCAGGCCATGACCGAACATCCGCCCGGCAGGATCCCGGTTGATTGAATCTGGAGCGCATTGGCCATGATGTTCCGATGGGTCAGCACCACCCCTTTGGGGTCCCCGGAACTGCCGCTCGTGAACAACAATCCAAATTCCCGATCACCGCCCTCGCCCGACACACCCGTACACTTCAAGAGGCCACCGATCGGCATCAACCGGATCATCAGCGACCGTGCCGCCAGCCCCGCCTTCGAGCAGGCCCTGATCTCTTCGACCACATCCCGGCAATCCGCCGTCCACGGAAAATCCGGATACTTTTCCTTCAGTCGGCCGACCGTGATGATTGTCTTCAGACCCGCCCGCTGGATACAGGCCGCCGCAGCCCTCCGGCCAATCGTGAAATTGAGATTGACCGGCACCTTACCAAGAATGACCAGGGCCAGATTCGCGGCGGTCGCTCCGATCCCGGGAGGAAGCACCACCCCGATACGCGAGTCCGGCAGCCGGCGGCGCCAGCGCCTTGCCAGAGACCAGGCCACGGCCAGCAGCAGGCCCGCCTTGATCTCACGGCGGCCCGAGGAATGATCGATGATGGCAACCCGCCCGGCATTCTGCGCAAGCGCCCGCACACAAGCCGCTCCCACGTGGGCATCCAGCTCGGGTCTGGCGCAAAACGACCGCGCCTCCGTCTTAAGGCGCTGACGAAGCAATTCGAAAGGATCCCCTTCCCTGTCGCCGTCCAGCCGCCGGCTTCGGTTTCGATCATGTTTTTTCGGTGGCATCGAGTAGGCTCAGCGGATTGAGGAAACCAGCCTGATCGCATCGGCCCCGATTGGCAACCCCTCGGGTCGGAAACCGGTCAGCCTACCGGTGGAATGACAGGAAGGCGGGAGGAATCGCGAACCAGGCCATGAAACCTCCGGTGCGAATCACGTTTGCCCTTCCTACCGCCACGACGATCATCGCCGACCTCACCCGTCCACCATCGCCCGCCACAAACCCACTTCCCTCGCCAGGTTGCCGAAACCCACCGGGAAATCCGCTTCCAGTCGTCCGATTTCATGCGCCAACCGCTTCGCGTCTTCGACGGCCTGATCGGTCTCTCTCCGCAAAGACGGCCGGGTTGTCCCGTAAGTGCGGTGCTTCAAGTCCCTCCGCGTATAGGGTTCATTTCCGGTCCCGAGATGCGCCCGCCAATCCGCCTCGCCAACCTCCCGATCCCTCCCGCAAAGGTACCATCCCTCCACCGCCGGAACCGCCAGGCCGGTTGCCACCAGCAGCGGCTTCATCCCCCTGGGCAAATGCCACCTCCGGGTCGTCTGCCGGATGACCTGTTCCAGCTGACAGAGACGACATTCCGGCGAGAATCGGGATGGATCTTCGTGATCGTCGTCATGAATGGGCGAGTCATCGGAATCCACCACCACGACCAGACCCCGGGCATCGGTCCGGAATTGAAGGTGACGGAGAACCGCCGGCAGGATCTGCTTCACGTTCGGCCATCCCCGCGCCCGGAGAGGAGGATGCACCCGACGGATCGGCCGCCCGAGTACCGCCTCGACCAGTATACAGATGGCCGCCTCATCTGCCGGAGACTCGCTGAGGAAACCCACCTTCATCCTGTGACGCGGCAGGTCCAGCGTGCCGATTGATCCGAACCAATCGTTTCAGGGCACCGCGTCGCCGACCCTCCGTCCCCATTGGGACCGTCTTCCACCACCCCGGCCATCAATAAGGAACCCCCCCAATCACACCGCTGTACCAGAGATCGCCCAGGTTTCCGGTCTCCAGCAGTTCCGCAAGGTCCGGCAGGTCGATCAATCGCTTGAAGGAGGCCGATCCACCCTCCTTCACGGTCAGGACGACTTCCTCCGGATGATCTGCGAAAAGGTCCAGCAGATAAGGCGAATGGGTCGTCGCCACAATCTGCACAGGTTCCGCTTCGTCTCCGCTGTCTTCCGGATAACAGAGCCGGTAGAGGGAATCACGCACCTCCCGAAGCAGACGCGGATGGATGCCCCTTTCCAGTTCCTCCAGGCAAAGCAGACTCGGCCGTTCCGGCAGGAAGGCCAGGGCATGCAGGGCCAGCGCCACCAGAGTCCCCTGGGAAAGATCGCCCGCCGCCAATTCCAGACCGTCCGCCGTCGTCGCAGTGAAGCTCCAGTCGCCATGGTCCGGCCGACTCGTCGTCAAAGCCGCGAACTCGGGCATAAGCTGCGAAAAGGCCTCCACCAGCTGCGCCCATCGCATCGGATCCTCCTCGGAAAGGCGACCGAGCAAAGCGGGAAACCCGGCGCCGTCCGCCCCCATGGCCCAGCCGGAACCGGGCGGACAGGGCCGTGAAAGCGCCGCCGCCTCAAGGGCAAGGCTCCGGACCCCGGACAAACCGGCCAGAAGCGCTTCCGGGACCGCCTCGACCCTCTCCCCATCCCGAAAGAACTCCAACGCCCGCCACCGCTCGCCCTGGACACAATCAACCGAGGCCGTGTATCCAGAAAACGGATCGGAAAAGGACAGTGCCAGATGCGCCTCGCAGGCTTCCCCCGGCCGCGGTGGGTTCGCCCCCCCACCTGCTCTTGAGCGGTCCTCCACCAGACCGCGCAGGGCAAGGAGCGCCTTGACCGCCGTGCTCTTCCCGCTCCCGTTCGGCCCCAGGATCAGGTTGAACCGACCCAGAGGAAGGGACGTTTTACCCAGTACGCGGAACGAGCGGAATTCAATGGAGGCAATCATGGGCAGATCGTTCCCATCCTGCCGGCAACCACGCTGTCTGGCAAGAAGGCTGTGTCGCCACCCCTCCCCGGGAAGGCAGGGGAGGGAAACGCCATAGTTCCCGACTCAGTCCGCCTTGATCTCCATCCAGGCCTTGTTGAAGAGCTCGTTGTCGTCCCCCAGATCCTGAAGGTAAAAAAGAGTGGCCTCCTCGGGCACGGTGAACGGCGCCATCGCCCGGATCTCTTCACTGATCAGCGGAAGAGCGTCCTTGTTGGGGGTCGCGTAATAGGTGAATTCGGCGATGCGGGCCGCGATCTCGGGGCGGGTCAGGAAATCGATCAGCTGATGGGCCTCCTCCACATGCCTGGACTTCGCCGGGATGGCCATGGCGTCCACAAACATGAGCGACCCCTCCGCCGGAATCAGGTACTTCACGTTGTCATTCTCATCCTGGGCAATGGCGGTGTCTCCACTCCAAGCCTGGGCCAGAACGGTTTCTCCGGCGGCCAGGGAATCCTCGAACGATTCGCTGTCGAACTTGGCCACAAGGGGCTTGATCTTCATCAGAACGTCGCGGGCTTCGTCGATCTTCGCGGGATCCGTGGTGTTGACCGGATAACCGAGCGAGAGGAGCGCGGCCGCCAGCGTTTCCCGGGCATCATTGAGCAGGCTGATCCGTCCCTTGTGGGGTCCGATGACCGCCGGGTCCATGAATTCCTTCCAGCTCGTGGGCGGATTGGGAACGTCAACCTCATTGTAGGCAATACCCGTGGTCCCCCAGAGATAGGGCACTGAATGAGCCAGCGCCCGATCGTATTCCGGAGCGGCGAAACGCGCCGCCAGGTGGCTCAGATTCGGCAACTTCGCCCGGTCGAGCGGAGCCAGAAGACCGGCCTTGGTCATGATCTGAATCATGTAATCGGACGGCACGATGACATCATAGCCGCCCCCGCCCACCTGGAGCTTGGCCAGGAGATCCTCGTTACTGGCGTAGTTCGACTCGACCACGCGGATACCCGTCTCCGCCTCAAACTCGGCCAGAACGTCCGGGTCCATGTACTCTTCCCAGATGAAGAGATTGATGACCTTGGCGGAATCATCACCTTTCCGGCCACAACCGGAGAGGATCAGGGCGGAGAGTGCGAGCAGCGGGACGATGCAGATTCGGTTCATGGGAGGATTTTTTGATTCAACGGTGATCGGACTGTTTCTGAACGAGAAGACTGAGGGTCGCCAGCAAGATCGAGGCCAGGAGCATCAGGGTGGCGAGAGCATTGATCTCCGGAGTGACCCCGCGTTTGACCATCGAGAAGATCTCGATCGGGAGAGTGGAGGCTCCGGGACCCGTCACGAAAAAGGATATGACAAATTCATCGAGTGACAGGGCCAGCGACAGCAGGGCGCCCCCGAGGATGCCCGGCCAGATCAACGGCAGCTTGATCTTCCGAAAGGTCTGCCAGGAGGACGCCCCGAGATCGCGGGCCGCTTCCTCCAGACGATGGTCAAACCCCCGCAAGCGCGCGCTGACCACCGCCGTGACGTAACAGCAGCAGAAAACGACGTGGGCCAGGACCATGGTGGTCAAGCCGAGCTGCAGCCCCGCAACCAGGACAAAGAACATGAGCAGCGCGATTGCCAGGACGATGTCCGGCACCACGATCGGGAGATAGAAAAACGTCTCCAGAATCCTTCGCCACCGTGGCTGCAGACGCTTCAGCCCAAGGGCCGCCATCGTCCCGAGGACCGTCGCAATCAGGGTCGCGGATATTGCCAGAGTCAGCGTGACCTGCAGGGCCTGAAGCAGATTCTCGTTCTGGAAAAGGCGACCGTACCATTTCAGGGAAAACCCGCCCCAGACCGAGCTGTAGCGGCTGCCGCTGAAGCTGTAGAGCACCAGCAGGGCAATCGGGAGATAAAGGAATGCGTAGACGGCGACGGCATTGAACCTCAGGTAGAGGCCGAGCCCCCGGCCTGCCGGCCGGGTCGTCGTCTCCACCTGGGGCTTCGATTCCGAAAACGCGACCGTCATGCCCCCTCCCTCTGGTTGCGAAGGCCCACGTAAACGGTCAATCCGAGAATGACCATGATGAGCAAGGCGAGGGCCGAACCCAGCGGCCAATCCTGGGGAAGTGATAGGAAACGCTGCTGGATCAGATTGCCCGCCATCAGTGTCTTCGCTCCGCCCAGCAGGTCGGGAACGACAAAGGAACAGAATGCCTGGACAAAGACCAGCAGACACCCGGTGGCCAGCCCCGGCACGACCTGGGGAAGCAGCACGCGGAAGAACGTCTGCAGCCCGCCGGCCCCGAGATCGGCCGACGCCTCCAGGAGCCGGAAATCGAACCGCTCCAGGCTGTTGTAGAGCGGATAGACCCTGAAAGGCAGGTACCAGTAGAGCAGCCCGATCGCCACCGCGGCAGGGGTGTAGAGAATCCCGAGCGGCCCGCTCTCGTGCAGACCGAGAAAGACAAGGAACTGCTCGAGCAGCCCGGTGGGACGCAGGAGGGTGATCCAGGCATAGATCAGCACGAGCGAATTCGCCGCCATCGGGATCAATACCAGGACGTAGAGAAACTGCCGCCGCCGAGGCGGCTGTCGGACCAGGAAATAAGCGAGCGGAAAGCCGAGGATCAGGCAGGAAACCGTCGTGACGAGTCCCACCTCGATCGATCGCATCAGAATGCCCCAATAAACCGGATTGAAAAGCCGGGCATAGGCCGAGCCGTCCATACGCCACTCGATCGGCGATCCCTTCCCGAGAAAGCTCACCACCACGATGATGAGAAGGGGAACCACGAAGAGGACGGCCAGCCAGACCAGACAGGGTCCAAGGAGCAGCCAGGTCGTGCGCCGTCTCATCGTTCTCAACTCTCCGCTCGCAGGACCGACAATGCCTCGATCGGGAAATCGACGTGGACACGTTCACCCGGTTGCGGAGCGGGCCCTTCGCCGTTGGGCTGACGCAGGCAGACCAAGGTGGCCGGAGTCAGGCGGATATGGATCAGTCGGGCCGACCCGAAATAGGCCGAATGCTCCACCGTCCCCGGGAATCGGTTGGGCGCGACCGAATCCGTTCCTCCCATGCGGATCTTCTCCGGCCGAATACTCAAATAGACATCCTCATCGGGCGGACCCGGCGTTCCCCGCCCCGCTTCAAAGTGCAGGCCGCCCGATTCGACCAGCATGTTCTCTCCGGACTGCCCGGTCACCCGGGCGGGAAGCAGATTGGTCTCCCCGATGAAATCGGCCACGAAGCGGGTGGCCGGCGTTTCGTAGATCTCCTCCGGGGTGCCGACCTGCAGGACCCGCCCTTCGTGCATGACCGCGATCCGGTCCGACATGGCAAGAGCCTCCTCCTGGTCATGGGTCACGTAGATGAAGGTGTGCCCAAGACTGCGCTGAAGATGCTTGAGCTCGAACTGCATCTCCTTGCGCAACTTGAGGTCGAGGGCTCCCAGTGGTTCGTCGAGCAGGACGACCGAGGGCTCGGTCACCAGGGCCCGGGCCAGAGCCACCCGCTGCTGCTGACCTCCGGAAAGCTGACCCGGATAGCGGGCCTCATAACCGGTCAGGCGGACCCGTTCGAGCATCCGGGCCACGTCCGTCTCAATGACCGACCGGGGCTTCTTCATCATCTGCAGGCCGAAGGCCACGTTCTCCCAGACCGTCATATGAGGGAACAGGGCGTAGTTTTGGAAGACCAGGTTCACATCACGGACAAAGGCCGGAGTTCCGTTCGGCAAAGATCCGTTGATCAGGATCCGGCCCTCATTGGGTTTCTCGAAACCCGCAATCAATCGGAGTGTGGTCGACTTGCCACAACCGCTGGGTCCAAGCAGGGAGAAGAACTCACCGGTCCTGACCGATAGCGAGACTCCCCGCACGACCTGCTGTCCTCCCAGCGACTTGCTGACCGCATCAACAACTACCGAATGCTCCATCTAGCCCTGAAAAACAATTGTCCCGAAGAATTTATCAACCGGCGCCCAGGGTCCGGCACAGACAGCGCTGACAACGCACTAGTAAACTCCCTCGACCCCGCATGGCAAGTGCGCAGCTCACCTTAAGACTGTAATGCTCGATTCCGTGATTTCTGCCCGGGCGAAGCGGATGACTCGAATCCGGCGGTGCGGTTTGCCTTCCTCGGCGCAGCCGCGCCTGGCCGGGTCCGCGCCGCGATCACCGCCCGCCACCGAAGAAAGTATCCGTGGCTGCCTGCCTGAGGATTCCCCACAGTTCGGAGACATCCGGCCGGGCCGGCGATCCCCTCACCTTGAAGGAACCCGTCATCAGCCGGTAGCCTTCGGCGTCGATCCGGCCCAGTTCCGTCAACCCGACCATCCCGAGCAGGTCGGCCAGGGTTCCCTTGGCGCCCATCCGAAAGGTCAGGGCCATCGGCGCATCGGCGTAATCCGCCCACCCCGAGGATTCAATCCATCCCTCGCCTGCCAACTTGATATCCGGACCCTGGAGTTGAAGTCGCTCCACCGCAAGCCGACCCGTCTCGTCCCGCTCCAGGTTCATCCGGATCTGTTCATAATGAATCTCACCCAGTTCCCGGCCCAAACCGGCCAGGGCCTGCAGGCGATCCGATCCCAGGAGCGCGCCCAGCATCCCGGCGAGATTCGAGGCGGATCGGGTCTGCTCCTGGAAGCCCCGGAAACTGCCGGGACCGCCCAGGAGCGCCAACCGGCCGGTCAGTCCCCCGCCCAGCGCCCGCAGATTTCCCCCGGCAGCCTCCGTTGTCAGATCCAGCGCAAACGGACCGTCCATGACCGCGCCTCCAGCCCGGTCGTCCAACAGCTTATCGATTTCGACCCCCGATGCCGTCCAGCGGCTTTCCAACCGGTAGGGCAGCGGAGCGGACGCATCAAACCCCAGGCTCAGGCGACCCATCAGCGCACCTCCGGCCAACACCGCGGTCGCCTCTTCGATCCGCACCTCATCGTCCGAAAAGTCCATCCCGGCAGCCAGGTCTTCCAGGACCGCCCCCGAACCAACCCAGACCCGGGCAAGATCCAAACCCAGATGCCCGCGAAAGGACCGCCAGGCCACCGAAGCGTCGATTGCCTCCGGGTCGGTGGGAATCCGGAAAAGTGGCGCAAGAATCGCAAGATCCTCCAGCTTGATCTGATCACCCGACAGGGTCCCGTCCACCTGCCAGTCCGGATCATCCGCCACCGCCGAAACCGCCACCTGCAGATCCGACAGGAGTCCGCCGCGATCAATCACGATCGGCGCCCGCAGCGAGAAACTTGTATCCGGAATCAGGATCAATCGATACGGAGCTCTCAGTTGATCGAGGTGGTATCCGCCGGTCAGCTCGAGTCCCGAGACCGCCAGTTCCCCATCGACCATCATCTCACCCGAGTGGTTGGCTCTCGTGGCAAAGCTCAACCGGCCCCGGCCCGAAGCGAGGCGCGGAGGATCGCCCCACCCGAGGAGTGCATCCAGAGGCGGCAGATCTGCCTCGATCGCCCCTTCCACCGTCAGCAGGGTATCCTCCTGGCGTGCCACCAGGGTGAGAAAAACGCCGTCCGCCCCTTCTCCCAGGGTTCCTTCCACCCCGATCTCAACCGGATCCGATTCAGCCCCCCGCGCGATGGTGAAATCCAATTGGAGAGGTTGATCGGGCAGGCCCAGCCCCTGAACCGTCCCGGCCACACCGATCCGGCCGACCCGGTCCGGTCCCAAACCGGTGCCCTCCCCTTCCATCTCCAGGTGGATGAGCCCTTCCGGTCCGGTTTCGATCGCCAGCTGGCCATTCACCCGGAATTCGTCCACCGTCAGAAACAACGGCAGCAAGGCCAGGGCCGACTCGACCGGAAGCCCTCCCTTCCCCGCCGTCACCAGGCTCTCGCGATCCAGACGGACCGACCACCCCTCCACCTCATAGACGCGCAGCTCGACCGCGCGTCCCAACAGGGCCTTCCAGATCCCCCCCTCACCCCAGGCACGCCCAACCTCCGTCCGCATCCCGGCTTCCTCGATCACCAGGTTTTCAACCAGAAATGAACCCGGCCGAAAGCGGACCTGACCAACCTCGACCCGATCCAGGCCCGGGGAGACAAGCAGCGAGAGGAAGATCGAACGCTGTATCGACGGAATCAGGACAGTGATCACGCCGGCCAGTGCGGCGACCGCCATCCCGGACAGGGCGAAGATTATCCCCCGGCGGAAGCGGGTGGCCCTGGTCGCCGGCGCGGTCATTCAATCCCCGGATCCGGAATCAGCCTGCGACACCGGTTCTCCCGCTTCGCCCGCCGCCTTTGTCCTCTTGCGCTTCCGCCGATTCGTCAGATCGGCGAAGAGGGTGTAGACCACCGGGATGACGATCAGGGTGAGCATCGTGCTCGTGACCATGCCGCCGACCGCCGCCACACCCAGCGGACGACGTCCTTCCGCTGATCCGCCGATGCCGATGGCGATGGGCAGAATACCCGCGATCGTCGCCAGGCTGGTCATGAGAATCGGCCGAAGACGGATCCGGCCCGCCTCGATCATGGCCTCCATCGCCGGCACCCCGCGCGCCACGCGTTGATTGGCAAACTCGACCAGAAGTATGGAATTCTTGGTCACAAGACCAACCAGGAGAACGAGTCCGATCTGGCTGAACAGGTTGATGTTCATCCCACCCACGTCAGGCAGGATCCACCCGACCAGCCAGAGCAGGCCGAAAGCGCCGAGAAAGGCCAGCGGCAGGGAGAGCATGACGGTGAAGGGATGGACGACACTTTCAAACTGGGCGGCCAGAACCATGAAGACAATGACCAGTGCCAGAACAAAGACGAAGGTGATGTCCTGACCGGTTTCCTGCAGATCCCCCGATTCGCCCGTCCACTCATAACGGAAACCCGCCGGCAGGTCCTGCTCCAGCAATTTCTCCACCCGCTCCATCGCCGTTCCCAGGGTGATTCCGACCGGCTGTGCCTCGATCGTGGCCGAGCGGTAGCGATTGAAGTGATAGATCGCATTGGGACCGGCCCCGGTTTCGTAGCGGGCCACGTTGCTCAGCTGGACCAGTTGCCCTGTCGCGCTGCGCACATAAAGACGGTCAAGATCCGAAGGCGTCAGCCGGGATTCACGGTCGAGCTGGGCGATGACGTCATATTCCTTCCCTCCCCGCTTGACCCGGCTCAGATCCTGGCCCCCAAAGAGAATCTGCAGAGTCCGCGAAACCTGTTCGATCGAGACTCCGAGCGCCGCCGCCCGGTTGCGCTCCACCATGATCCGCAGCTCGGGTTTGCTCACTTCGAAATTCTGCCGGACATTGGTCAGGTAGCCGATCTGCCGCAGCTTGTTGGTCAACTCGAGGGTGTAGGCCTCGACCGCATCCATCTCGGTGCTCTGCAGGACCAGCTGAAAGGGGCGGCCACCGGTCGTCTCGATCGCCTTCGGGATGTTCGGCACAGCGAACGCACCCTCGATCTCAGTGAAGAAGCGGTTCCCGAATCCGTCCGGCGCGCCCACGATTTCCCGGACATGCCGCTCCCGATCCTCCTTCAGGGTGATGAACATGAAGCCAACCGTCGCCGAACCCGGACCACTGAACGGGAGGGCCACCGCCGTGAAATAGCCCGCCACCTCGGGCGTTTCGGAAACAATCGCCTCCATCTGGCGCATCATCCGGTCCGTGTATTCACTGGTCGATCCCTCCGGCGCGAAGAGAATACAGAAGAGCCGCCCCTTGTCTTCATCAGGAAGGAATTCACGGTCCAGCCGTGAGAGAACCAGGGCCGAAAGCCCCAGCGAGGCGATCGCTCCGAAGATGACCAGGAAACGGTGCCGCATGGAGAAGCGCAACACCCGCATGTAGTGGCCGTTGATCCAGTCGAACCGGCGCTCGAAGAAATTGAAGAGCCGGCCGTGCTTCTCACGATTGAGCGGCCGGAGCGCACGCGAGGCCACCATCGGCGCCAGGGTCAACGCCACGAAGGCCGAGATGAGCACAGATCCTGACAGGGCCGTGGCAAACTCGATGAAGAGCCGACCTGTCAGACTCGGCAGAAAAGCAAGGGGCAGGAATACCGCGACCAGCGACAGGGTGATCGTCACGATCGCATAGGCGATCTCCTCCATCGACTTCTTGGCCGCCTCCATCGGCGAGAGTCCCTCCTCGATATGGCGGAAGATGTTCTCCAGAACCACGATTGAGTCGTCGACCACGATGCCGATCGCGAGGATCAAGGCCAGAAGGGTGATGATGTTGATCGAATAACCGAGAACGTAAAGCAGCCCGAAACTGGCCACGATGGAAACTGGTATCGCCAGAACGGGTACGATGGTCGACCGGACGCTCCGCAGGAAGATGAAGATGGTCAGGACGACCAGGACAAAGGCGATGCCGAGCGTCTCCCAGACCTCGACCACCGCCTGCTCGACATAAGCCGCTTCATCATAGGCATAGAAGGTCTCGACCGACGACGGCAGGAAGGGCTTCAGACGCTCCATCTCCGCCTTGATCCCCCGGGCCACGTCGATCAGGTTCGAACGCGACTGCCGGACGATGCCGATCCCGACCGCCGGCTTGGAATTGTAGCGGGCCACCGAACGCAGGTCCTCGACTCCCGCCTCCACCCGGGCGATTTCGCGCAGGCGGATCAGCGTGTCGCCATCCCGGCGGATGACCAGGTCCCCGAACTCTTCGGGATCCTTCATCTCGCCCCGGGTCTGAATCGTCATCTCGCGCTCGAGGTTCTCTACCCGCCCGCTCGGCAATTCGATGTTCTGCTCGCGCAGCGCCGTCTGCACATCGTCCACCGTGACACGCCGCGCCGCCATCTTCTCCGGATCGAGCCAAAGCCGGATGGCAAAACGTTTCTCTCCCCCGATGATGACCGAACTGACCCCCTCCACCGTCTGCAGGCGGTCCTTGATCAGGTTGATCGCCAGGTCCGACAACTCAAGGGTGTTGAGCTGATCGCTGTACAGCGCGATCCAGAGAATGGCATAGGCGTTGGAGTCCTGCTTGGCCACCACGGGTTCCAGGATGTCCTCCGGCAACCGGCCGCGGATGCGCGATACCCGGTCCCGGACGTCCTGGGCGGCCACATCGATGTCTCTGCCCAGATTGAACTCGACCGTGACATTGCTGACCTGCTCGCGGCTCTGACTGGTCATCCGCTTGATGCCCTCGATGCTGTTGATCGCCTCCTCCAGGCGCTCCGTCACTTCGGTTTCCACCACCGTGGCGCTCGCACCCGGATAGACGGTGAGCACATCGACGATCGGAGGATCCACGTCCGGCAATTCGCGCACCGGGAGTCGGGACAAACCGAGAATGCCGAAGATGAGCAGGCCGAGGCTCATCATCGTGGTGAGGATCGGGCGGCGGATGCTGACTTGGGACAGTAACATGTCGGGAAATCCGGTTCAGCGTCAGCCGTTTGGCACCGTGTCCTCAGCGTTCGGATCGTCCGCCGGGAGGATCAGATCCGACTTCGGGGAAATCGAAACCGGTGATCCCGGGCCGATCTTCTGGATACCCTCGGTCACGACCCGCTCACCCGCCTGCAATCCCTCGACGATCTCAACCCGGCCCGCCAGGCGAATGCCCGGGCGGACGGATCGGAGCTCAGCCTCGTTCGCCTCGTTGATCACGTAAACCGAGGCGAGATCGCCCCGGTAGCTGATTGCGGTTTCCGGGATGACCAGGGCCCCTTCCTTCACGTCGAGGATCAGGTCCAGATTGCCGAACATGCCCGCTTTCAAACGTCCGTCCCGGTTGTCCACCTCCGCCTTCATCAGGACCGTCCGGCTCGAGGAAGTCACTTCGGGGCTGATGAAATAGACCCGGCCGACAAAGGTTTCGTTCGGGTAGGCGGTGACCTTGATCTCGATATTCTGCCCGAGTGTCAGCTGACTGATGAACCTCTCGGGCACATTGAACTCCGCCTTCAATGGATCCGTGTCGATGATCGCGGCCAGAGGGGTCCCCGAATTCACCACCTGGCCCGGACTGACCTTCCGATCACTCATGACCCCGTCGAAAGGAGCCACGATGGTCGCATCAATCAGGTCCTCCTTCGCCAGTTCCAGACTGGCCTGCGTCGAGGAAAATGTGGCGATCGCCCGATCCAGTTCCTGCTGGGAAATCGACCGGCTTTCCAGCAGGGATTCATTGCGTTCGAGAACCGTCTTCGCCAGTTTGAAATTGGCTTCCGCCAGGTTGACCGCGGCCTCGAGTTTGACCTGGTCGAGTTTGAAGAGAACCTGCCCGGCCTTGACCGACTCCCCCTCGATAAAGCCGACCGTCTCGAGCCGCCCGTCAATCTCGCTCTTGATCTCCACCCGCTCATTCGCAGCCAGACTCCCCACGACAAAGATCCGCTCCGAGATCGCCTCAAGTCGCACTTGCGAAACGACCACCGGGACGGCCATCGCGCCGCCATCTCCGCCGCCTCCCCCGTCGCCACCCTTGCCACAACCGCCCAGTCCGACGGCCAGAAGGCCGCCCAGAACCGGAACGACGAAGCGACTCCACCAGAAATCAGTATGTAGGGTCGTGCTCCCCGGGCGGGCACGGCCCCTCGGGGCAGGCCTGCGGCCGGTCAATTTGCGCAACAACCCCGAGGCATTCATCTCAAGGGGATCGGAATTCGTTGGATCAATCATGGTCGGAGGAGAGTGGGTTCGGGAGTCAGTGGCGCCGGATCAAATGGGACTCAGGAGAATTCAAGAGCTGTAGCAGTAGCCGCGGCAGCCTCTTGCCACGCATTCGCGTCAATTCGCGTGATGGACTCGAGGCGGCTTCACTATGTGTAATCGGGGAGCAGGCAGGGTGGACGACCGGCCGAGCGCGACGTCGGGGATCAGCCGGATTCGACGGCATCGCTGGACAGCCGGGCGATCCCAATGGAACCGACTCCGTGCGTCGATCCAAAAAAACGAGGCGCCGGTAAACGGCGCCTCCATGAAAAACAGAACAGGACTCAATGGATCCGGTCTTCAGGCCATCACCCGTTTGACCGCCGCAGCAACCGTTTCGACCGTGACGCCAAGAGCGTCCATCACCTGGTCACCCGGAGCCGACAAACCGAAACGATCGATCCCGACGACCTCGCCGTCGAGGCCGACATATTTGTACCACGTTTCGGAAACGCCCGCCTCGACCGCGACCCGCCGCCGACAACCTGCCGGAAGCACACTCTCCCGGTAATCACTCGCCTGGCGGTCGAAGCGCTCCGTGCAGGGCATGGAGACGACCCGCACTCCGTCTCCCAGAGTATCGGCCGCCTTCAGCGCGAGCTGCAGCTCGCTGCCGGTGCCGATGATGATGGCCTTGAGCTCGCCTTTCTCCCGACGGGCGACATAGCCTCCTCTGAGCACTCCCCGGCGACGCTCGGCCACCGGGATCTCGGACAGCAAAGGCAGATCCTGCCGCGAGAGACTCAAACCGGTGGGACCGTCCGCCCGCTCGATCGCCGCAACGATGGCACCGGCCACCTCCTCGGCATCAGCCGGACGGATCATGTCGAGATTCGGGACACAGCGCAGGCTGCCGATCGTTTCCACCGGCTGATGGGTCGGACCATCCACCCCCACCCCGACACTGTCATGCGTCCAGTACCACATCACCGGCAGACCCGAAAGAGCCGACAGGCGGACCGACGGCCGCATATAATCGGAAAAAGTGAAGAAGGTGGCACCGGACGGGATGAACAGTCCCTCGTAAGCCATCCCGTTGACGATCGCGCCCATCGCGTGCTCCCGGATACCGAAACGGATATTGCGGCCAAGTCGGTTCTCACGGGTGAAATCGCCACCGGCGTCGTCCAGGTAATTCTTGGTCGAGCCATAGAGGTCGGCGCTTCCGCTGACAATCAACGGCAGTCTCGCCGCCAGCGCATTGAGCGCCTTGCCGCCGGTCACCCGCGTGGCCGCCGGCTTGTCCGAGGCCTCCGGTATCCAGGAAAGCAGGGTATCCACATCGGGCAGGGTCCGGGCATAGCCGTCTTCGAGCAGGGCCGCCAGGTCGGGGTTCGCCGCCTTCCATGCAGAATAGAGAGCATCCCACTCTGCCTGATCCTCATCGTGGTGATGCGCCTGGGCCTTGAAATAATCATGCACCTCGTCGGATACATAGAATGTTTCGCCGGCGGGGAGACCAAGACCCGCCTTCGACTTCTCGGCGAATTTCGCGCCGCCTTCACCATGGGCCTTGAAGGTTCCCGCCACCTCCGGAATGCCCCGACCGATCTCGGTCCGGGCGATGATCAACTGCGGCCGACCCGAGGTGGTCGAACGCGCCGCGTCATAGGCCCCGGCAATCGCCTCGAGATCATGCCCGTCGATGGTCTGGACGTCGAAACCGATGGCCTTGAATCGGGCCGCCGTGTCCTCCGATTGACTCGCTTCGCCCTGGGCGTCGAGCGTGACGTCGTTGCTGTCGAAGATCAGGATCAGATTGTCGAGCCCGAGGTGCCCGGCCAGCGCGCAGGCCTCCTGGGACACTCCCTCCTGATTGCACCCGTCGCCCATCAGGCAGACCACCCGGTAGTCGAGGATGGTGTGCTCAGCCGTGTTGAATCGAGCCTCGGCCATTTTGGCCGACATCGCCATTCCGACCGCATTGCCAACCCCCTGGCCAAGTGGCCCGGTCGTGGCTTCGACGCCGACGGTCTCATGGAACTCGGGATGGCCCGGAGTCTTGCTGTGCAGGTGCCGGAATTTCGCCAGTTCCTCCTTCGGCAGATCATACCCGGCAAGGTGAAGCCACCCGTAAAGGAACATCGAACCATGGCCGGCCGAGAGGACGAACCGGTCGCGGTTGATCCATCGCGGACGCGCCGGATTGAATCTCAGGGAATGTCCGAAAAGGACGGCCCCGATCTCGGCCGCACCCAAAGGCAGCCCGAGGTGTCCGGCATTGCCGGCCGCCACCACTCCATCAATCGCGATGCCACGGGCCTGATCAGCGGCCTGAGAAAGGATTTCCTTATCCAGAGACATAATGGACCATTTGAAATCGCCGGAATGCCGGGCGCAAGACAAGAAGCCATTACCGTAATGGGATGGACGGAGGCCGGAGATCCGGCAGGGACGGACCGCCCAGCCGTCCGACCGGCAGGCACTACAGCCGCTTCGCTGCGTCGACGTGCCCGAGGCATCCGGAGAAAACACCGACACAGCGGCGTGGCTGCACTTCCATGAAAAAGGGCGGCTCCCACAGGAACCGCCCTTCAAAATCAAATCCGGTCATTCGCCGGAGAAAGACACCCCGCTCAGGAGGTCCGCTTCTCCTTGACCTGGACGGCCCGCTTGCCGATCCGGCCACGCAGGTAGTAGAGACGGGCCCGCATGACCTTGCTCTCGCGGTCGATCTCGATCTTGTCGATGTTCGGGCTGTGGACCGGGAATACTTTTTCCACGCCTTCTCCGTAGGAAATGCGGCGAACCGTGAAGGTCTCCTGGATCCCCCCGCCCTTCCGGGCAATGACGATACCGGCAAAAACCTGGATACGCTCTTTTTCGCCTTCCCGCACCTTGGTGTGGACACGAACACCGTCACCAACCTTGAAGGCGGGCAAATCGGTCTTGAGTTGGCTGCGGGTGATTTCGCTAACGATTGGTTTCATGGGACTTTTTCAGTAAATCGGGACGTAATTTCCGGGTTCGCTCGAGCCGCTGTTCGTGTCGCCACTTGTCAATCTCAGCGTGATTCCCCGAAAGAAGAACCTCTGGGATCCCCCAACCACGGAATTCGGCCGGTCGCGTGTATTGAGGGAAGTCGAGCAAATTGCCGGTGAAACTTTCCTGAGTCAATGACTTTTCCTCACCGAGAACACCGGGCGTGAATCGGGCGCAGACGTCGACCAGGACGGCCGCCGCGAGGGTGCCGTTGGTCAGCACGTAATCGCCGATGCTGACCTCACGATCAATGGCATGATCCCGCACCCGCTGGTCAATTCCTTCGTAATGCCCGCTGACCAGGATCAGGTGGGGCGCCGCATTCAATTCGCGCGCAAGAGTCGGCGTCAGTGATTCGCCATCCGGAGCCAGATAGACGGACAACGACCCGGGCCGGCGCACCGCTTCGATCGCCGCAAAGAGCGGTTCGGGCTTCATGACCATCCCGGCGCCTCCACCAAAGGGCCGGTCATCGGTCACCTGGTGCTTGTCCGTGGCCCAGTCGCGGATATTGTGAACCGCGATCTCGAGCAGCCCCGCCGTCCGGGCACGGCCGATCATGCTCTCGGAGAGGAATCCCTCAAGCATCGCGGGGAAAAGTGTCAGAATATCGATCTTCACCGGCGGAATGGAAACCCGGGGATTTCTGCGATGGTCTCAAAAACAGAAAAGGTCCGGCCCTGAAGCCGAACCCTTGGCCTTCATCCGGACCGCTCAGGCCCGGAATCAAAGAGTCAACCTTCAGCCGAAGCGGTGCTCTCGGCCGGGGTCGCAGCCACCTCGGCCGGCGCCGCTTTGCGTGCTTTCTTGATCAGGGACCGGCTGGTGTTGGTCGGGATCGCTCCCTGGCTGACCCAGTAATCCGCACGCTCGACATTCAGTTTCAGGCGGTTGTTCCGCTGTTTCGGCTGATAGGTGCCGAGGATCTCCACGAAACGGCCGTCCCGGTTGCCCCGCGCTTCAGCGACGACGACGCGATAAACAGGATTGTGGGTGGCGCCGGTTCGGGCGAGTTTGATCTTCAATGCCATGACTGAGGCGTGGTTGATAAAGAGGATTTGACGACGAAAAGCGGAAAATCGTCCGGTAATCCCAACGCTTGTCAAGCCCCTTCCTGAATCAATTCGCCTCGGCAATCCCAGCGCCGGAAGTGTCGGGAACCCGTTTTTGCTCGCTCCCGTCCCCATTAAGGGTTTTCCGATAGACCTTTTCCCTACCATTATGCTCCGAGCCGGAATCGTCGGATTGCCCAATGTCGGCAAATCCACCCTCTTCAACGCCCTCACCCGCTCCCGCAAGGCGGAGGCGGCCAACTACCCGTTCTGCACGATCGAACCCAATGTGGGCGTCGTCCAGGTGCCCGACAACCGCCTGGAGCCGCTCTCCAGAATCACCAAGTCGGCCAAGATCATCCCGGCAGCCGTTGAATTCCTCGACATCGCCGGACTCGTCGCCGGGGCCAGCAAAGGTGAAGGGCTCGGCAACAAATTCCTCTCCAATATCCGCGAAGTCGATGCCATCGTCGAAGTGGTCCGCTGTTTCGAAAACGACGACATCATCCACAATATGGGCAGCGTCGACCCGATCCGTGACATCGAGGTCATCAGCACGGAACTCGTCCTCGCCGACCTCGACTCCGCCGAACGCCAACTCGAGCGAAACCTGAAAAAGGCCCGCGGCCAGGACAAGGACGCCATCGCCGCCGTCGCCCTCCTCGAGCGTCTAATCCCCCACCTCAATGAGGGGAAGACCGTCAACTCCTTCGCCGTGTCCGACGAACGCGAACAGCAGCGCATCAACGGTTTTCAGCTTCTTTCGGCCAAACCCGTCATCTACGCCTGCAACGTGGGAGAGGATGATGTGGCCGACCACGACAAGAACCCGCACGTGGCCAAAGTCCGCGAATACGTCCGCACCCACCGCGACGCCGAAAGCTGCGTCATCTGCTCCAAGCTGGAAGAGGACCTCGGGGAACTCAGCCCGGAAGAGGAACAGCAATTCCTCAGCGAGCTTGGCGCCAGGGATTCCGGGGTTTCCGAACTCATCCACGCCACCTACCACCTTCTCGGCCTCGCCTCCTTCCTCACTTCCGGCGAGATCGAGACCCGGGCCTGGACCTTCATCAAGGGCATGAAGGCCCCGCAATGCGCCGGCGTCATCCACACCGATTTCGAAAAAGGGTTCATCAAGGCCGAGGTCGTCTCATGGGAAGACCTGAAAGCCGCCGGCTCCATCGCCGCCGCCCGCGAAGCCGGCAAATACCGGATGGAAGGACGCGACTATGAGGTCAAGGACGGCGACGTCGTCCACTTCCGCTTCAACGTCTGATCAGGCAGGAGCGGATCGTCCTCTCAGCGAAAATGTAGCAACGGCGCTCTGCCGCCGTTCCCCAGAGCCCAAAGTGTAGCAACGGCGCTCTGCCGCCGTTCTCCGCAGCCCAAAGTGTAGGCGCGGACCCTGGTCCGGCCCTTTGAGGCACCAACTCAATCGAACAGCCGATCTCCGTATCGGCCGCCCCCCATGGAATCCAGGGTAGGGACGGACCGCCGGGCCGTCCTCCAAAGCGACAGCCCCAAAACCAACCGTAGCCTGGACCGTATTGTTTTCATTCCCAAAACCAACCGTAGCATCCTACGTAGCAAAATCAAAAACAAACTGTAGCATGCTACGTTTTGTTTTCCCGGCTCTCCCGGTCCCCGACCCTCCATCTTCGGCTTCCCCCACCGTCCACCGTCCACCGCCGCTCCGCGGCATCTGCCCTCAACCCTTCCGTCCACCCCCCAGCATCTCCCGGGCATGCGCGATGGCCGACTTCGCCTTCCGGTCCCCGAGCATCCGGGCCAGTTCTCCCACCCGCTCGTCCGCTTCCTCGTGTATCTTTCGGATTGATACGCTGGCCCGTTTGCCCGACTGATCCTTTTCCACCACAAAGTGCTGACCGGCACAGGCCGCCACCTGCGGCAGGTGGGTCACGCAGAAAACCTGGTGATCCCGGGCGATCACCGCCATCTTCTCCCCGACCGCCCCGCCGATCTCGCCGCCCACGTTCGCGTCAACCTCGTCGAAAATGAGAACCGGTATGTCGTCGACTTCCGCCAGGACCGTCTTCAGGGCGAGGAGGATCCGGGCCAGCTCACCGCTCGAGGCGATCTTGGACAGGGGCAGCATGGGCTCGCCCACATTAGGCGAAAAATGAAGCTCGACCCGGGAATCGCCACTTGGCCCCAGGGCCCTGGTGGCTTCAAGGTGCACTTCGAGGGCCGCTTTCTTGAAACCGAGCTCGGCCATGAGCGGTTTGGTGCGTTTGACCAGTTCAGCGCCCGCCTTCGCCCGTTTCCGCCCCAATTCGACCGCCGCCGCGCGGGCCGCCTTCTCCATGGCCTCCGCTTCGGTGCGCAGCCGTTTCAAATTGCCGTCGATGTCCCCCTGATCCGCCACCCGCTTCGCCATCGAAGCCCGGGCGTCCAGCACCGCCGCAGGCTCGCGACCGTAGCGCCGGGAGACTTCCAGCCAGCTGTTCATCCGGCGCTGGACGTCCTCCACCGTTTCTTCGTCAAAGGAAACATCGGACGCGAGTGAGGAAAATTCGCGGCCCAGTTCGGCCACTTCAATCGAAATGGACTGCAGCCGCTCAAGGAGCGGCGCGGTCGTGGGATCAGCCTCGACCAGTTCCACCGCCCGCCGGATGAGGACCGCCAGCGGGTCAAGCAACCCCTCGTCTCCGGCCAGGCCCTCCGATAGGGCATTGGCCCCTTCAAGAATATCCTGGGCGCGGGTCATCCGTTGAAAATCGCGCTCGAGGTCGGCCATGGCCTCCTCGGAGATCTCCAGGGCATCGATCTTGCGGATCTGGTCCCGAAGAAAATCGATCTGATCCGGTTGCAGACGTTCCTCTGACGAAAGCCGGTCAATCCCGGCCAGGCAGCCACGCCACGCCTGATACTCCTTGCGGTAGGCGGCCAATTCCTTGTCCAGGCGCCCGAAAGCATCGAGCAGGTCCACCTGGGCCTCGGGACGCAGCAGGCGCCGCGGTTCGTTCGGACCGTGGAAATCAACCCAGAGCTCCCCGAGAGCCTGCAGGTTGGCTGCGGTCGCAAGAGCACCGTTCACGCTGATCCGGGCCGCCTTATCCCGCGAGAACTGCCGCCTGAGGATCAAAGTGCCGTCCTCGCAAAGCGGGATGCCGGCCTCCTCCAGAATTGCATCGATCCTCGCAGAATCCTCAAAATGGAGCTCCGCCTCGACCTCGCAGGTGTCCGCTCCCTGGCGGATCAGGGTCTTGTCCGCCCGCCCCCCGGCCAGGAGGCTGATCGCCCCCAGCAGGATGCTCTTGCCCGCACCGGTCTCGCCGGTGACGGCGACGAAGCCCGCCGCAAACTCCAACTCCACCTGGTCCAGCAGGGCGAGATTTCGAATCCGGAGATATTGGAGCATGGAAAAGGTTTCTACTGCGCCGGGCTTGAAGAAGGCACCAAAAAAAGCAGCCCATTTCATGCTTGATCCGCCCGCATCTTTACCCATTGATCAACCATTCCGGGTCATCGCCCGGCCTGGACCAAGCCCGGACAACGGGGGATTAGCTCAGTTGGTTAGAGCACTTGCATGACACGCAAGGGGTCGGAGGTTCGAGTCCTCTATCTCCCACCAGGCTTCGTTCGGAGCAAGGCGAGAACGAAGCCTGTCGCGGCGTAGAAAGCGAAGACTCGAAGCCGGACCCATCTCGGCAGAACCTCTACGCCCGGGCATGCAAGGTCGGTCAGATCAGGCGGGAAGTTTCAACCGTTCGGAGCAAGGCGAGAACGAAGCCTGTCCCGGCGGTCCAGAATACAGAGTCCGGGTTTCAGTCGACTTCCAGGAAAATCGGATTGGAATAAAACCAGAGGTCCGCCCACGGATCTTCACCCACCGGGTCCTCTGCCGGCTCCAGTTCGGTCCCGTTCGTCCCGCGGATCCGGAGGTACCGGTCCGAATCGAGGTTTTCCAGACGGCAGGTCATGACACGCCATTCGCCCTCGACCTGCCAATCCGCGCTCGTCATTCGTGCGACCACTTTCGTGGTGGGATTCGTGTCGATGGTTCGATCGGCAGCCGGTCCTTCGATTTCACCCACGATCAGATCAACCCGCGCCACCGAGGGGTCACCCCCTCCCCCATTGGGACCGACGGGATCGAGAAAGCGCACCACCACTTCGACGTCGTCCCCGGAATTCACTTTCAAACTTCCGCCGATTTCCGCGGAGTCCGCTCCACTGCGGGCCGTCACCTGCAACTCCGAAATCAAATCGCCGAGGGTGACAAAGACCCGACCGTGGCGGAGACCGTCAAGGATATCATCGTGATTCCTGGCCGCCCACACATAGGTCTTTGAATACTCGCCTGGCCAGAAATCCGCCCCGCCTTCCCTCCAATTCACATGGGAATCGGAATTGGCAGTGATCCACCACCGACGGCCCTCCCCCAGCATCGAGTCCCAGAACCCCCCAAGACGGGCCGTCATCTGGTCGAAACCACCCATGGTCGGTGCCCCCTTGTAGGATCCACGAGCTTTCTCTCGTAAGGAACCATCCGGATTGAGGGCGCTTGCCTGGTGACCGGGAGCGCCGGCCATGCCAACCGCAACCTCGGGCGCGGTATCGTTCCAGTCGCGCAATTCTTCTGGCGAATCGGCGCCGTAGACACCGAGGCCGCTGGCGGAACGCGACGGATGGTTGGCGATGACAACCGGCTTCGGGCTGAGGGTGTCCATCTCTTTCAATGCTTCAAGCATGCGCGCTTCCGTATCCCAAGTCCCGTCCGGTGGCCAAGGTTCCTTCCTGTCAAAGCGGGATTCCAGATCGAAAAGGCGGTCCGATTCGTCGGGCGTATGCGGAATGATCAGACTGGCGTGATCGGCTCCGGGCGCATTGAGCTCCAAACCATAGAACTGGATCACTTCCGGGACCGCCTCTCTCGACCGGACCAGTTCGGGATAGGCCAGGTCCCGGTTCAGCTTGCTGTGCGTGGGGCCGCCATGATCGGTGGCCACCATCCAGCTCAATCCATGGTACCGGGCCATCAATGCATTCATCGGAATGGGGTAGATGGCATCACCTCCGATTTCCGGTGTGGGAGGATCGGTCGACTTGTCCCACCCGACGCTGTAGCGTGAATGGATATGGTGATCGCCGGCCAACCATTGGCGTTCCGACGCGGTATCGACAGTCTGGCTTGACCGTGTGCAGGAAAGGACGCCAACAACCAGAAGGAGGACAGCGGCAACGCGTTCAGGAGCTGAGTTCATGAGATCAATCTTGATTCGTTCTATCGGAAAAAATGAGGTCAGGCAACCAACATCATGCCTTGGCCAGACCAGGCAAAGACCCGCTGTCATGTGGGATCGCCCTCTGAACCTTGGGCCTGCCTTCCCGCCTTTCAAGTCGCGACATTCCGGCCCCACTGACCAGTCCGACCGGGCATGCAGCGACATCAACACCTCATGGGCCAGCCTCTCCTCCAGCTTTCAGTGCTTGACCGCAGTAGCGTTGATCAGACCGCGGATATAGCCAATCGAATACGCCTCGGCCACCGCGCGGCCGCCCGCGGTCTTCGGGAGATGATCCGAGATGATGGCGCCTTCGAACCCGACCTCATGCAACGCGCCGACCACCCGGGTCATATCCATATAGCCGTCGTCGAGAAAAGTCTCGGCAAATCCCTCGGGCAGAGGCGCTGTCACGTTGCGCAGGTGGACCTTGAAGATCTTCCCCTGCCCCCCGAAAAACCGGATGGCCTCGGGCACGTCGCGACCCATCCCGGCACCGCCGTGAGCGGGTATTGATCCTTCATCGCGGAGCCGACCATACTCGATGACTCAATCATGTCGATCCATTGGCTTGAATTCTGCGCCCTTTGCCACCTTTTGCTGAACGCCTGCAGGAAGAAATCACGATAAGAGCAAGCATCCAGATCAGTCGATGGGAATCATCTCATATCGCTTCCCCTCCCCTATCCGCGAGATTCAACATCAGCCCCCTCATCACAAGATAGACCAGCAGGCCGTTGAGCAGGTGCCAGAGGAAATGGGTGCCCATGGGAATGTACGGGCATACCGCCAGGTCGATCGTCCGGAAGAAGAGCGACAACGCGGAAACGCCGGATGCCAACAGCAGGATGCCCCGTTCGACCCTCGCGTTCCGAAAGTGGTAGAGGCCAAGGATGAGGAGCAGCAGGAAGGCAGGCACATAGGTCAAAGAACCGTTCATGAGGTGTGGGAACTGTCGACCGGCCAAGGCCGCTGCCAGCAGGAGAACCACTGTCCCGAACAGCCGGCTGGGACGCATTCCGATGATTCGACGGCCGTAGATCCAAAGGAAAGCGATCTGCAAAAGGAGGATCGGAACGACATCCAGGACCTGCGCCCAGCCGGTGGCAAAGGTATGGAACAGGCCACTGCCAACTCCAATCGCCGCCGTCAGGCCGATCAGAATCCAGATGTCGAACGCCAAAGCGCCGCGCCGGGCAGCCAACAGAGTGGTAAAGCCTGCGGCGACCAGGAATGCGAGGTTGGTGAAGGCGTTGATCGGTTCGGCCCAAAGACCGGGACCAGTTCGCTCGCAATAGAGGTCGATCATTTCACCATCTCCCGAACACCGGGCTCTGTGCAGGGATACGGTCACAAGGGAGTCAGGACCTGCCCGAAACAGTGTCGGTGACACCTGAGCTTGGAGGAATCTGGCCGGATAGTCAATTCGCGGGTCGAAGGTCAACCGAGACCAATAGTCGATGCGCGAGGGGATTCCCGCCCGGTGCCTGACCACCCCGAGGAGATCATCAAGTTGATCTCCCACAAGGACTCGATGTGCTGGATCGATTTGCCCGGAGCACATGACAATGCGGCCGGCACCGCCGTCAACCTGGAGCTGGCCCGGGTCAACGTGTCATGAGCCGAAACTGCTCGACAGGAATTTCGTTTCGCAAGTCGCCTCCGCTTATATGCCGTTCAATATCGCTGATCATTGCTTCGGTGATCAGGGCATGGCTGGGAGAGCCGGCCAGATGGGGTGTCATGATCAGGTTGGGCATTCGCCGTAAGGGGCTGTCATCCGGAAGCGGCTCTTCCTCAAAGACGTCAAGAACCGCGGATATGCGACCCGGATTCAGTTCGGCCACGAGCGCGACTTCATCAATGATGGCGCCGCGCGCTGCGTTGATCAGAAGCGCCCCATCGGGCAAGAGGGACAGACGCTCGGCGTTCAGGAGGTTCCGGGTTTCATCAGTCCGGGCGGCATGGATGGAGACGACCTCGCTCGACCGAAGGCATTCCTCCAATCCAACCCGCTTCGCAAACCGCCAGGCCTCAAGAGCCTCGTCGTCGATATAGGGATCGAATACGCCCACCGTCACTTCGAAAGGTCGAAGAAGCTCCAACAGGTGGCGTCCGACGGTGCCGAGACCGACAAAACCGAGGTTCTTCCCAATAAGGGACCGACAAAAACCGAGATCCCTTGACCAGCCGGGTTCTTCATGGAGAGCCCGGTCAAAACGCACCAGGTTCCGCAGACCTGCGAGTATATAGCAGAGGACCCCCTCGGCCACGACCTTGGCCATGACTGAATTGCCGCTGCAGACCCGGATGCCGCGCGCGTAGAGCGATTCACTCGCAACCGGGGCGACCGTCCCTCCGAGATGGGCCACCAGCCGGAGCCGGTCTGCGTGTTGCAGAAGATCGCGGTCCAGTCGCGGGACATGCCACCCCGTAAGGCAGATCTCCTTACCCGCGAGGTCACGGGCCAATTCCTCTGCCGTCAGTTGCCGTGACAACGGATTCCAGCTCACGTCGCCTGCCGCTTCGAGACGCTCCATCAGCCCGGGAGTGAAGAAACGGTCAAAGTAGTCATCTCTGGGAACAGTTACCAGGATCTTCATGAGTGAAGGCAGATGCAGCGGAACGAGCGAAAGGGCATGGCAGTCGATTGTCGAGCACGACCCTTGCGCTACCGGGCCGGGTCGATCAGACATGTGTTTCGACGATTCCGCCACCTGAATCTGCCCGGCCATGCAAATCCATCACGGCTTCTATCGACAGGAGCATCTCGCTCAACCCTTCTTCGAGCTTCAACGCATGATCTTCCCCGGGCTGGACCTCGCCTGGGCCCGGGACAACGGATTCCTTTCACCCGAAGTCGTGCCGTTCGGCCTCTTTGAAAACGGTCGTGCCCTGAGCATTCTCAACGCGACGACATCGAACATTGTGATCAGGGACCACACGATCCGAGCCGTTCAACTCGGGACGGTTGCCACCCATCCGGAATTTCGAAAAACAGGGCTGAGCCGGCTTCTCATCAACAAGGTATTCGACCGATACCGCGATTCAACCGATATCGTTTTTCTCTACGCCAACGACCAGGTCCTGGACTTCTATCCCAAGCTGGGATTTGAACGGGTCCTGGAGACACATTTCTCCATGCCGGTCAGGGATTACCCCGCAAACAGCTTCAGGAGACTCGACCCGAAGAAGCCGCAAGACCGGGAAACCATCTTCAGGTCCTTCGATCGCCGAGTTTCCCTGTCCGGAGCCTGTGGCGTCGAGGATTATCGTCTGTTGGCCAAGTGGTACGCACTGACCTTCTTCGCCGACAATCTCTGGTATCACGAAGACACCGACGTTTTGATTGTGGCGTCAATCGAGGACCGAAGCATCCTCGTACACGACGTGGTGTCTTCGATACCGGTGCCCGGCTTTTTCAGGCAATTCAGCTGGCCCGCGGTGGAGGAAGCGATCCTTCAGTTTGTTCCCGACCAATTCGAAGGTTCGTTTGCCCCCATGTCGGCGCCGGCCGGAGACACCCTCTTTGTGCGCGGAAGGCTCCCCCCCGGAATTCCCGTGAAGATTCCCGTCCTCGCCCATACCTGACGACTTGGGAGACATCAACTGGAGAGCGGTGCTCCCTGAGCACAGAGGAAAAACCGGGACAGGCCTGCGCGGCCGAATCCATTTATCGGGGTTTCGGTGAACTCATGCCCGCCGGGCACTTTCCGGTTTCCGCACCTCCGACCTACTCAATCCGGAATTCGTGCACCATGCCCCTCGCGGCGGATGATTCCGCCAGAAGGACATAACGCCCCGGCTCCAGGTCCGCCGTGAAGAACGCCGTCGATCCGACCGGCATTTCCTGTGTTCCACCGACGAAACGAGCCGGAGCCGGCGTTTGAAGACCGCACAATTCCATCCAGTCCATCCAGACGATGAGTTTTTCAATCGGAACACCCTCTTCAAGTCGCGCCAGGTGGACGTCATTGCCCAGTCCTAGCTCTGGGTGCTCCGCGAAATGAACCGCGAAGGTATTCAGACCCGGCTTGATCGCACCATCCACCACGATCTCGTAATTCCGCAGGGTCAGATCGACGTCGGCAACAGGCGCCTCACCGCCCGACGATTCATCCGTGACGGTCAAAGGACGGACCATTCCCAACGAGCTGTGGAATTCACCCTTCTCCGTCTTGATATAGCACTCCAGCACATACGAACCCGGCCCGAGCAGCATGGTGGTTTCCTCGGTGCCACCGCCCGAGACAAACCCGCTGCCCCCCATCTGCCTGACCCCGGCATACCACTCAGGCAACAAACCGACCAGGACTCCAATCGCTTCCTCTTTGCTCTTCCCCTGCTGCACCGCACCGAAGGATTGATCAAAGGCGGGGCCGACTTTCTCCACATAGTCGGCAAAGGAAACGCCATCCGGGAGCCGGTTCAGGAGAAAGAAGTGCACCACCGCGCCCTCGTTCCGGAACCGAATTGTGGTCCAGCCCGAAGGTATCGAATCAGCCAATTGAAAGGCATAGTCCTTCGCGATCACATCGATGACCTGCGGCTTAGAGGAACCGCCATCCGAAACCTGACTGGCAGGGGTCCGACCACACCCGATCAAGCACAGGCAAAGAGCAACAGGGGTAAGGAATCGGGTGAGTGACATGATGATTTCCTTTTGCTGGAGGATTACGAAAAACCCTGGAACCTGCGCCCCGGCGCTCTGAATGCAAGGCGAGGGGCAGACAGCTTCATTCAGGCCGCCATGGGCTAAACCAGCGCTCACACCAATTCAAGAAAACATTCGCATGGACAAACCAATACAACGCTGTCGATCGATTCGGGATTCGGAAACCAGGCAGTTCCACGACTCTGCCATCGACTCTGGATGCTGAAAGGATGCCGACCCTTGCTCCAAGCCGGCAAACCGGGAATCTCTTTGCCGCTTGAAAATTGATGATTCCCCGCTGCATATCGTCTAGAGCACTGCGTCCGAAAGGACGACACTCACTCGGCCCAACTGCAGACCCGGAACCACCATATGGCCAACTCACGCCTCGAAAAGGAACGGGAATTCCACGACCGATGGGCCGCCGAGACCGAAACCGAATCCATCCGCATTCGCGAAGCCTTCGAAGCCCCGACCGCTCTCGAGAACCAGTTCATTCTCTCCCGACTGGGTGACCTCAGGGGTCGCCGTATCCTCGATATCGGGGCCGGACTCTGCGAAAGCTCGGTCTACTTCGCCCTTCAGGGAGCACACGTCACCGCGACCGATCTTTCGCCGGAAATGCTCCTCAAAGGGCAGGAGTTGGCCCGGAATTTCGGAACATCCATCGAAGCCATCGCGGCCGATGCCGAGCAATTCGACTCACTGCCCGGCAATTGGGAAATCATCTATTGTGCCAATACCCTCCACCATCTCCATCAGCGGAAGGAATTCCTCAAGACCTGCCACCAACTTCTCGCTCCGGGCGGAATCTTCGTCACCTGGGACTTGGTCGCCTACAATCCGGTGATCAACGTCTACCGGCATCTCGCCATGGATGTGCGAACCGCGGATGAGGCCCCGTTGACCACCGAAGACCTCGCCCTCATCAAAGAGACATTCCACTCCGTCGAGACCCGTTTCTTCTGGTTGCTCACCCTTGTGCTCTTCCTGAAATACTTCCTCATCGACCGACTGAACCCCGGAAAGACGCGGTATTGGAAGGAGATCTACCGGGAATCCCCGGAAACCCTCTGGTGGTGGATGCCACTTCGAAGAATCGACCGCGTGTTCACGCAAATTCCCCTCATCAGGTGGCTCGCCTGGAACCTCGTCACCGTCGCCCGGAAAGCCCCTTGACTAGGGTTATCCTGAAACCCTCGGATTGATCCGGCGGGTCATCACCCGGAAAAAATCCGGGGCAACAGTCATCCAGAGGTCGTCCTGGCTCCAGACCGAGCCCTGAAAACCGCAGCAAAGGTTTGACTTCCGGGGGCTCCGAGTTTGGTCTCTCAACGTCTTGTGTGTCACTACCCCTTCTGACACTCGGGCCACTGAAGGAGAGTCCGGGAGTCAACCTGAGAAAAGACCATTCCGATGGCACGCGCCCGCTCATCTCTTTCAGACACCAGATCTGGTCAGGCTTTCTCCTATCATTCTCCCCAATTCGGGCATCCGATCCAGGACCGACCACAATCGAGCAGGGAAGCTGCCTCCAGCAGGTCCATCGATCATGCTCCACCCTCACCATTCTTTCACTCCGACATTCGTCGCAACTGCAGTCTCCGGCTTGATGGCCAGTCATTGGCTCTCTAGCGACCGGGTTCCATCAACTGTACCGCCTGTTCACCTCCGAAACCCACCTCGATGATACGCCGATGAAAAACATTCCCGTTTCTGCTATCGCAATCCTGCTGGCGACCCTCCTGGTCGCCGCGAGTTCGCCGTCTGCGTCCGGCGCGGTCGATGCCGAAGGTTATGTCGAGATCGAGGAGAACGCTCCAGAGCTTCTCCGCATCCTCGAGTCGCTTCCCTACGCCGCCGAAGGCGAGGGCCCCGTCGTCTACATGTTCGAGTTCTCGGAATGCCCGTATTGCCAGACCAAATACCGCGATTTCAGGGGTCAGGATCTCGGAATGGAGTTCCGTCGCTTCTTTGTTCCGGTCACGGACCGCTCCGCCCGGGAGACCGCCGCCCTCGGAAAATCGCGGGACCCGCAGGATTACCATGCCTACATGACGGGACGCAAGGCCGCGCCGGCCATCGACTACGACAATGAGGCGATCGAAATCCACAACACCATGATCACCGCGGCCAGCGAGGCCATTCCGCCCATCCTGATCCGGAACGGGTGGAACGCCCGTGGACTGGTCTTCCCGGCCTATTTCTGGTTCGAAGGCGGCAGGCTCTTTGCCCAGGGTGGCTACCTCAAAGACAACTTCGAACGGGCGATGGACCGGGCCCGCGAGGGGTGGACTGCCGACAGCGTCGCGCTACTGGCCAGCGTGGGTGGCGCTCCGGATGGAGACTCCAAGACCATGACCGCGTCTGTTTCCACCGACGAAGGCCGTTCACCCGATTCCAAAGGATTCGACATCGTCGGCCTGCAGCTCGGGATGACCCGGCAGGCAATCATTTCGACGATCCAGAACCACAATCCCAAACTCCGAATCACGGAGGTCACCAACCCGGTCATCATGCGCGACAGCCGGATGGTGGGGGTGGAGATGTTTGATTTCATCAGTGAGGTCGTCGCCGACTGGGCCCCGGGCACTCCGGGCCACCAGGCCGGAAGTGAAAATCACGAGACGATCCGGGTGGCGTTTACAGGACCACCCAGCGACTCGCGAGCCATCTACATCGCACGCGACCTTCTCTACATGCCGGAGCAGGCGCCTGCCTTCGAGGTCGTCGCCAATGCCCTGGTCGAGAAATACGGCCAGCCCGCTTACCGCGCCAATCCGTCTTCCACGAATACAAAGGGATTCCTGATGGCACTCTGGAGGCAGGAAACCGACCCGATTCCGGAGACCGCGCTCAGCACGCACATGATGCATCTCAACCAAGGCGTCACGATCAAGAATCACGGCGGGACCTACCGGCATGCACCGACCCAGATCAAGGGCCTGCCCCAACCCCAGCCCGAGGTCGGCCCCAGCGTCTATGCCATGGTCAATACCAGGGGTCCCCGTGTGAACACGCTCTACACGGCACTCTGCGAGGATCCGCAAGTCATCCGGACGGCCAAGATGGCCACGGCCGATCTGGCCAATGCCGCCCTCGCCCGGCACGAGGAGGAACTCCTCGACAGTGCCCGCCAGCAGAAGGCACCCAAACTATAGGGCGAGAGGACGCTCGCGCCTCCCTGTTCACATTTGTCGGCCCTGAATCACTCCGGCCGGACCCGAATCCTCCTCCACGGAGATCTCTCCGGCTCCCACCGGGATCACCCCAGGGTTCGCTTGAGGACCCTTGCCGGTGGGAAAGCCCTCGAATTCCCTCTTGGGCCGGAAGAGCTCGAAAAAGTTGACCGACAGTGTTGCCGATCGGCGGGACTCGAAACATCCTTCCCGCGTGTCCCTTCGCGCCAAGATCATCTTCGTCATCCTTCCTGTCATCACCATTGGCATCCTGCTCTGGCTGAAATTCGGAGGGCGATCCGAAGTCGGCAGCCAAGGTCCGGGCCAGGGAGGACAGCGCACGCCCTCCGTTCGGACGATCCAGGCGGCCATGCGCCCCTTCGAAACGGTTCTGACCTTCAACGGCTCCCTCCTTGCCTACGACTCCATTGATGTGCGCAGTGAGCTGAGCGGCCGCGTCCGGGCGATTCATTTCGCCGACGGCCAGGAGGTCAAAGCGGGTGACCTCATAGTTGAAATCGATACCGAGGAACTGGAAGCACAGCTCCTTTCGGCGCGCGAACAGCTCGAACTCGCAATCCTCAATGCCCAGAGGCTCGAATCGCTCCAGGCAACGAACAGTGTGCCTGTTCGCGAACGCGACGAAGCCGTCAGTCGTCGAGAGGTTTTCCGGGCCGAAGTCACGCTTCTTGAAGCGCGGATCCGCAAAGGACGGATCACCGCCCCGTTCGACGGCGTTCTCGGACTCCGGCAGGTGAGTCCGGGACAATTCCTCGAGCCTTCCTCGATCATCACCACGCTCCAGACTGTCAGGCGACTGCGTCTCGACTTCTCGGTGCCGGAAAGGTACCGCGGCTCCATCAGGACGGGGATGCCGGTCTCGTTCACAGTGGCCGGTTTCGAGGATTCCTTTTCCGGTACCATCAGCGCGATCGACCCCCGTGTCGACCAGGATACCCGCAGCGTGATCATCCGGGCGGATGTGGACAACGACGAACGCAAGCTGCTGCCCGGCAACTACGCCCGGGTTGATCTTGTCATCACCCGTGACAAGGCGATCGTCGTGCCCGCCATCTCCGTCGTCCGCAGTCTCAATTCCGTCTCGGTCTTCCTTCTGCAGGACGGCGCCGCGGTCAGGCGGGAGGTCGAGATCGGCGAGCGCACCCCGACAGAGGTGGAAATCAAATCCGGTCTGCAGACCGGTGACGTCATTATCACCGAAGGGATCCAGGCTGTCCGCGACGGGCGGAAGGTCGAGATCAAGGGCCCCGACTCCCCATGAGCCTGCACGAGGTCAGCATCCGCCGGCCGGTCCTTGCGATCGTGATGTCGACGGTCATCGTCATCTTCGGCCTGATCGGTCTACGGCAGCTGGGCGTCCGGGAGTTTCCCGAAGCGGAGCGACCGATCATTTCCGTCCAGGCCAATTACCCGGGCGCCAATGCCACCGTGATCGAGAGTCAGATCACCGAGGTGCTCGAGGAGGAAATCAACACGGTATCGGGCATCCGCACCCTCACCTCGGTCAGCCGGGAAGGACGGAGTTCAATTACGGTCGAATTCGAACTGGGAGACGACCTTGACCGGGCCGCCAACGATGTGCGCGATCGGGTCGCTTCCGCCATCGAACGCCTTCCCGACGATGCCGACGCCCCGACGGTTCAGAAGGCCGACTCGGACGGCGATCCGATCGTTTTCCTCAACGTGAAGAGCGAGCAACGTGATCTTCTCGACCTGACCGCCATCGCCGACAATCTGTTCAAGTCCCGATTCGAAACGATCGACGGAGTCGGGCGAGTCGATATCTGGGGTTCCAAGGAATACGCCATGCGACTCTGGATCGATCCGGACGCATTGGCCGCGCACAATCTGACTGCTGTCGATGTTCGCCGGTCGTTTGCCGCCGCCAATGTCGAACTGCCGACCGGGAGAATCGAGGGAGAGGCGGTGGACCTCAATATCCGAACCCTCAGCCGTTTGTCGGATGATCCTGAACTCTTCAACGACCGCATCCTGAAGCGGGAGGGTGACCGCGTCGTGCGATTCCGCGATGTCGGGCACGCCGAGATCGGACCGCTCAACGAACGAACCATTCTCAAGCGTGACGGGATCCCGATGGTCGGCGTCGTCCTGCGTCCCCAGAGCGGTGCCAACCAGATCGCGATCGTCGACGAATTCCACCGCCGCCTCGATGAGATCATGAAGGATCTTCCGGTCGACATCGAGGTCGGCATCGGGTTCGACACGAGCCAATTCATCCGCGACAGCATCGCGGAAGTACGGCAAACCCTTCTTGTCGCCCTCGTCCTCGTCGCGTTGACCATCTTCTTTTTCCTGAGAGAGGTTCGGACCACAATCATTCCGATCATCACCATTCCGGTGTCGATTATCGGCACGTTTTTTGTTCTCTACCTGGCGGGATTTTCGGTCAACACCCTGACTCTTCTGGGGCTCGTGCTGGCCATTGGACTGGTGGTCGACGATGCCATCGTCGTACTCGAAAACATTTACAAGCGCATCGAAAGAGGCGAAAAGCCGCGCACCGCCGGAGTCGAAGGGACAAAGGAGATCTTCTTTGCGGTCATCGCCACCACGCTCGCCCTCGCTTCGGTCTTCGCCCCGATCGTCTTTCTCGGGGGATTGACCGGGGTTCTGTTCAGGGAATTCGGCGTCACCCTCGCCGTCGCCGTGATCATCTCGTCATTTGTCGCGCTCTCGCTGACCCCGATGCTCTGCACCCGGATCCTCAAGCACCGCGAGAAAGCTCCATTCCTCTACCGTGTGACGGAGCCGTTCTTCATTACCCTGATCAAGGGATACCGGGACACACTTCACTGGTTTCTCAACAGCCGGGTGATCATGCCGGTCGTTGTCCTGGTCTGCCTCTCCCTTACGGTTCTGATTTACCGCAGCCTGCCCCGGGAATTGGCCCCGCTGGAGGATCGCAGCCTGCTGGTGGTGGCAGCCAACGGTCCCCAGGGGGCGGGTTACGCCTACATGCTCGAAGCGATGAGACAGGTCGACAGTGTCGTCGCATCGACCCTCGGCGAAGACGAGCTGGAAGCTCAATTGACCGTAACCTCCCCAGGATTCGGAGCGGCCACGACAATCAATACCGGATTCTCCCGGGTTGTCCTGACCCAACCGGAAAACCGCGATCGCCCCCAGGGGGCGATCGCCGGTGCCCTCGGCCGCGCCCTGGCCGAGATCCCGGAAGTGGACGCCTATGTCCGCCAGCCGGCCACGATCAACGCCGGCGGCAGCCGGGGACTCCCGGTCCAGTTTGTCGTGCGCAACAACGATCTGGAAAAAATCCGCCGCATCATCCCCCAGTTTCTTGACGCCGCCCGGGCTAAACCCGCTCTCGGTTTCGTCGATGTCGACCTGAAATTCAACCAGCCTGAACTGATCCTCACCATCGACCGGGACCGGGCGGAAGCCCTCGGTGTCGATGTCCGGGCGATCGCCGAGACCGTGCAGGCCTCGTTCAGCGGACAACGATTCGGCTATTTTCTCAAGGATGGGGAGCAGTACCAGATCATTGGCCAGTTTGAAGGAAGCGGGCGGGACTCGCCGAGCGCGATCTCCCGGCTGAGCGTCCGGGCCGCAGACGGGAGTCTCGTTCCGATCCAGAATCTGGTGACAGTGAACGAGGAAAGTTCCGCCCCCGTCCTCTACCGCTACAACCGCTTCACCGCCGCCACCTTTTCAGCCGACGTGGCCGACGGCTATACACTCGGAGACGGGATCAATGCGATGAATGAGGTGGCCGCCGCGCTTCTCGACGAGACCTTCACGACCGACCTGTCCGGTCAATCCAAGGAATTCTCCGAAGCCGGATCCAGCCTGGCGTTCGTCTTCCTGCTTGCCCTCGTCCTGATCTACCTCGTGCTGGCTGCACAATTCGAGAGTTTCCGCGATCCCTTCACCATCATGCTGACCGTTCCGTTGGCCTTGACCGGTGGCCTGATCGCACTTTGGTATTTCGACCAGACCCTGAACATCTTCTCCCAGATCGGATTGATCATGCTCATCGGTCTTGTGACCAAGAATGGCATTCTGATTGTCGAATTCGCCAACCAGCGCCGCGACGCGGGCAAGGGCATCCGTGAAGCTGTCGAGGAGGCCGCCACAGCCCGATTCCGCCCGGTCCTGATGACCGCGTTGTCCACCATACTCGGCACGCTGCCGATCGCATTGGCCCTCGGCGCGGGCTCCCAAAGCCGCGTCCCTCTCGGACTCGCGGTCATTGGCGGCATGCTCCTCGGCACCCTGCTTACCCTCTACGTCATCCCCTCCGCCTACCTGATTCTCGCCAGCCGGGAGCGGTCGCCTCGCTGACTCGGGCGGATCACCGGTTCAGAGCTTCACGGCGAAGGCATCGACATCCTGGCTGATCACCGTGTCGGACGGTCCGGATATACCGAAGAGCAACTGTCCGCGACGCCGCGGCCTGTGGCCCTTGACCATCAGGCCGGGGCGACCGCAGGATTGTCCCGATTTCTGCTTGTTCTGCGGGTGCCGGTAGCCGGCACGGACCATGCGGCGCATGTCGGATGTCGTATTGATGTGGCTGCCGTGGATCGTATTGATGTTGAAGCAGACCACATCGCCGGCCTTCGCCGGAACGGCAACCGTATCCGCAAGCTTGTATTTCTTCTGGTTCAAGTGCGGTGTGCAGGTTTCCTTCTCGCCCTTGTCATTGACGAAGGACGTGATGTGCCTGAGCGGTCCCTTCTTGTGGGATCCGTCGAGGAAGCGAATCTCGCCGTTTTCATGACAGGTATCGTCCAGATGAATCAACACATCGACGAAGCGTGAGTCGGTGTGCGGGTAAAACGCATAATCCTGATGCATGGGAAACGGGTGACCCGTCTCGCAGGGTTTGACGTGCATGGTGGTGTGGTGAAGTTCGACCGGTGCGCCTTCCGACTCTTTCGGACCGGCCAGCAGTTGGGACAGGGCCCCGGCAAGATTCGTCTGGGTGACGCCTCGCATCCAGGATTCGGCATAGAAATGAAGGTCGTGCATCGCAATCAGCTGGCTCTGCGCCGCGGTGGCCTCGTCCATCAACTGTTCCCGCCACGGTCCGGTCCACCCGACGCCGACGTTGGCCCACACCCGGATCATCCAGTTGAGATCTTCGCGCATGGCGGTGATCGCCTTCCGGCTGAAGACGCGGGGAATGTGCAGGTAACCGTGTTTGTGGTAGAACTTGACCTGGTCTGGAGTAAGCATGGGGTTTCAGATTATGAAATCGGAGGTAATCGGTTCGCCGGGTTCTGACAATTGGAAAGATACAGGGAGACGCCGGAAAAAACCGGGGCAGGAATCTCAGTCGAACCATGATCGAGGGATCAAGGCAGCCTGCAGCTCCATTCGAAAAACGGAGTCCCGTTCCGCTTTGGTCGAGAACGATCCTCGATAGACTCCGCCGACGATTTCCGGATCGGGGGTCTTGAGATAGGTCACGATGGCCGTGCCGGAGGCAAGGAAGGTGCAGCCCAGGTTGGTCATCATGAAATCGCCCGTGTCGATATCTCCGATTTTCGTCCAGGTCCGCCCCCCATCGCGGGACCGCGCGGCACTGAGCGGCGAACGGATGCCGAAATGATGGTGATCGGGCACATATTCCGAATCATTCCAGAACAGAACCAGATCTTCCGTACCCGGAATCCGCCGAAGACAGGTGCAACTTTCCGGAGACGCCAATCCGCTCACCCGGGCACGGGACCAGGTCTCGCCCCCATCACTCGACTCGGCGAAAAACACGGCTCCGAGTTGGGTGCGCATGCTCATCAGGAGGGACCCATCCGACCTCTGGGCGACGGAGGGTTCCATCGCACCGCGCAGTGGAAGTTGGATCCGGTTGGCCGATTCGGTCCAGTGCCATCCCCCATCGTCACTGGACCAGGTTCGGATGATCTGGTTTTCCTCGGGAACCCACACTTCGGCGCAGCTTTGAACGGGTAGAACGAGCCGACCGGAATCGAGCAGCACGAGACTGGATGCTCCCCCCTGAATCCGGTATTCACCGGCATGCTCCCAGATCGGCGTCGACGGGCCGAAGGTCCTGCCACCATCTCTTGACCGGTGCAGATACATGCTGGTGTCCGCCCCGGAGTGATTCCGCACATATCCCAGCAGGATTTCATCCCCGAACCGAGAGAGGAAGGGACTCATCACGTTCAGATCGCCGGGCGAAATATCCGCGACCATCCGCTCTCTGATCCAGGTGATTCCGCCGTCAACCGACTCGGCCAGATATATTCTGGCAGCCCCAAAATCCCCGCCACCTTCCGGCCCCTTTGAATAGCTGTGGTAGGCGACCAACAAGGTGCCGTCGGCGCGCTCGATCAAGGAAGCGGTATCCGAACGGACCCTCTCGGCATCGGCCGCCCGGATGATGGCATGATGGATAAGCGGTTCCTTTCTCATGGCAAATCGGTGCCGGTTCCTGGTTCATTCTCCTCGGCCCCAGTTCTCATCAGACGGTCCGGATCCAACCCTGGCAAAGGAAAAGGACGAGACCCATCCGAGAGAATCGACCCGGACGGGGCACCTCCCCTATCGACGGCATTGCTCCCGGATCCGTGCGTCGTCTGTTTCCACCCGCAGGGGTTGACCTTGGGCCGCAATCGCATCCCGTGTCATCAGCTGACCCGGATCGCATGTTCATTCCTTTCGAAAACACCTACGCCCGATTCCCTGACCGCTTTTTCGCCAGACAGACGCCGGCTCGCGTACGGGATCCCAAGGTCATCCGCCTAAACCGTGAACTGGCGGCACAGCTTTCGATCGATTCCGGATGGCTGGAATCCGCCGACGCCGTCGCAAGCTTTGCGGGCAATGCGATTCCTGACGGCGCCGATCCGATTGCCCAGGCCTATGCGGGCCATCAGTTCGGAGGATTTGTTCCACAACTCGGCGACGGCCGCGCCATCCTGCTCGGGGAAGTCGTCGGCAAGGACGGAATGCGCAGGGACATTCAATTGAAGGGCTCGGGGCGGACGCCCTTCTCCCGGGGCGGCGATGGCAAGGCCGCCCTGGGGCCGGTTCTTCGGGAATACATCGTGAGCGAGGCCATGGCGGCTCTCGGGGTTCCAACGGCCAGGGCCCTCGCAGCGGTGACCACCGGCGAGACCGTCATGAGAGCCGACGGTCCCCTTGCCGGAGCCGTCTTCACCCGCGTTGCCGCGAGTCATATTCGGGTTGGGACCTTTCAGTATTTCCATGCCCGCAGCGATGTTGAGGCCCTGCGACTGCTCGCGGATCATGCCATGGCACGGCACTACCCGGACACAGTCGCGGCAGCCGAGCCGTATGTTGCCTTCCTGGAGTCGGTCATCGCGGCCCAGGCGGACCTGATCGCCCGGTGGATGTCACTGGGGTTCATTCATGGCGTCATGAACACCGAAAATACCGCGATCTCCGGTGAGACGATCGACTACGGACCCTGCGCCTTCATGGACGCCTTCCATCCGCGCCGTGTCTTCAGCTCGATCGACAGCCACGGGCGTTACGCCTGGGGGAATCAGGGTAACATCGGTTTCTGGAACCTCACGCGTTTCGCGGAAACGCTGCTCCCGCTCTTCTCTGACGATTCCGACCAGGCGATCAAGGTCGCCGAGGGCGCGCTTTCCCTCTATCCGGAGCGTTTCGCCGATCAATATGCCGACTATTTCCGGGACAAATTGGGCCTTTCCTCCGAAGCACCCGCAGCGCTGATCAAGGATTGCCTCGATCTGCTCACGGTCCAGCAAGTCGATTTTACGCTCTTCTTTCGCCGCCTCACGCAGGTCGCCGGAGGAGAATCTTCGGAGTCGGTGGTGGCTCTCTTTTCCGACAGCAAACCACTCGATGAATGGCTCGCGCGCTGGCGCGGCGAAGTCGACCCGACCTCAGGTCTGACCCGCATGCGCGCGACCAATCCCGTCCTCATCCCCCGCAACCACCGCATCGAAGAAGCCATCCAGGCCGCCCATGCGGGCGACTTCGCTCCTTTCCACCGGCTCGTCGATGCGCTGGCGGAGCCCTTTGCCGAGAAGACTGTATACGCTGACCTGGAAGCTCCGCCCCGGCCCGAGGAAATCGTCCACGAAACGTTTTGCGGCACCTGACCGCGATCGGTCTTGCTCAATTGCCCTCTCGGGACCGTGGGATCCCGGAAGTCATGCGCACCGAATTCAGGTTGATCCTCGAATCGGAAACGCCTCTCTCAGGCTTCCGGGAATCGCGCAGGGCCGGCCCGTTCTTTCGCTGATCAGGACCCAATCCGTTTCTCCTTTCGCGATCGGCGTTTCATCCGGAATCCGGACGAACTCCGTTCTCCGGAGCGAACGAACCCTGCCCATCTCCACGACCCAGGTCCGGACTTCAAGGGAATCCCCCTCATGGGCCGGCTTCAGGTAAGTCACGGTATGGGAACGAACCACCCAGGTGCAATCAATGGCATCCAGGGCTGCCGTTCCTCCGCAGGCATCCGCATGGCGGATCGCCACGTCCTGCATCCACTGGACATAGACCACGTTGTTGACATGACCATTCCCGTCAATCGCTTCGGGTGGCGCCACAAACCGATGGCGAAATACCGCCTCCGTCGCAGCAAGTGGATCCGTCATTTGATCGGAGAGCGTACCCTACTCGACCAGGCGCATGGTCTGAAGATTCTTCTCCACTATATTCTCCGCCCGGGCGATGAGGTCATCCAGGTCATGGGCCGAGGAGTGGATATAGCGCCCGCTGAGTGCATCGGCCCGTCCTGAGGCAAGGGACACGCACAATTCCGCAACCCTCTCAATGGGCGTCCACTCCACCCCATGGGAGAGTACATCCGGAATGTCCCGGGTCATATCCGTCTTCACCATGCCCGGACTGATGGCAAAGACCGCGATTCCGTGTTCAGCCAGACCGGTCGCCAGGTTGTCGGCCAGGCGGACCAACCCGGCCTTGCTGCAACTGTAGGCGGATGCCACCGGCAAAGGCCAGAACGCCAGATTACTCGCCATCATGATGATACGCCCGCGCTTCCGCTCAATCATGCCCGGGATGACCGCCTTGGAGCACAGGTAAGGCCCGCGCAGGTTGACCTCGATGGTCCGCCACCAATCGGCCGTCTCAATCTCCCAAGGCAAGCCCGAGACGCCGGACACTCCGGCATTGTTGACCAGAAGATCAATGGACCCGTGCGATTTTTCGATTTCCCTGAAGGCGGCGTTTATGCCGGCCTCATCCTGAACGTCCACCGGGACAGCCGTGCAGATCCCCCCAGCGGAGGTGATAAGGCTGCACGTCTCCTCCAATTGGGAAACCGTGCGCGCGGTCACCACCACGGTGGCACCCGAAGCAGCCAACTGTCGGGCCACTTCGCGACCAATCCCGCGCCCGCCGCCGGTGATCACCGCCACCTGTCCGCGCAGGCCACCCTTGGTTGCTTTGATGGTCATGACCCCATCACACCGAATCCGTAAGGCAGTGCAAATGAAACCGATCGCCAGAGAAATGCAGGCAAACAAAGAAGAATGGTCGAACGCTCCGGAATCTTCCCGGCATTGCGACACCTGCAGCCTCGACCGGATCGCCGGACTCCTCTTCAGCCAGGGGCCCGGGTGGCTTCAGATCGCAATTCGCCGAAGGACACGCATCCGCTCCTGTCCCACGCGGGTTGGGAACGCGACATCAGGCACATAATCCTCCACGACTTCATAGCCATCGGCAAAGAGCGCCGTCAGGTCCGGAACGCTGAAGGCAAAGGGGGGACCTTCTTCACCGGGATCAAGGTCCGGATCAATGAACCAGACCCCGACCAGCAGCCCTCCCGGGCGCAGTGCCTGATCAATTCCGCGCCGATAGTCGGCGCGGAGTGACGGATGCAGCCCGCTCATGCAGGTATGCTCCAGGATCACGTCAAACGCCCCGCGCATCTCCATGGGAGGATCAAAGAAATCCCCCGCCACGAAACGCTCCGCCAGGTGCGGATAAAGCGTACGCGCTTCCTCGACGCCCGTCGGAGCGATATCCAGCCCGATCGCGTCCAGCCCGTGTTCCACCGCAAGCGCGACCTCATGCCCATGACCACAACCGGGAACCAGTGCCCGCCCTCGCAAGGTGCGGCGTTCCAGATACTGCTTCATGGGAGGAGAAGGTTCGCCCTTGTTCCAGAACACTTCACCTTTGCGGTAGATCTCTTCCCAGTCCATGTGCCCGCTACCCTGTGATGTCGTAGTCATGTTGATCAGGCGGTGCAGGTTCTTCCTTCAGTCGGACTTTCCCCACGGAGCTTACTGACGACCCCATCTGGACGGGCAGATCCCGGTGATCGAGGACCGCGGCAGGTTGAAGCCGACAAAGGCCGTCAGCGAAATCCGGTGGGGGTTATGCCAATGCGAGAGGGCGAGACTGCTCAAAATCGAGGGTCCAACAATCATCAAGACGGCCGTTCAAATTTTCTTAGTCAATAATATGCCTAATGGCGATCATTAATTTTGATTATTCAAAATCGCCTGCCGTCGTGACGCGAAGTCGAGTCCCTCCAGCAGACTGCGCGCACCGGTCAGAATTGACAATATTGCTCTGTCTATCAGTAGGTTACCCTTTTCATCCCGAACATGAATCGGGCGTGAAGTCTCGCACTTCGCGAAATCCTGCACCCGACTTTCGTGAAATCTTGCGTATCGAAGGAAAGACTGAGGGAGACACAGGTCGTTGTCGTCACCCCCAAGGAGCTTGATGCTCGGTCTGCGTGTGGTGGGGTTCGAGAGGAGTATCTCCGCGGCTCCGGCCGGACCACCGTCAATGCAAGGTCAAGATCGGGACCTCTCCCCTTCGCCGTGATCACCGCACGCTCAACTACGTTCTGAAGCTCCTGCACATGGCCGGGCCAGGCCTGACCCGGCAGGCGACGCAATTCTTCGGGGTCAGTGCGCAACGGATTCAGCGATGCTCTGCGCATGACGCCGGGAACATGGCCGGCTTTGCCGTTCCTCTATTCAGAGACGAGTCGACAAGCGGACCGACACTTGACTGATGGGAAAGCCATTCCTTCTCCGGCAACCCGGAGCGAAACCCTGATGGGCATTCCCCGATTTCAGGCTTTTCACCCTGATCGACTCCACTCAGCCTACTGCGACTTCCCCAGCCCATGTCCACCCCTTCCATTCTACCCTCGGTCGATTCCAGCCGGTCGGAGGTCGGCCGACGCGCCGCCTTTCATATTGAACGCCTGCTTCGCCAGTATGTCAGGGGCGATCGGGTCGTCAACGGCCCCGACTACTTCCGGCTGATCACCGGCGAACCCCATCCCCTGGGGAACCTGGTCACCCTGCCCATGGTCACGGATCGCTCCCGGATCGAACCGGCGATTGCCCCCCTGCGCCACGCCGCCTTTCCTTCTGCTGTAATCTTCCCTGAAGGCATTGATGAAGCCGCAAAAAGTGTCGTGCTCGCCGCGGGTTATGGGGATGCGGGGCCCATGCCCGCCATGGCGGTCGATATCGATCGTCTGGCGCCGACCAGACTCCCCACCGGTTACACCTGTTCACGGGTAGGGATCGGTGCCGGCGGTGAAGCCTGGGCCGACGCTCTCGCCGAAGGCTATGGAATACCCCTGAAGGTCGCCCGGCTGTTTTCACCCGCGACGATCCAGGTGGATTCGGATGCCGATGCTGCGTTGCAGTTTTTCGCCGTGCATCGTCATGGCCGGATCGTGGCCACCGCCCTCCTCTACCTGGCCGATGGGGTCGCAGGCATCTACTGCGTGGCGACGCTCAAGGAAGAACGCGGCCAGGGCCTTGGCGCTCATGTAACCGCCGAGGCACTACGAGCGGCGGGACGGCTTGGTTACCGCGTGGGTGTCCTGCAATCATCCGAAGACGGCCACCCTGTCTATCGCCGCCTCGGCTTCGAAGATGTCGGCAATGTGCCCATGTTCGTCCGGGTGCCAACCTGAGGTCCGAAGGACTCGGGTGGAAGTCAGCGAACAACCACCCATCCGACAATGATCCATCGATCCGGGAGAATCTGTTCGCCATTTTCATGCGATCAGCGTTAGCGTAAAAAAGCGATATGATGAGAACACAATTGATCGGACAGAGTGGACTCCGGGTCGGAAGGCTCGGCTACGGGTGCATGCGGATTTCAGGTTCCTGGGATCGGACCAAGGTCGATGCCGAGGTGACCCGCCGGGCGATCAAGATTGTCGAAGCGGCCTTCGAGGCCGGCTACACCCTATTTGATCACGCGGATATCTACGGCGACACCGCATGCGAGAGTCTGTTCGGAGAGGCCCTGAAGCTGCATCCGGGCTGGCGCGAACAGATGGTGATTGTGACCAAGTGCGGCATCTGTTTCGAAGACGAACCAAAACCGGGGCAACCCCACCGCTACGATTTCTCCCACGATCACATCATCGACTCGGTTCACGGATCACTCGGAAGACTCGGCATTGAGACGATCGATCTGCTGCTGCTCCACCGACCTGATTTCCTCGCCGATCCCGAAGAGATTTGCCGGGCCTTTGTGACCCTGCGCGAAGCCGGAAAGGTAAGGGAGTTTGGCGTGAGCAACTTCCGACCATCGCTCTTCAGTGCAGTGCAGGCCGCCCTACCCTTTCCCCTCGTCGCAAACCAGGTTGAGATCCATCCGCAGCGCCTCGATGCCTTCACCGACGGCACTCTGGACCAGTGTCTCGAGAGGCACGTCACGCCGATGTCCTGGAGCCCGATCGCCGGAGGACGCGTCGGAACCGGGGCGGAGGCAAAGAACGAACACCACCGCGATCTTCTCGCGGCACTGGACAAGGCGGCAACGGACTACTCAACCGACCGGACAAACATCGCGTTGGCCTGGCTGCTGCGTCATCCCAGCGGTATTCTGCCGATCGTCGGCAGTGCCAACCCCGACCGGATCCGGTCCGCGGTCAGCGCAGCCGAAATCGAAATGGATCGTGACACCTGGTACCACATTCTTCGAGCCGCCCGGGGCGTCAAGCTGCCGTGACCTGAGTCGGAACCACCAGGACCGGATCAGGAGCGATCGACCGATTCCCTGATTCATCTTCGGTGCGGGAAGCGGGGTTTCTTGTCCCGACGGCCAAGACAATCAAGACGGCAAGATCCACCTCATTTGCGATCGCTCGCCGACAGGCGCACGGGAAATCCTGATGACGATCCTTTCCGAGAACGGTGTCGCCGCCGGAAATCCGGATCCCCTGCGGGAAACGCCGCGCCTGCAGGCCGGAAGCAACCCGGCGTCGTGACCTCGGGCGCCGGGTTTCAGCCTGCAGACAATCGGTCTGCCGGACCCTGTTCGGCGCGGTATTTGTAGAGGAGGCTCCTGACCGCATCCGGATTGCCCATGAAGAGGGATTCCGCGATCCACCTGACCGGTGCCCCGGTATTCAGGCGGAGTCTCGACGCTATCTCCACTTTCCAGGCGGCTCCTTTGCGCGCACCCTTTGCGTCGGAGACCGTGCGACCTTCCTGCTCGAGCAAGCGATCCCTTTCCCTGGCCCACACACGTTCCTTTTGGCGGCGTGACTCGGTGGCCGAGTCGGCCGAACCCGCTACGGTTTCTGCGTATTCGCGACTGATCCTCCTTCGCCAGATCGCCGGACCGATCGCCCACCCTGTTGACATCCTCGCGAAACCATCACGTTCTTGCGCATCGGGATTGTCCGACAACGACTTCAACCGTTCGAGATAATCCGCCCATCCGGTCCTGTCTTCCGTCAGACCGAGTGCCTTCATCCATCGAACCGATTCAAGACCCGGAAACGGATTTCCATGGATGAATCGATTCAGACTTCCCCAGCGAAATGCGCCCACGTGTTCCGTCCTCAATATTCCCGCCCGAACGGGATTGAGGTGGATGAAATCGACGAGGGGGACAAGCGCGGTCTCCCCCTCGATCAACAATGCCCGATACCGTCCCTGGAAGATCGGGCCACTTTCACCGCGCAGGTGGTTCAGGCGGCCGGCGAATGTACCTTGGAGCCAGTGCATGCCGGCGACCAGGTTCGGCTCCGGCGTCTCCAGGGCCAGATGGTAATGACCCGGCATCACCGCAAAGGCATGAAGGCGCCATTGGTAGATACTGACGGCCTCTTCGACCGTGGTCACGAAGACCTGCGCCTCCGTGCTGTCACGAAAAAGCCCGCGGCAGGATTTTCCCCGATTCAGAACGTGGTAGACCGCACCCGGATACTCGATTCGCAACCGACGAGCCATTGACAGCGGTTCTTACAAAGCAAGACCCGGGCGATCAACCCAAATCCGGAATCCCCATCCGCGACTCCCGGGCTCCTGGAAGAGAAATCACCGTGCCGAAGTCAACTCGAGCGACCCACCGACGAGGCCGGCCGAATTGACCCGGACGGTGATGATCCCCCCATCACCTTCATCCGCCCGGACAATCCCGCGGGCCAGGCCAAAAAACAGCCTCTGGGTGGCTTCGGCAAACGACTCCATCGATAAAGGATTGCCGTTGCCGGTCGCGTTCAGTCTTCCCGCGCCACTGACTTCGAACGTGACCTGGTTGTCGGCCAGCGGACAACGCCGGCCTTTTGCATCGACGGCCTCGACCGTGACGAATGCGAGATCCTCGCCGTCAGCTGAAAGGCGGGAGCGGTCCGTCGTCAGCCTCAGGGCAACCGGCTCACCCGCCGTCTCGACCATCGCCTCTCCGATCGCCCGGCCATCGCGGTAGGCGATGGCTTTCAGCTGCCCGGGTGCATAGGCCACTTCATTCCAACGCAGGCGGTAATCATAGGTGACATCGTAGTAATCGTTGTCCGATTTCCGGTCGTAGACGGCAAACTCGCGCAGACCCGGATGATGGCCCTGGGTTGATTCGCTGAAGGTCAGACGCAGGTAGCGGGACTCTGTATCCACATCGTGGAAGGCCCGGGTCGGGCCATTCCATTTGGGGTATGGCCTGGTGGGTTTGGCCACGATTGGTTTCCAGTTCAGGCCATCGGCGGACGCCTCCACGGTGTAGGCGTAGGCATTTTCCTTGGCATCCGTGTCGATGACCAACCGTTGGATGCCCACGATTCCGCCCAGGTCCAGCCGGAATGAGGCAGACCTGTCGTTCGCCGCGGCCGACCAGAGACTGTTCAGATTCCCATCCACAGCCGCAGCGGCCGGTCTCCCTTCGGATTCGCTGCTGGCCGAAGCCCGTCCATCGAGAGCAAGGTTCTGCGGGTGCTTCGGGCGCTCTGCTTTGCGGCGCAGACCGAGCGACTTGCCGTTCAGGAAAAGCTCGGCGGAATCACCGTTGGTGTAGACGAAGACCGGAACGTTGCGACCGACGCGTCCGGGCCAATTCCAATGGGGCAGAATATGCACGGTGGTCTCTTCCGGACGCCAGTGACTGCGATAAAGGTAGAAGCGGTCCTTGGGATGACCGCACAGATCGACGATCCCGAAATAGGAACTCCGGGCATCGTCTCCAAAAGGTGTTGGCTCGCCGAGGTAATCAAATCCCGTCCAGACGAACTCACCGGCCACAAACCGATCCTGCTCCATCAGCGCAAACTCGCGATCGGGCACATCCGCCCAGTCGGCGGAATTGAGATCGTAACTGCTGACCTGCAGGGTCGGCGAGCGGTCGATCCGCCGCAATGGGAGATCGGGTTCATAGTATCCGCGTGTACTGACGGTGGATGCCGATTCGCTGTAGATGATCGGTCGATGCGGCCACTGCCGGCGATAATTCATGTAGCGACGGTCATAATTCCATCCGCCGAGATCGAGCCCGGCAAAGTTTTTCCCATCAACCAGCCCCTGAATATGGCACCCTTGGGCAACCGGGCGGCTGTCATCGATTTCCCGCACAAAATCCGCCATCATCTGCACCCGCGCCGGATTGATGCCTTCCACCGCATCCTCACCGGTGAGCTCATTTCCGGTCGACCAGACGACAATGCTGGGATGATTAAAATCCCGCAGTACCATCTCCCGGATATGGCGCCGGCCAAACTCCGGGAGCGGTGGTTGCAGGTCGGGACGCCCCGCTGTCGCGTCATACTTGTCGAAAACTTCGTCCCAGACCAGGATTCCCATGCGATCACAGAGATCGAGGACTTCCGGAGCAGGCGGATTGTGGCTGGTCCGGAGGGCATTGACGCCCATCGACTGCATGATTTCGAGCTGACGCTCCGCCGCGCGCCGGTTGAAAGCCGCTCCGAGAGGTCCGAGATCGTGGTGGAGGTTCACCCCGTAGAGCTGGACGCGACTTCCATTGAGATGAAAACCGTCATCGGCGGTGAAAGCGAAGGTTCGGAAGCCAAACTGAACGTCAGTCTGATCCGTCGGCTTGCCGCCCTGCGAAAGAGTCACCTGAGCCGTGTAGAGAACGGGATCATCCACGTCCCAGCGTCTGACCCCCGCCACCTCCAGCACTTGGGAAACCGTTCGCTCCCTTTCAGGGAAGACAGTCACGGACTCCTCTGATGCAGCCACCTCCGATCCTTCAGGATCCAGAAGACGAACCTGCACGCGAATCATCGCCTGTTCCTCGAGATGATTGGCCACACGGGTGGCGACGGTGACGACATTGGGGGGAATTCCGGCGAGTTCGTCTCCATTTGTCCGAATCTGCACGCCATGGCGTGCGATATGAACCGGCTCGGACACGGTGAGAATAACCTTCCGGTAGATTCCCGCACCAGGATACCAGCGGGAGCCCCACCTTCGGGTGTCCACATGGACGGCTATCGTATTCGGTTTGCCCCATTCCACATGGGGGGTGGCATCGATGCGGAATCCAGTATAGCCGTAATCCCACGAGCCCGCTTCCCGCCCATTGATATAGATGACGGGAAAAGCCATGATGCCGTCGAAATCAAGCGTCACGCGGCGATCCCCATGACCGTCGGGCAGGTCAAAAGTCCGACGGTACCAGCCTTCCCCCTGCCACGGGAGTTTCCCGGTTCCCCCATCGGCCGCCGGATCGAACGGTCCCGCGATGGCCCAGTCGTGGGGGACCCGCACTTCGTCCCACCCTGAATCATCAAACAGAGCCTCCGCCACTTCGACTGGCGCTTCACCTCGATGAAAGCGCCAACCATCAGACATTGTCTCAACAAATGAACCGGCGGACAGACCCAGAGTTTGCATGGCGAAAAGCAAAAGGAAAAGCTGTAAGCGGGGTTTCATCCAAACCCATGGAGTGAATGTCGTCCCCCGGAAAGGAGCCAGCAAAATCATCGTCCTGGCCGGCCGTCGGAGATCCGCCACCGAGGCCATAACCAACACCGGAAGGACTCGACGTCGTCGCCGGATCGCGGTTGAATCATCGGCCTACAAGAGACGATGCCATTCCTCCGGACTCCGTTCAATCTCGACTCCCCCCAAAGCCGGTTCCTTCTGGTCGTTCTCGTATTCACCACGTCGCGACTGCTCAACCTCGCCCTCTTCGTCGCGACCGACGCGCATGTGGGCACCGAGTATCCGGACCTCGAGCGGCGAATCCAACTCTACGGTCACAAATGGGACAGCGGTTACTACTGGCATATCGCCACCCAAGGATACCGGGCGAACGATGGCGAGATCGCGTCCGGGCGAACCCGTCATGCGTTTTATCCACTGCTGCCATTGTTGACCCGGGGGTTGTCGAGTGCCACCGGTCTCGACATCAGCATCTCAGGAATCATCCTGAGCAACGCCTGTTTCCTCGGTGCACTCTGGTTCTTTGTCGCCTACTGCCGAACCCGGACAGATGATGCGACCACCGCAAGAGCCCTCCTGCTCATCGCGTTTGTCCCGCAGAACTTCATTTTCTCCGCCTTCTACACCGAAAGCCTCTTTCTGCTGCTCACCCTCGCGGCCTGGGTGAGTTTCGATCAACGCCACACGGCCCGGGCCTGTTTCTTCGCCGCCCTCCTGACCGCCACCCGCACGAACGGTCTCTTCATCATTGTCTATTTCGCGTTCGAAACCCTGAAGGAACTCCAGGGCCTGCGCACCCGAAATCTCAATTGGTCGGAGATGGGCCGGGCGATGACACCCTTCGTCCTTCCCATTGTCTTCACCCCGCTCGGTCTATTTGCCTTCTGGTGGTTCTGTTTCATCACGACAGGAGATGCCTTCGCCCAGAAATCGGCCGCATTTCACGGCTGGTCCGCCTACCTGGTAATCCCGTTCCACCCGCTGCTGGTTGGTTTCCTTGGCGATCCGAAAAACACCTTCTGGCTGTCAGCCGGCCTTTTCTTCCTCATCAGCTCCCTGCTGCTGCCCAAATACCGCCTTTATGGAGACTTCCTTTTCGTTCTGGCGAACCTCCTGCTCTTTTTCTCCAATCACCTCCCCCACAGCATGCTGCGTTACTGCATGGTACTCTTCCCCATCTATCTTGGTTTGAGCATGCTGACCCGACGGCGTCCGCTCGCCTTTATCGCCCTCCTTGCGCTCTTCATCTCGATCAACGCCTTCCTCTGTTATGCCTGGGTCACCAAGCAGCATATCGCCATCTGATCCGCGCCCCGCCGGCATCTGGGTTTCCGCCGCGCTGATCATTCTGATGATGCTCGGCTACATCACTTCATTCGCCATCTTTGTGACCCGGAGCGAAGATTTCATTCCGATCGAACGTCAGGCGCGCAGCGCCAGGCTGCATCTGCCCGTGGTGCTCGATCTGACCACAACCTCCGCACAACCAACCGCCCTCTTCGAGGGCTGGTCCTATCCGGAACCCTGGGGCACCTGGACGATCGGCGATCAGGCGAGTGTCCGCTTCCTGATCCCGGAGCTCAATCCCGGACTCCGCCTGCGGGCGCGGATCCACCTCGATCGATGCTTCGCCCCGTCCGCGGAAAATCCCGTTTCGATCGAAGTCTTCCTTGACCGGATCCGGCTGATCAATCGGACCTTCATCAGCTCGGATGCAGTCGTCCTGGAAGCCGACCACCTCCGCACACGCAGCGGAGATCGCCTCGATCTGGTCCTCCGGATCACCGGTGCCTCGTCCCCGATTTCCAGGGACCTGGGGAGCGACCACCGGATTCTTGGATTCGGCGTATCCAAAATTGAATTACTTCAAATCCCCTGATCCCACGCCAATCATGTCGACATCAGCCGCACCCGCCCTCTCTGCCGTCATCTGCTGCTATAACGAAGAGCCCAACATCGACGAGCTCCTCCGGCGAACCTCCGCGTCCTTCGAAGCCACCATTGGCCCAGCCTGGGAAATCGTCCTCGTCGACGACGGATCGACCGACGCCACCTGGTTGAAGATCTCGCAGGCCGGGAGTCTCGATCCGCGGATAGTAGGGATCCGCCTGTCCCGCAATTTCGGCCATCAGGCCGCGTTGACGGCCGGACTCGAGCATGCCGCCGGTAATCTGATCTTCATCCTGGACGCCGACCTGCAGGATCCGCCCGAACTCTTTCCGCGATTCCACCAGGCCATCATCGAGGGGGCCGATGTCGCCTTTGGCCAGCGGGTGGAACGGCGCGGAGAAACCGCCTTCAAGAGGGGAACGGCCCGTCTCTTCTATCGGGTGTTGAATTTCCTCTCCGATGCGCCCATCCACCGAAGCGTCGGCGATTTCCGCCTGATCACCCGGCCTGTCCTTGAGCTTTACCTCTCCCTTCCGGAAAATCACCGCTTTGCCCGGGGTCTGTTTTCGTGGCTCGGCGGCGTTCAGACCGCCATCCCCTACTCCCGTGACCCCCGCGCGGCCGGGGAAACCCACTACAGCCTGGCAAGGATGAGCCGTCTCGCCCTTGATGCCCTCACCGGATTCTCCACTGTCCCACTCCGATTCTGCGGCTACCTCGGAATCGTCAGCATCTGCTTCTCTCTCGGTCTCTTCGCCTATATCGCCGTATCCTATATAGCCTTCAACACCGCCCGGGGATGGACGAGCCTGGCCGCCATCGTGACCTTCTTCGGAAGTGCCCAACTCATTTCCCTCTCCATCATCGGCGAATATGTCGGGCGTGTCTACATGCAGAGCAAGGGGCGCCCGCACTATATCGCCTCATCCGCCGTCAATCGCCGCGAGATTCACCGCTCCATTCTTCTCGGGCGGTACCTGGAAGAAAAAGCGAATTCCGGGATCAATCCGGTTTGACTTCGTTCTCGCGTTCCAAGGTCACATAGTCCGGCTTTCCCGAGCCGAGGACCGGGAGATGCGCCCGGTGGATCAGAACCCGGGGAACCGCAATCTCAGGGATTCCACTCTCACGGGCGGCCCGGGCCAGCGCGCCCCGATCCGGGTCCGGCTTTTCCGTGACCAGGACGATTTCCTCGCCCTTGGACGGATGGCTCCGCGCCAGGGCGGCATGCAGGTGCTCAGGCCAGACCGCCGCGGCCAGTTCCTCGACCGCGGTAAGGGAAACCATCTCGCCCGCGATCTTGGCAAAGCGCTTGGCCCGCCCGAGGATGCGGACGAAACCCTCCGCGTCGACCGCCACAATGTCCCCGGTATCATACCAACCCTCCTCCGGTGGTTGCAGTTCACCGGGTCGGTCCGCCTTGTAGTAGCCCAACATGATATTGCCCCCGCGGACAAAGAGTCGCCCGACCTTCCCCTGGGAAGGGTGTTCCGCGTCCACACCGGGGACGGGCTCCGTCCTCCACTCGATTCCCGGAAGGAAACAGCCCACGGTCCCGCTCTTGTTGTGCATCGGCGTGTTCAAGGTCAGGGCCGGCGCGGTTTCCGTCGCTCCATAGCCCTCGAAGATGCGCACGCCGAAACGCTCCATCCAGGCGTCGCGGGTGCCGGCCTTCAATTTCTCCGCTCCGGCAAAGACATAGCGGACCGAAAAGAAATCATAAGGATGGGCCTTCCGCAGATAACCCGCCAGGAACGTATTGGTGCCGAAGAGCAGCGTTGAATTGGTCTGATAGACCAGCTCCGGAATGATCCCGAAATGCAGCGGGGTCGGATACATGAAGACCGGGACTCCGGCCAGCAACGGTGCCAGGGTTCCCCCGGTCAGGCCGAAGGCGTGGAAAATGGGCAGGCAGTTGAACATCCTGTCCTGCCGGTTGAAGTCGATGCGCGCCGTGAGTTGATGCCGGTTGGTCTGCAGATTGCGGTGCGAGAGAACGACGGCTTTCGGCGCGCCGGAGGACCCGGAGGTGAAAAGGATGATGGCAGGCCCGCCGGCATCAACGTGGGGACGGCCGCGGGTCCGGTAGACCCATCCCGGGGCCACCAGGTTGACCAGGATCCCCAGACGTCCAGGAAGCGACCGCCGCGCTATGTCCTCCAGGTAGCGGATCTGTGCGCCCGTCCCCTCCATTGCCTGAACCGCCGGGCCGAGTTTGGCCATTTCGACAAACCGACGGGAAGTCCAGACCACCCGCAATTTCGCGGTCTGACAGGCCGATCGCAGATTCGCCGGCCCGGCCGAATAGTTGAGCATGGCACAGACCCTCCCGGAGGACTGAACGCCGAAAAACGCCGCCACCGCCGCAATGCTGTTGGCAATGAGCAGGCCGACCGGCTCACCCACTTCGGTTCCCCGCGTCAGTTTCGGACCGAGAAAAAGACTCGCCGCCAGAAGACGGCGATAACTGGCGGGCTTGAAGTCGAGGTCGGTCAGGATGGAGAAGCCGCGACCATGAATCGCGGCGGCGTCGAGCAGACTCTCAAAGAGGGTCCTGTCGGTATCCGCCGTTTGGAGATACATGTCGGCGAGGATTTCATAGAGTTGCTCCGCCATGTAGCGACGCTTTTCACGCCCCCGCAACTCCGCCGGAGGGTGAAAAACCCGCGGCGGGAGGATGGTCAGCGTGATCTTGGGAAACCACCGCAGACGGGCTTTGCCGCGCATCCGCGAAAGCGGAGTATGGACGGCACCGTCGATCTGGACCGGCAGGAGATCGGCATCCGCCTTTTCCGCGACAAGCCCCGGACCCTCGTAGACTTTCATGAGCGCTCCGGTCACCGTGATGCGGCCTTCCGGAAAGATCACAATCGGGACGCCTTCGCGGGCCAGGGCGGTCAGCGCCTTGATCGCCATCGGCTTGGTCGGGTCGAGGGGGTGAACGTTGACCGCCCACAGAAAAGGCCTCATCCACCACTTGCGTGCAATCTGGGTGTTGATCGCGAAGGTCGGGCGGTCCGGCAGGAAGATGGTCAGGAGGGCGGCGTCAAGAAACGACGTGTGATTGGCAATGATGACGCGGCGCTTCCGCGCCTTTCCATAGTTCTCCAGTCCCCGCAGCTCGACCTTGTAGAGAACCCGCATCAACCAGCGAAAAACGGTATGGACCATGGATTCGGGAACCAGTGTCACCACATAAATGGATACCCCGATATTGGCGACGGCCAGGATCAGGATCACCCGGGTGGTCGACCACCCCGCGGCGAACATCCCCGCTGCCACAACGGCGATCAGCGTCATGAAGAGGGCGTTCATCACATTGTTTGCCGCGATCACCCGGGACCGGTGAGCCGGTTCAGCCCAGGCCTGGATCATGGCATAGAGCGGCACGCTGAAGAGGCCTCCGCAGATGGCGATTCCCCCGAGATCGATGATGACCCGAACCCCGGTCGCTGAGGCAAAGGAAAATGCCTCGGCCACAAATCGATCACCCAACCCGGCTGTCATCACGGCCACATCAATCATGAAGGCGGCCATGCCCAGACCGGCCAGGGGCACATACTTGGCCGTGATCTCTCCCCGCAGAATCCGGTTGCAGAGCAAGGAACCCAGACCGATCCCGACGGCGAAAATCACCAGCAGCGAGGTAACCTCGAACTGGGAACCATGGAGGTGATTGCGAACATAAGCCGGGACGAGGGTGAGCCAGAAGGCACCGATCAACCAGAACCACGACAAGCCAAGAATCGAGCGGAAGACGCCTCGCTGGGTTGCCGCGTAACCAATCAGGTGGGTGGTCGCACTGAATATGTTCCAGTTGATCTTCAGCGCTCCTTCCAACGGAGACGCTCTCGGCACCCAGAGACTCGCGACCCACCCGACGACCGCGATCAGGACAACGGCGACGCTCACCATCAGCGTGCCGTCCTCCAATACGATCAGCAAACCGCCGAAAATCGTCCCCACCAGGATGGAGAGAAAGGTGGCCGCCTCAAAGATGGCGTTGCCCGCTACCAATTCGTCTTCCCGCAGGTGAAACGGGAGAAGGCTGTATTTCAGCGGCCCGAAAAAAGCGGACTGCGCACCCATCAGGAACAGGGTGACAAAGAGGATCCACGGCAGACCCGAAATCAGGCCGACCGACCCGACCAACATGGCGAAGAGTTCCCAGGCCTTGACGTAGCGCACCATTCCCGCCTTCTCAAACTTGTCCGCAAGTTGCCCGGCGAAGCTTGAGAAGAGAAAGAACGGGATGATGAAAAGCCCGGCGATGATCTGTGTGACGATTTCCGGCTTCCAATCGTAAAGGTCAGCCAGTTGGAATGTCGCCAGGATCAGAACCGCATTCTTGAAGACATTGTCGTTGAATGCCCCAAGAAACTGAACCAGGAAGAGCGGCAGGAACCGCTTCGTTCCCAGCAGATGGATCTGATTGGTCGACATCCTCTGCCTGTTGTGAGCGGCTCTGGCGCGGGTGGCAAATGAAAGCGATCGGGTACTCGATGAGGCCGCCTCAGGGAAAACGGAAACCGACGCGTTCGTCAGTCGACCAGTCGTTGTGGGTGCCCTCAAGTTCGTGGTAGACGGCCCGAGGGAGGCTTGCCGCCAGTGCCCGGGCCTGGCCGACCGGGATTATCTCGTCCTGGGCGGCACCATAGATCTCAATGGGACCCGCGAAACCTCGCAGGGCCTCGGCATTGTCCCAGTTGTCGATCAGGAGCCAACGAACCGGCAGAAACGGCATCCGTTCCCCGGCGACATTTGCCAGTTCATCGAAAGGAACCAGCAGAATGATCTTGTCCGGCGGGTCGGTCAGCGCCCCGAGAACCGCAGCCGGACCACTGCCGAGCGACTCGCCCACCACGCAGACCGGGACACCGGGATACCGGCGACGCAATTCCCGATACGCTTCTTCGGCCGCCCGGTCGAGGCTCTCTTTCGTCGGCTTACCGGGTCGCCGCCCGTATCCCGGGTACTCCACCACGTAGACCGAATCATCCGGCATGAACCGGGACATGGCATAGGCCCGACCCGATGCCTGCCCTGCGTTGCCGTGAAGAAACAGCCAGACCACCGCTGGATCGGCTGCCAGCCGCCCGTAGCCGATGGTGACGTCGCCCAGGACCCAAGGCTCAAGATCCGATTCCGGTTCGTGATGGCTTGGCAGATAAATCATCCGGCGCTGATTCAGCGCGGTTCCAGCCAGGACGACAAGATAGACCACCCCGGTCAGCAGGATCAGAATGATGAAAGACTTCGGCATCCGCCCCATATGAGGTCGTTTGCGGCAGAACCATTCAATGAAAAAGGAAATCCCGACGGCAGGCATGTCCTCAAACCGTCCTCATCGAATGCAAGGTCTTTCGCTGATCGAGCTAATTTCGTGCATCCGCCCGACCGGTTCGGACTAATAACTGACTGAATCCAAACACGAAAACAATTTCATAAAACAAAACCATGATCACCACCATTATTCTCACCGTTGTTTTTGCCGCATTAGTCACGACCATCCTCGACGATCTTCGCCGGGAGGAAAACGCCTCCCGGGTTCTCGTCTCACGCCGATAGCCACCTCGTCTCATCCGATTCAGAGCCGCGCTCCCTTGGGGACGCGGCTCTCGCGGCGGCTCATTGGGCTGACCGTCCGGCAGGCGGATAGTGCATATTGAAACCGCATCGCACGTACAATCCGGAAGCCAAGGGCGCGAAGCGTTGCCGATCACCCGGTTTTTCCGGAGGGTATTCAGCCTCAATCGAAGGTCATATTGCGATCCGGTTCACCCGGTTGTCCGCAGACCGGCTGCAATCGCATTGACCGACTGAAGAACATCAAGCAGATCCTCATCCCGGCCCGAGCGCCGCCAGCGTCGAAGTCGGTGGATCTGTGCATTGTGCAGAAGCGACAGCCACTCGTCCCGATGGTGCAACGTCTTGTAAAACCGGGGACGCCGGACTTCAAGAGGATCCCCCATGATCGCCTCCAGGTGATGCCGGGTAAGTTCGTACTCTTCGAGGATCCGACCAAGGAACTCGCTCCTCAAGCCCGACTTCGCGACAAGGGAGGCGTAGGCTTTCATCCAATCGACCGAGGCGCTCTCGATGCTGGATTCGATATTGTAGAGAAGATACCGACTGAACGACCACCTCTTCCAGTCCCGGCAGAGTTCCCGGTAAAGGAATGCCTCATCCTTCTCAAGTGCGGCCAGCGCCGTCCCCACGCCGTACCACCCCGGAAGGAAAAACCGCGACTGATTCCAACTGAACACCCATGGGATGGCCCTAAGGTCCTGAAGACTGGACCGGCCCGATCGCCGGCTTGGGCGGGAACCGATCGAGCTGTTTTCAAGGGCGTCAATGGGAGTCGCCTGTCGGAAAAACTCAATGAACCCGGCACTCTCGACCAAAGCGGTATAGGCTGAGTGGCTTGTCCCTTTGAGGACATCCATGGCGCAGCGCAGTCCTTCCGGGTCCGGTTGCCCGCCGGTTTCTCCCAGCAGTGCGGCCCCGAGGCAGCCCGCCACGAGCAGCTCCAGATTGTGGGCAGCGGTCAGGTGATTGTTGTATTTCTGAGCGATCACCTCTCCCTGTTCGGTCGTCCGGGCCCCGTTTCGAAGAGAGCCCGGCGGCAGGGCTTCGAGAAAGCGGTGAGTCGGGCCGGCTCCGCGGCTGACCGTCCCACCGCGACCATGAAAAAAGCGAAATCCCAGACCCAGCCGTCCGCCGAGTTCCACCAGTCTACGCTGAGTCTCGTGAACCGCCCACTGACTCGCCAGGATGCCCGCATCCTTGCTGCTGTCGCTGTAGCCGAGCATCGCTTCGATCACCAGCGGCAATCGGGAATCCGACCCACCCGATGTCGACTTTCCATCCGGCAACTCCTGTCCGACGAGAGAATCGTCGAGAGAACGGTCCAGCCAGGGAAGGCTTCGCTGAGTCATGGGAAACCGGGCGAAGTCCTCGAGAATCCCTCCGCAGCGGTCGAGGTCGTCCAGTGTTTCAAAGAGCGGAGTCACCCTGACCAGGCAGACCGGGCCCTCTTCCGTCATCCGGGTCAGTCCGGCCTCTCGGCAGAGGGCATAGGCGACGAGCAGATCGGAAAGCGAGCGGGTCATGCTGATGATGAACGAGCCGATACCCCTGCGGCCATGAGAGCGGAGCGCATCCGCAACCGTTTGAAGACTCGCGACCGCCTCCATGGCCTCCGGACCGAGCGGGCTCCCCGGCTGGGTGAACGGTCGGGACACCGCCAATTCCCGGCTCAGGAAATCCACCCTCTCCTGCTCGCTCCACTTGCCGAAGCTCCCCCCGTCGGGAATGCCCGCGGCCACCAGCAGCTGGGTCATGGCCTTGTCGTGAAAGCTGCTGTTTTGCCGGATATCGAGGGAGGCAAGGTGAAAACCGAAAGTATCCACAAATCGGATCTGCGGAACAACAAAATGGGCGGCCAGCCGCCCTGCCCCCACCTGCTCGAGCAGATGTTCAAGCCGAACGAGGTCGGCCCGCAGTTCCGAAGCTGTCCGGTAGCTCGAATCCCGAGAAACCGGTCCCGGCAGTCTCCGGATCATCAGGTCGACAAACGCCCCCCATGGTTCTTCCGTTCCCGTCGCCGATTCACCGTAGGCAGGAAAGTCCCGCTCGAGAAGCGCAGAGAGTTCCTCGGGCGGAGGCTGCGCAAAGACCGAGAGAACAACCGAGCGACGCAGTTCCCGCAACCGCCCGGCCAGCGTTTCAAGAGCCCGCGCCCGGAACGTCGCGAAGGTTTCAGCCGTAAAAGCGGCGGTCACAAATGGATGCCCGTCACGGTCACCGCCGACCCAATTGCCCATCCGGAACCGGGGCATGACGGGACGTCCGTTCCTGAGGGCGAGAAAGCCCGACTCACGGGCCGCATCGAGGAAGCGCCGGTCGACCAGCTCAAGAGCGGGCGGGAATTTCTCCGTGAGGTAGTGGATGACATTGTCGCGCTCGGTTTCGACCAGCGGTTTGTTCAGGAGGATCTCCCCTGTTCGCCAGAGCAGTTCGAGAGTGGCCTTGATCGAATCCCGGATGCCCTCGCGCTCCCGCGGAGTGAACATCTGGTTTTCCAACTGGACAAGCAGCACGTAGAGCCGCCGCTGCAGATCAAGGACGGACCAGCGTCGGGCTTCCGTCGGGTGACCGGTCAGGACCGCTTCGACCGGAATCTCGTCAAGCGACCGGGCAAACGCATCCAACCCCACCCCGGCGGCCTTCATCCGCCGGAACCAATCGCCCCACATCCCCGGTTCGGCGGCCGGACCCGAAGTCGCCTCCCGGTTCCGAATGATCTGGTTGGCCGCGTTCTCCTCCACCAGGTTGAGCAATTGAAAGGAGAGGGAAATCGCCTGCACTTCAATCCGGGAAAGACCGCGCCTGGGATTGGGAGGCGGCAACTCGACCAACCGGGCCGCCGCCGGCTGGCCGATCTCGAACAGCATCTCGCGGGTGCAGGAAAAGAGGAATTCCAGATCCTGATCGATCTTGCGGAATCCCTTGCGCGAAAGACGGCGGAATGACGGGTTCTTCATAGAGGTGGCGGTTCAACTCCCGATGAACGCTCTGGCCAGACCGAAATAGAGAGGAATGCCGACCGCAAGATTGAACGGGAAGGTAATGCCGAGAGACGCGGTGATGGAATACCCGAGGTTGGCGTCCGGAAGAGCGATCCGGACCGCGGCCGGGGCCGCTATGTATGAGGCGCTCGCCGTCAGAACCGCGAAAAGGGTGGCCCCGCCGACCGAGAGGCCAAGCCAGCCGGCCAGCAAGAGTCCAAAGCATCCCTGAACGAGAGGGAGGATCATCCCCATCGCGATCAAACCCCAACCCACCCCGCTCAAGTCCTGGAGGCGGGCGCCCGCCACAATCCCCATCTCAAGGAGGAAGAGAATGAGGACTCCGTAGAACGGATCAACGAAGAACGGGGCGGCCCGCTTCATCCCTTCCGCTCCCGCCACTGCTCCGATGACCAATCCGCAGATGAGCAGGAAGATGCTGTTGCCGGTGACCACTTCATGCAATGCCTTCCAGATGGGCGCCTCCCGGTCCCGCTGGAAATGTTTGCCGAGGAATATGGCCACCGCAAGGGCAGGGATTTCCATCACGGCCATCAAAGCGGGCAGAAACGACTCCGACTGGACTCCGTTTGACGTCAGGAATCCGTAGCAGGCCAGAAACGTCACGGCCGAGACCGATCCGTAGTGGGCGGCCAGGGAAGCGGCGTCGGCCACCTTCGGCACCACCAGTTTCCAGGCGACAAAAAAGACGACCACCGGAATGATCGACCCGGCGAAAATCGTCGCGGCCAGCGGCCAGGCCACCGCGGCCAAACCGGTTTCGCTGATCGAGACACCGCCCTTGAAGCCGATGGCAAAGAGCAGGTATATGGTGATCGCCTGATAGATCGGTTCCGGAAAGCGGAACGGACAGCGGATAAGAACCGCGATCACTCCGGCCGCAAAGGCGAAGATCGGCGGCGAGAGCAGATTGGTCAGCAGCAGTTCAAGTGGATTCATAAATCAGGAGAATCGATGTGGGGACCGTGTTCGGCCATCCGGCACCGCGGATCGGCCGGAATCACTCTCGCCGGCAGGGAAACCATGCGAGCTGCAACGCTGAGTCGACGGGCCGGAATTCACCACTTCTTGCGAAATTAAAAACATGAAAACGTTTTCGTTAAAACACCCTGGGGCAAAATGAGTCAATCGTCTTGTCACACTTTTTTTCCGTGAATCCCAAATCATTTCAGAGAATCCCGGAACCCGCGTCTCCGCCCTCAAGGTGAAAAAGGGTTTGCGAAATCATTTTCGCTGATCATCATTCCCCAAACCCCGCCCTCCCAATGAATCCAGAACCGTCCCACAGAGCCGGCAGTCTCTCCCAGAGCTGGAATTTCCTCTCCAATCACGCCCACGTCATCATCTGTCTCCACCGGAATCCCGATCTGGTCATGCGGGAGATTGCCCGGCAGGTGGGGATCACTGAACGGGCCGTCCAGAAGATCGTGGCTGAATTGGAAGCCGCCGGCGCCATCACCCGCAAACGGGAAGGCCGGCGCAACCATTACCTGATCAACCGCTACGTCCCCCTGCGGCATCCCCTCGAGTCCCACCGGACAGTCGGTGACCTGCTCAACCTGGTAAACTGATCCAAGAGTGGATTGATCGGCCGTCTTTTCAGCGAATTGCACCAATCCGCTCGATCAGCTCAAAGACGAAGATTGTGCCAAAGAGGATGAGCGAGAGAATGAGCAGCACATTGATCCAGGGCGGATTTCGAAGGTCTCCCACCCAGGTTCGACGGTTGTTCATGACGAGCAGGACTCCGGCCAGAAAGGGCATGAAGAAAGCTCCGGCCACCGCGTAGAGGATGACAATGGCCAGCGGGCTCCTGAAGGCCAGCATGAGGAGGGGCGGAAAAGCCAGAAAGACAAGGAACCAACGATAGGACCGGCTCCGCGGGAGCGGCCGATTCTCCGCGCCATCATGCTCGGTTCCCCGATGGCCGAACATGGTTCGCACGGTATCCGCGAACAGGTAGGGAACACCCTGCCAGACACCCAGCATCGAAGTAAAAACCGCACACCAGAAGCCAACCAGGAAGGCCGTCCGGCCATAGGGGCCCACCAATTGGTCCAGGCGGTCGGACAGGGCGAGGATGAGTCCCGTGCCCGACGCATCGGCCGGGTTGGCTTCGGCAGCGATGATGATGAGGGCTACCCCGAAAAGCCCGGTCAGCAGGTAGGCACCGGTCAGATCGAGGATCGATCGGCGGTGAGCCTGGAGACCGGTCCATCCTTTTTCCCGGATCCAATAGCCGTAACAGAGCAGCGTCGCACTGCCGCCGACTCCACCCATCACGCCAAGCAGAAACCGGGGCGAGCCGTCAGGGATGGTGGGAATCACCAAACCGGTGAGAATCTCGGCCGGTGGCGGAGAGAGCAGTGCCGCGCAGATGATGACCAGGACAAACATCGCCCCGATGAGGATCTTCATCAATCGCTCGAAGCCTTCATAGCGACCCCACCAGACCAGACCGAAGGCGACCACTGCGTGAAGTGTGCTCCAGGCCGCGACCGGCAGGCCGGTATCCGGAAACAACGCACCGGCGGCCACCCCGCAGGCCGATGACAGCGCCGCGGCCACCAGAAAGCTCCAGAGCACAAGGTAACCCAGAAAATACCAGGAAATCCATCGCGGAAGCCGCGAACTCCAGCCTTTCGATCAAGGTCGAACCGGTCGCCAGTTGCCAGCGTGAGACCCTCTGGCATTGAGCACCCACTTGAACAAGGCCCCAGAAGCGACTATCGAACGGCCAGTCCGGAACCGATGACCGCCGCACCGGCCGCGATGAGATCCCCGCCCTCTACCCCGGTCGCCGCGACAAAGCCGGGACCGAGAATCCGCCACCAGGATGGTTCGGTTTGGCCGCTTGTTTGGTTCGAAGGCATTGGGGATCGAAGAGTGCAGCGGAGGCGCGGAGTACTGAGTCAGGGGGTAATGAGCTCTGGGTGGCGGGTCCGCCACGGGCCATACCCCGGCCCATACCGAATCTCTGAGCCTCTGCGTCTCTGCGCGAGACCAAAACCCATCAGTCGGCCAACTCCACCACCTGGCCGGTCTGGGCCGATTCGTAAGCGGCACGCACAATCGCCACCGCGTGGCGGCCATCCTCACCCGGTATGGCGGGTGGACGACCCTCCCGCAGGGCATGGATCAGGTCCACGATCTGCAATCGGTGACCTTCGCAGGATACGGCCCGCGGATCCGCCGTGCCCCCTTTCAGTCCCGAGGACACCCGGCCTTTACGGATCTCTTCGTCACCCGGCAATTCGTCGGCGAAATCCCACTGCTTGATCGTGTCGTCCTCCAGAATGATGGAACCCTGGTCGCCGCAGATCTCGATGCGGCGCGCATATCCCGGCGAACAGGACGTTGCGCACTCAATGACCCCGAGTGCGCCGTTTGCATACTGCACGGAGGCCACCAATGTATCCTCAACTTCAATACGTTCATGTGCGAGGCTTCCGGCGAAGGCGTGGACCCGACCCGGCATGCCGACCAGCCACTGCAGCAGATCCACGTAATGAATGGCCTGGTTCATCATGGCCCCGCCACCATCAAGGGCCCAGGTTCCGTGCCATCCGCCCTCATCGTAATAGGCCTGCGAGCGCCACCACTTGATGTAGGCACTGCAGAGGGTGAGTCGGCCAAAACGACCGGCCTCCATGGCTGCCTTGACGGTGCGGGCCCCGATGCCCAGCCGCGAAGGAAAGACCGCCGCGAGAAGGCGGCCATTCCGCCGGGCCGCCGCGATCATCCGGTCGACCCGCTCCAGGTTGATTTCCAGCGGTTTTTCGCAGAGCACGTGTTTCCCCGACTCGAGAGCCGGCACCGCAATCTCCTCGTGGGCGCCGCTCGGCGTGGTCACACAGACCACGTCGATGTCCGGAGCAGCCAGCAATGATGGAAGATCGGCCTCCACCCGCGACCCGAATTCCCGCGCAAAAGCCCGCGCCTTGTCCCCGTTCCGGTTGAACACGGCCCGGAGTTCAGCGCCCTCAACCATCCCAATGGCCGTCGCATGGGTCTCAGCGATCGCGCCGGTCCCGACTATGGCAAATCCGATATTCCCTTTATCAGTCATGGATCTCGTCGGCAATCGTGCGCGTCCGCCCGAAGGTGGCAAGGCGCGACCGCGTGAATCCTACTCATACCAGATCGGGCTGATCCAGGCCATCTGGCCGTCCGATTGGAGGACGCGGGCATAGACAAAGCCGGCCGCCGCGTCCACCGGTGGTTCAAAGACTGATTCGTGCAGGAACGTGAATTCCCGTTCCGGAACGGCACGATGCAGCTTGAGGGCCGGGGACCCGAAGCCGCTGATCGGTCGGCCGATCGAACCGCAGGCCAGTTCCTGCACCGGCAAATCGAAGTCCACGTCGCCCGCGGTCACCCTGAGCCGGGACCTGTCGCCAAGGTCAAGGTCCAGCACCACGGCCTGCGTGCCGCCCGCATTGAAGTGTGTTCCCCCGGTCATGCCGGACGGGTTGGCCAGCGCCCGGGCCAGCCACCGGACTCCGGAATCATCCTGCTCCACGATTTCCTCGGAGGAGGCCATCTCATCCATCGGGTAATCGCTGTGACGGAAACACCGTTCCACGCCGAGCAACCTGCCGTCATCAACCCGGCAACTCACATCCCAATCCGATCTTTGTTTCTCCCGGCCCCAACCACATTCGATCTTCACCTTGTACCTTCCAGGAACAAAGCCGAAGTCAAGATCCGGACCCGCTAGTCGCCGAACCCGGCAACGGCCGTTGGATCCCTCGATCAAATCCACCCGTTCAATCGGGCCGTTGCCTTCGATGCACAGCCGAATCGGCATTCTGGCCTCTCGACCGACCACCTGTCCGATGCCACCCGCTCCCATTGCGAATTCGACGCCAAAACGCCCCCCCGTTGAAGCGACAGTCCGCCGGTTCATCATGCCGTCCCAGATCGAAGAAAGATCGAGCTTCTCCGCAAGAACCCCGATCCGGCCGTGACCATAGTGCCCCGGGTAACCGTCATGGCTGTCGGTCCCGGCTGAGAACCCGAAGCGGTGGCCCAGAAGCAGGCCACGCCGCACCATCGATCCGCCCACCCGCGGCCCCATGCTGTGGTGGTATTCGTAACCGGCATCGTCCGCTTCGCCACAGCCATGATTGGAATAGATTTCGACCAATGGGGTCACTTCCGGGATAAAGGCCTCCCAATTGAGACCCCGATGACCCTTGGGGTACCCACAATGATGGGGCATGAGGATGAAGGGCGCCTCCTCATTCGCCAGGCGAGCCGCCAGGCCGGCGAGGTCCGGACCATCGACGAGGGGCACCTGGTGCGATCCGAAATAGGCGTTGTAATCGCCATATTCCCGAGAGTGCCATTCGTAGCTGGGCAAGGTAACGAATTCCCCAGGTCGGTTCGAGGCCTCCATCTTGTGCAGCAGATCGCCCCAGTAGCGCTGCAACTTGGCGAACCCTCCGAGGTGGTAGAGGATGATGGCGTTGTGACGCTGAAGATCCGTCGGCATGTCCGGCCAGAAGGCATGGCCCGTGATGGAGACAAAATCGAGATGCTGCCTCGCATTGTTCAGAACCCGTTCCGGATCACCGTGCCCATAGCTGACCGCACAGTGATTGTGGATGTCTCCCCAGTAGGTCTTCATGACAGTCCGGGACTCAGAGCTGAAAGGGCTTCTTCAATCGGATACAACCCCGAACAAGACGGCAGCTTGAGGACATGAGGATCCATCAAGCCGTATCGACCCGGCGTTCGGCGATCCCGGCGACCATCGCTTCGAGCATTCGCCCATATTTCAGGTAGGACGAGCGCATGGCTTCGGGATCGGGATCCTGGTCCTTGACGTGCACGAGGCTGGCCAGGTGGGGTTCAATCGCGATGACCCCGGAATAACCGCCCTTCAGCAGGTCGGTCAGGACCTCCCGCACCATGGCGTCACCTTCCCCCGGATAGGTGAAGGCCGAACTGTGCCCACCTTTCGGATTGCGGCGGGCATCCTTGACGTGCACGTAGCGGATGAGGTCCTTCACCCCCACGTAGTATTCCCACGTGGGCAGGCCGTGGCTGACCGTATTGCCGATATCAAAGAGAACCACCAGGTTCGGACTGTCGATGGTCTCGATCAGTTCCCGCGTCTGGGCGGGACCGAGACCGGCCCAACCGGTGCAGTTTTCGTGGGCAAGGAAGACGCCGCCATCCTCCGCGACTTTCGCCAGTTCCCGGTAACGACGAATGGTCTCGCGCCGCCATTCGGCCTTATTCACCCCTTCGCCGATCCAGCTCATCGTCCTTATGAATCGCGTCCCCAACCTCTGCATACGCGGAATGGCCGTCTTCAGCTCGTCCAGATCGAGCGAAAAATCGCCGGTGATCGGTCGACTCCAGTTGGCGATGGCCGAAGCGAAGGACGTCACCGTCATCCCTGCGGCGTCGAGGGTATCGGCCGTCCGGGCAAAGGCATCATCCGCCAGAGCGCCGGCCGCATTTTTCCCGTCGACCAGCCGCAACTCAATGGCCTTCCAGCCGAGTTCCCGATGAACAGCGATCTGTCCGGCGATATCGTGCGCTGCTTCATCCGCAATTCCAGTGAGGGTTGGGGGGCTCATGATGTCTGAGGTGCCGCGACCAGTTTCTCCGCATTTTCCCGGAAGATCTTCACCCGGGTCTCCGGCGTGAGATCGAGGGTCTTGAGGAAATCCATCAGATCACCCCCATAGTAATCACGTCCAAAAAGCAATCGATCGGCAAAACGATTGAGGAATCCGGCGGCATGGGCCGGGTCGCGCTTCAGGGCATTGAGGCCCGATCCGGCCGACAGGTCCGCGTATAGATTCGAGT